>JAFQHF010000036.1 GCA_017398105.1 Oscillospiraceae bacterium | reverse complement strand
CCATCTGTCCTAATAAAGACAGAAAGGGAATTAACTATGCATTTTCATTCTTTGGCAGTTCTGCGGATTCCTCAGGTTGAGGAAAATCCGGAAGAAACTGCAAGAGTCGTAAACGAGCTGGCTTCTTTGGAACTTATGGAGCAAATCGGTCCCAAAAACATCATGCGGCAGATTTTTATCCGTGAGTTAAAGGGGCAGCTTAACAGCTTTTCCAGAGAGGTTTATCACAGAATAGAAGATCTGATGCACCCGTATGGCAGTGAGAGTGAGGACTGTTACGAGTTCTGTGACCAGAAGGGCGATGTAGAATCCGGCTATGAAAGCCGGTCCTGTGACTGTGTGCGCCTTCCTGATGGCAGAATCGTCAGCATGTACGACTCTAGTGTTTGGGGGAAATTCGAGATTCAAAATGGTCAGGTATTCCAGAAAAAAGCTGGTCCCTTACAGCATCTTAAGCGCACGCATAAAGCAAAAAAGATGCGTGCGATGCCGGATTGTCCGTTTAAGAAGCTGTATAAGACCATGCACGAATATGCTACGGATTACTGCAATTACGAGTATGATGAGGCGACCGGCGGTTACGGCTACTACTGTAATCCCAATGCAATGTGGGACTGGTACCAGATTGGCGGTAGATGGCCGGTTACTTTCCTTGTAAAAGATACCTGCACAGAATACTCCTTCGGCGAGCACAGTTGGGGAAACGATAATGAAGAGTTCCCATGTCCGGAAGGGTATATGTGGGTATCTGCAGCCCGAAAAAAAGATATTGAGTGGGATGCTATGAAAGACTGGTATCTTCAGCAGGCAAAAAAGAAATTCCGGGAACTGGAAGCGATGTTTATTGCCGGTTCCATGGAGCAGGAAAAATACCTGCACGTCAAAGACGGCTGTGTATACAGCTTTCTGACGCTGATCTACAAAATAGGCGAACCGGAAGAGATGTTTCTTGCGCGGTGTTCTGCTGCTGATGGCAGACAGTTCCCGGTGTACTTCTGTGATCTTATTGATGAAGATGATTGGCTTGCCCAGGGGCATGACTATGAATCTCCGGAAAATGATCAGCATTTGGCTCTTACCTGGGAAGAAACCATTCAGCAGTACATA
The DNA here is from genome assembly GCA_017398105.1 of Oscillospiraceae bacterium. The sequence continues at coordinate 3,538 of JAFQHF010000036.1, read as the reverse complement.
GATGACCTGGATGCAGATGATGTCTTGGTATCTATCGATTATCATATGTAAACAATCAATTTTCACGCATTTATGGGAGCAATTTGCTCCCTTTTATTATTTCTATGTGAGGTTTCATTATGGAGAATTTAGCAGGAAAGACTTTTGGCAAATGGACGGTTCTGGACGATTACATTCAGGGTAAGGACAGACATATCCGGTGGTTGTGTAAATGTACCTGCGGAAACGAGAGATACGTTTCCGCAACAAAACTACGTAATGGCGAATCCCTCTGCTGCGGATGTGATCGCGGCGAAAAAATCAAAGCAGCTGTTCACTTAAAAATGAATGCTACCCGGGAAGAGGACGATCGAAAGGTAGTGGAAGCACTGGCTGGTACCGTTGTCGGTAAGCTTACTGTGATCGGACCAATGGGAAGGGATCCGAGTAATCGTAAAACAATACAATGCCGGTGCAGTTGCGGCACACAATCGTATATTCGACTGACCAAAATACTGAACCAGAAAGTCAAGAGTTGCGGTTGTACCCGTGGCCCCGGACGCAAGCGTTCTGTAGATATTTCTCTGTAATTCTCTCATATGTTCCTAGATTCAAGGAGGACATTTCATGATAGATCTCTCTCAGAAACACAATAGACAAGCTGCCGGCAAATGTACCCTGTGTAATCAGAGGATTCCCATATCTGATGGATGTTCCTGCAGGAGAATCCAATGCAACGGAATCCTTCTGGACCGGGTACGCTTTGGCGACGAGGAATATGACTGGCAGACACGAAGATGCGATGACTGTGGAGTGTATCGAGGTTGTTTTCATCACGAAAACTGCAGCAGGGAAATATGCCCTATGTGCGGTGAACTGGTGATTCTTTGTGACTGTGAGACCTTATACCGCAGTTAATTGCATCCCACACCGACTAATCAAGCATTCTTTTGGAGGTAATATAATGATCAAGCGAAAGAAAACTGCCCTGTACATGCGTTTTGCCACTTCTCAGCAGGTAAGACACAAGACCATCAGAAACAGATTGCGTGCCCTGGCGATGTTGAACAAGCTGGGCTATGATGCTGAGATCCAATATCAGTTTAAGGACCGCATCGGCAGGGTGAAAACGCAGACAACGACCCTCACCGCAGGCGATACACAGTCAGCAAAGAATATGACCCTTGACGAATTCGGCTGCCTGGTCGGTCTTCACGATATCTTGATCATCAGCATCAAACTTTCCGTAATCTGATAAAAGAGGGGAGTGGGCTGCTCTTTAAGTTGTCCCGCGCTCCCATCGTTCTCCTTTCAACCGATACCGTTTGACTATAGCAGGAAAATATGGTATAATACTATCGTAGTATCAGAGTTTCACCCAGAGTGAAATGTTAGTTTATCCGATTTTCTGAAGTGTCATTTGCCCATTTTGGGTGAATGGCACTTTTTTTGTTTCCTGCCAAATTCATATTGGACATAAAGCCAGCGGATCCTTCGGGACTGCTGGCTTTTGTTATATTCTCGGTTACCAAAAAAACGAAAGGAGAATTACTCATGTTAACCTGCAAAGACAACTACACAACCACCTTCTCATCCTTTGGCGAAATGCTCCGCTACCACGAATGCCTGTCAAAAGAATCTGTCTGGCGCCGCTGTAAGGTAAAGGAACTGCACGTGGAGCCGTTGGACACAACCTCTGTGCTTTACGGAGATCCCACAGCATTTGTTTCCGGTACCAGCGAGGAAGCCATTGCGGATACTGCAGAGAATTTGGGGCTTGCGCTTCGGGTAGGCGGTGATCTTTTCCCTGTCCGTACCACAGCGTACAAAACCCTGCTTGACCGTGCAAAAATCAGCGGTACCGCACTTCCCAAACTGAAGCGCAAAGAGCTTGCGGACGTTCTGAACGCCTGCCTGGCCGTCCATTCTTCGGACGCTTTGCTGCTTGTCCGGGATGAAAAAGTGTCTGCAACGCATTCCGGTGACACCAAGGACTATTCTGTGCTTCCCATCGATGAGCTTCTCCATACTCTGGTGAACAAGATGGATGTCAGATTCCCTGGGTATCATTTCGAAAGCGGCTACGCAGATCACGCATTCACCAGTGCCTGCTGGACATTTCCCGGTCAGAAGGAAGATATGCTGGGTACCTATGCCAAGCCTTTGGCCGCTAAGGGCAAGAAAACGATGGCTTCCAAACTGGTTCCCGGCATTCGCTTCCTGACGTCCGATACCGGTGTTGCTTCGGCTAAGGTATCGGCATTGCTGATGGGAACACAGCACCCGATCCATATCGGAAGCTGCATTTCTGTAGATCACCGTCTGCAGAAAAAGGTTGGCGACTTCGAGAAGGAGCTGGATCAGCTGTTTGCCCAGTTCTGCGATTCTGTTGCCAGACTTCAGACGCTTCTGGAGATCGAACTGCAGTATCCCGTCAATGCCATGACCCGCATCTGCAAGAAGTTCTCTCTTCCGAAGAGAGAGGCGCTGGAAGCAATTGCCATGTTTGAAGTGTCCTATGGCGGCGGAACAGCAACCGCCCACGATGTCTTCATGGCTCTGCAGGAGATTCCCTGGCTGATGAAAGCCAATCACTATCCGGAAGCAAAGATGCTCTCTGTAGAAGAGAACATGGCGCGAGCCCTGACCATCCGCTGGAGTGATTATGATCTTGCAAAGGCGGTGAATTACTAATGGCTGCTCCCATTGTTCTCTGTGATACTGCAGGTATGTCGAACGACCGATGGCTGGAATGCCGTATGCATGGCCCGAAAGGGGATATCCCTTATACCGTAGGCGGAAGTGACGTTGCTGCCATCTTCGGTGTTTCCCCATGGACAACGCCTCTGGAACTGTGGAATATCAAAAAAGGCCGCATGAAGCCTCCCAAGAAGGCCAACGCAGATCAGCTGCAAATGGGTCACCTGTTGGAGCCGATTGCTGCTTATTGGTATGCTCATAAATCCGGCAATCATGTCTATGAGGATACTGGTCTTTATCAGCACGCAGATCATCCCTATGCGCTGGCCAATTTTGACCGTTGCTTTGAAAGAAAATCAGACGGGGAACCAGGCATTCTGGAATGCAAAAGCTGTACTTACCACAAGGCAGACAGCTGGTCAGATGATGCGGTGCCTATTTATTACGAGCTGCAGCTGCGGTTTTATCTGGCTGTTGCAGACGTGCAGCATGGCGCCTTTTCCTGCATCTGGGGCAATAATCCCGAAATCGATCTGGCAATGCCCGAAATTGAGCGGGACAAAGACATGGAAGATATGATCTTCCAGCGCCTGGATGAGTGGATCTGGAGCCTGGAGCATGACAAACCACCCACGATGAGCGGTGTGGAGTCTTCGCTTGCGATGGAATCTCTGGCCCGCATCTACGGTGCCAGTCAGCCTGGATTGCCTACCATTGAGTTTCCCAAGAAGTATGAGCGTCCGCTTCGGCAGATTGCGATCCTTCAGGGAAAGATCAGCGACTGCAACCACGAAATCAAAACCTACGAAAGGGAGATTGAAGCACATTCCGTACGCATTGCGGAGTTGATGAAGGAACA
>JAFQHF010000035.1 GCA_017398105.1 Oscillospiraceae bacterium | reverse complement strand
TGATTACCTTCCTGGATACCACCGGCCACGCTGCCTTTACTTCCATGCGTGCCCGCGGTGCCAAGTCCACCGATATTGCCATCCTGGTGGTTGCTGCTGACGACGGCATCATGCCCCAGACCATCGAGTCCATCAACCACGCAAAGGCTGCCGAGGTGCCCCTGATCGTGGCCATCAACAAGATGGATAAGCCCACCGCCAACCCCGACAAGATCAAGGAACAGCTGACCAAGTATGATCTGGTTCCCGAAGAGTGGGGCGGCGACACCATCATCGTGCCCATCTCCGCCAAGACCGGCAAGGGTCTGGACGAGCTGCTGGAAATGGTTCTGCTGACCGCAGAAGTCCAGGAGCTGAAGGCCAACCCCAACCGCCAGGCAAAGGGCACCGTCATCGAGGCCCGTCTGGACAAGACCCGCGGCCCCGTGGCAACTCTGCTGGTGCAGAACGGCACCCTGAAGCAGGGCGATATCGTCATCGCCGGTACTGCTGTGGGCCGTGTCCGTGTCATGACCAACGATAAGGGCCGCACTGTCAAGACCGCCGGCCCCTCCATCCCTGTTGAGATCACCGGCCTGGCCGAGGTTCCCGCTCCCGGCGACGAGTTTAACGCCGTTACCGATGAGCGTATGGCCCGCGAACTGGTTGAGCAGCGCAAGCAGGCCCAGAAGGATGCCCTGGCAAAGCTGAACCAGAAGGTCACCCTGGACAACCTGTTCAGCAAGATGCAGGAGGGCGAGATGAAGACGCTGAACCTGATCGTCAAGGCCGACGTGCAGGGCTCCGCCGAGGCGGTCAAGGCTTCTCTGGAGAAGATTTCCAACGAGGAAGTCCGTGTCAAGGTCATCCATGCCGGTGTCGGCGCCATCAACGAGTCCGATGTTCTGCTGGCTTCCACCTCCGGTGCCATCATCGTCGGCTTCAACGTCCGTCCCGATGCCGCCGCCCAGGCTTCCGGACACCGTGCCAATGTGGATATGCGCTTCTACCGCGTCATTTACGATGCCATCGATGAGATCGAGGCTGCCATGAAGGGTATGCTGGCTCCCAAGTACGAGGAAGTGGTCATCGGCCACGCCGAAGTGCGCATGACCTACAAGGTCTCTGCCATCGGCACCGTTGCCGGCTGTATGGTCAAGGACGGCAAGGTCACCCGGGATGCCCAGGTGCGTATCCTGCGCGACAACATCGTCATTTACGAAGGCGAGATCGGCTCTCTGCAGCGCTTCAAGGATGCTGTCAAGGAAGTCTCCGCCGGCTACGAATGCGGCATGACCGTTGCAGGCTACAACGATATCAAGGAATTTGATGTCTTCGAATGCTTCGCCATGCAGGAAGTGAAGAGATAACAAGATAAAATATACGCCGCACCGCATCAGCGGCGCGGCGTATATTTTACAATGCTGAATGCTAAATGCTGAATGCTAAATTGTCGTATTTCCCTGCAATTCTTGAAAGTCGTGGGCTTGGCGTTCCACATAATTTAGCATTTAGCATTTCTCATTTAGCATTACAATGCCATCTATCATGTTTTTAAGGAGGGTGCAAAGTATGGCATCCAATCGTATTCTGTTAATCAACGAAGAGATCCAGAAGGAGCTGTCTTCTCTTCTGCGCACCGTCAAGGACCCCCGGGTTCAGGACGTGATGATCTCCATCACCCGGGTGGAGACCACCCCCGACCTGCGCTATACTAAGGTCTACGTTTCCTTCCTCCAGGAGGACAAGGCCAAGGACGCTATGGCAGGTCTGAAATCCGCCGCCGGTTACCTGCGCCGCCAGCTGGGCACCAACCTGCGGCTGCGCTATGCCCCGGAAATCGTCTGGGCACTGGATGATTCCATCACCTACGGCGCAAGAATGCTGAACCTCATCAACTCTCTGGGAGTCAAGCACGATGAAGATACTGACGAGGAATGAGACGGCAGAATTTCTGCTGACCCATGACAACTATACCATTCTCTCCCACCGCCGTCCGGACGGCGACACCATTGGCTCCTCCGCGGCGCTGTGCTTAGGGCTGCGGCAGCTGGGCAAGACCGCCCATGTGCTGTACAATGCGGAGGTTTCCCCCCGGTTCCAGTGGCTCCATGCGGGGCTTACCAAGGAAGCTGTGGAGGAAAATGATGTAATCGTGTCCGTAGACGTGGCCTCTCCCGGAATGCTTTCCAAGGATTTTCAGAAGCTGCTGGGCAAGATCCGGCTGCGCATCGACCACCACGGCGCTGCCACTTCCTTTACCGATGCAGAGCTGGTGGATGCTGCCAGCGCCTCCTGCGCGGAGGTAGTTTGGGATGTACTGGAGCTGATGGGCGTAATGGCAGACCGGGCCATCGCAGAAGCCGTCTATGTGGGCGTTTCCACGGATACAGGCTGCTTCCGCTATGCCAATACCAGCGCCCATACCTTCGCGGTGGCGGCGGAGTGCGCCAAGGCTCAGGCCAGAATTTATGAGCTGAATCAGGAGCTGTTCGAGACCAATACCCTGGGCCGGCTGCGGATGCAGGCCTGGATCGTGGACCATATGCGCCTGATCCGGGACGGCGAAATGGCCATCTGCGCCATTCCCAAGGCAGTGGAGGAAGAGATCGGTGTTACCGAGGATGATATGGACAATATCTCCTCCTTCCCCCGAACCGTTGCCGGTGTGTGCATGGCGGCTACCCTGCGGGAGACTTCCGACGGGGATACCAAGATGTCCGTCCGGGCTGTTCCGGGCTACGATGCCACCCTGGTCACCGTTCCCTTCGGCGGCGGCGGACACAAGGGCGCAGCAGGCGCTTCCATGAAGAAGCCCCTGGCAGAGGCGGCAAAAAAAGTGGAAGAAGTTATGCTGGCGCTGTAAAAGATATGCTGGCGCGGCAGCGCCCCAAGGCTTCCCCCGGGGGGAAGCTGTCAAAAATCTTTGATTTTTGACTGATGAGGGATGGCGGCTGCGTACGAAAAGAATGCACTTACGATGAAGGAGCACAACCTTTGGGCTTATACCATAGAATGACACGTTTCAATGATTGCTATGTGTCGCCATCCCTCATCCGTCACGGCTCCGCCGTGCCACCTTCCCCCCGGGGGAAGGCTTTTGGGTGCGAACATAAAGGGGATTACCTATGAATGGAATCGTAATTGTAGACAAGCCCCAGGACTGGACCAGCCAGGATGTGACGGCCCGGCTGCGCCGGGTGTTCAATACCCGCCGCATCGGTCATGGCGGCACCCTGGACCCCATGGCTACGGGCGTGCTGCCGGTATTCGTGGGCCGAGGAACCCGGGGTGTGGAATTTTTTGAACACGCGGAGAAGACCTATGAAACGGTGCTGCGGCTGGGTATCACCACCGACACTGAGGATATGACCGGCACCGTGCTGACGGAGCGGGATGTGCACATCACTGCCGAAGAAGCGGAAGCCGTTCTGGAAACCTTCCGGGGAGAAATCCTGCAGGTTCCTCCCATGTACTCTGCCCTGAAGGTGAACGGCCAGAAGCTCTGCGACCTGGCACGAAAGGGCAAAGAGGTGGAGCGCAAGCCCCGGCCCATCACCATCCACGAGCTGACCCTGCTGGAAACCGGGGAAAATACCCTGCGCCTGCGGGTCCGCTGCTCCAAGGGTACGTATATCCGGACGCTGTGCAAGGACATCGGCGAGGCTCTGGGCTGCGGCGGATGTATGCAGGAGCTGCGCCGGGTCAGCGCGGGAGAATACACCATTGAAGAGGCTGTGCCCCTGCAGGAACTGCTGGAAACACAGGAGCCTGAAAAATATCTGCGTACTGTGGACACCATGTTCCGCAATTATCCGGAGGTCACTCTGACTGCCAATCAGGAAAAGCGCTGCCGCAACGGCAATGCCTTCACCATGAGCCTGAGCGACGGCACCTACCGGGCCTACAGCAAAGACGGGGAGTTCCTGATGCTGGCAAAGGTGGAAGATGGCGTTATGTCAACTATCAAGAGCTTTTTTGAGGTGTAAGGAAAAGCATCCTCTGTAGGGCGGGGTTATGCAGATTTTTGTATGATTGCCCCCGGCAATCATCTGTGTTACAGATTCGCTGCGCGGAGCACCAACCCGCCGACCCGCCATCGGTGTTTTTCGGGGGCGGTTTTATCGGAGTTTTTACTTTTTGCATCGTTTTTTGTATGCAGTCATCGTTATCTGATCGGCGGGGACATGTCCCCGCCCTACAATAGTATGGATATTATGGATAAAACGATTTACGCCCTGGGATTTTTTGACGGGGTGCATATTGGTCATGCGGCGCTGCTGACGGCCTGTAAACAGCTGGCAACGGAGCATGGCTGTGTGTCCGGCGTGGTGACCTTCGGTTCCCATCCGGATACCCTGGTGCTGGGCAATACCCCCCACCTGATCAATTCCCCCCGGGACCGGGAATGGCTCCTGCGGGAACAATTTCATATGGTGTACGTGGTGACGCTGCCCTTTGATGAGCATATGCGCACAATGCACTGGCGGGACTTTTTGGATCTGCTGCGCCGGGAACACGGGGCGGCAGGCTTCGTCTGCGGCGAGGATTTCCGGTTCGGCCATAAGGGGCAGGGACGTGCATCCTTGCTGAAGGAATACTGCAAAGACAATGACCTGCCCTGTGCCGTGGTGCCGGATCAGATGATCGACGGCATCCGTATTTCCAGCACCTACATCCGTCAGCAGCTGGAGACCGGTGATATGGCCACGGCGGTGAAATTTTTGGGCCATCCCCATATTTTAAGCGGAACCGTTGTCCACGGCCGGAAGCTGGGCCGCAAATTGGGCGTTCCCACGGCCAATCTGCGGATTCCGGAGGGCCTGGCGGTGCCCCGGTTCGGTGTGTATGCCTGCTCCTGCATTGTGGAGGGCGTCCGGTATCCCGCAGTGACCAACATCGGCACCCGGCCTACGGTGGAGGGGCATCATGTAACAGTGGAGCCCTGGATACTGGATTACGAAGGGGATCTTTACGACCGGGAGATCATTCTGGAATTTCACTTTTTCCTGAGACCGGAGATGAAGTTCCCCTCTCTGGAAGCCCTGCAGACAGAGATCCGGCGCAACGCGGAGCAGACCCGTGAATATCTGAAGAATCTGTCATCCTGAGCGAAACGAAGTGGAGTCGAAGGATCTGCGCACTGATTTTACCTTTTACAGTAACGACAGTGCGAAGATCCTTCGACTCGCTTACGCTCGCTCAGGATGACGGCGCTGTATTCAAACAACATTTACATTATGCCCCTTGTTTTTGGGGTGAAAGTACGGTATAATCAATTACTACGACTATTTTTGACGGGAGGGAAGCACCATGCCGCGGTATGAACATGATGACGAAAAACGCCGCGCCAAGCGGGAGGCGGCCGAGAGAAGACGCAGGGAGGAAGCCCGGCGCATCCGGCGGAACCTGTTTGTGGCGCTGATCGCGCTGATTATGTGCGGTGTGGCCATCTATAACCTGACCCAGGAGGTCAAGGCCGACCTGTCCGACGGAACGGAGCAGAGTCTGGAAGAGACCCAGACCGTTACCGAGGAAACCAGGCCCACCTCCCCCATTCAGGCAGATCCCATCACCACCATCCACATCAAAGCGGCCGGCGATCTGAATGTTACCGACAGTGTAGTCAATGCCGGCGTTGCCGTTGGCGGCTTCGATTTCAGCCCGGTGTTCAAGGATGTGGCTGCCATTCTGGCGGACGCGGATCTGACGGTGATGAATTTTGAGGGCAATGTCTGTGGTGAGCCCTACGGCAGCGCCACCACCTCTGCGCCCGTTGAGCTGATCCAGGGTCTGCGAAACTGCGGCGTGGATCTGCTGCAGATGGCGAATTCCTGCGCCATCAACAACGGTCTTAACGGCATGACGGCAACACTGCAGGCCATCCGCTCTGCGGGTATCGAGCCTCTGGGTGCTTACGCCACGGAGTCCGAGTTCCGGACCTCCAAGGGCTATACCATTACCGAGGTGCAGGGCATCAAGGTGGCTTTTGTAGCCTTCACCAAGGGCCTGGGCGGCCGCGGTATGCCTGCGGGCACGGAAAATCTGGTGAACCTGCTGTATGAGGACTACGCCACCGAATACCGAACCATCGATGAAAACCGGATCACCACCATTCTGAAAAATGTGGCCACGGAAAAGCCGGATATCACCATCGCCATGCTCCACTGGGGCAGTGAATATAATGAGGATATCAGCAAGGGCCAGGAGCGGATCATTTCCCTGCTGCAGAAAAACGGCGTGGATGTGATCATCGGCACCCATCCCCATACCCTGCAGCCCATCGTCTTTGACGAGCTGGCAGGTACACTGGTGGCCTATTCTCTGGGTGACTTCTTCGGTGATGCGGACCGGGGTGCCACCAACTACTCCATTATTCTGGACGTTGAGATCACCAAGGATGCCAATACCGGCATTACAAAGGTCACGGACTATACCTACGAGCCCATCTATACCGTCCGGGAACACGAGAGTATCGGCACCGATGACCGCCGGGTGGTGCGGATCAGCAAGGCCATCGAGGCCAACCAGGAGAATTTCCTGGACCGGATCAACGATACCTGCAAGGAAAGTATGGTCTATGCCCTGAAGCGGATTGGCGAGCGTATGGCTGTGCCCACGGAGGTCAGCTGTCCCGACTGCGGAAAGGACGTGGAGGTTCAGGTGGCCAAGAACGGCACCCTGGTATCCCAGGCCTCCTGCCGCTGCGGCGCCACATTGCCGGCCGGCAGCAAGGCATCGGACTACGATTAAACGGAAACCAAAGGAAGCGGATTTTTCCGCTTCCTTTTTGACTATAGAAAAAGCCTCGCAGAGTTTTCTGCGTAAGCAGAAAATAAAGTCAAAAACCGTTTTCGACCGCGGCGTGTACGTGGGCGAAAACACTTCTCAGGCTGCAAGTGTGCAAGTTGTGCGCCAAAGGCGCACAAGGAGTGCGCGCAGCAGACTGCAAAAAGCTGGCGGAAAGCCCCGAAGGGGATTTTCGACATACTGAAAGGAAGCGGATTTTTCCGCTTCCTTTTTTCTTGCTATTTTTCCGGTTTGCGGCTATAATAAATGATGCGAAACTGTATGAAAAAACGAAGTAGAAAGACGGAGGTGTTTTCTATGCCCCCTAAGAAAAAGATCCTGCTTCTGACCACCGGCGGCACCATTGCCTCGCTCCCCGGCGGGGAAGGGCTGGAGCCCCAGCGCTCCGATGTGATGGAGCGGGAGCTGGAACAGCTGCGAACCTATTATGATATCACGGTCAAGGATGTGATGTGCCTGGATTCCTCCAATATCCGGCCTGAGGAATGGCAGTTTATTGCCCGGCACATTTTTGAAGACCGGATCGGCTTTGACGGCATCGTGGTTTCCCATGGCACCGATACCATGGCCTATACTGCCTCGGCCGTGACCTACATGCTGCCCAATATTGATGTGCCTGTGGTTTTCACCGGCTCTCAGCTGCCGCTGGCGGATATGCTGTCCGACGGCCCTGATAATCTGCGTACTGCCTTTGCCATGGCGGCGGCAGGCCATCCCGGTGTGTTCCTGGCATTTGACCGGAAGGTGATGCTGGGCTGCCGGGCCGTAAAAGTCCGGGCCTCCGGTTTTTCTGCCTTTGAAAGCGTCAATGCCCGCTATGCGGCGCTGGTCAGCAATCAGGGCCTGGTGGTGGATCACGATGTGCTGCCAAAGCGTACCGGCCAGGCGGAGCTGCGCACGGACATCAGCCGCAATGTGTTCCTGCTGAAGCTGACCCCCGGCTTAAATCCGGCGGTCTTCGATATGCTGGCTGCCATGGGCTATAAGGGCATCGTGGTGGAAGCCTTCGGCCTGGGCGGCGTGAATGTGCTGCACAAGGGCCTGCGGGGTATCCACCGGGCGGTGGAGGACGGCATCAGCGTGGTCATCACTACCCAGTGCCTGTATGACAGCGCCAACCTGCAGGTCTACCAGGTGGGCAACAAGCTGCTGGAGCTGGGCGTCATCCAGGGCCGGGACATGACATCCGAGGCCGCCATGACCAAGCTCATGTGGGCCATCGGCCAGGGATTCGAGCCTGAGCAGATCGCTGCCCTGTTCACCCAAAGCCTGGCAGGAGAAGTAAGCACGTAAATAATTGACAGTTGACAGTGGATAGTTGACAGTTATGGTATGGCCTGCGTCCATGTTTTCAATCATCCCTGATGGGGACACAGTAACTGTCAATTGTCAACTGTAAACTGTAAACTGAAAAATGGAGGTGTTTTTATGGACCCGATCTATGTAACCGGACACCGGAATCCCGATACCGATTCTATCGTAGCTGCCATCGCCTATGCATCATTGCGCAACGCCTGCGGAGACCGGGAATATGAAGCCGCCTGTCTGGGACAGGTCTCCGAGGAGACCCGCATTGTCCTGGATCGCTTTGGCTTCCGGCCTCCCACGAGACTGTTTGACCTTTACAATCAGGTGCGGGATCTGGAATTTGATACCCCTCCTGTGCTGGATACCGGCGTGACCATCAGCCGGGCCTGGGACGAATTCCATCAGTACCCTGCCATTGCCGCCGTGCCTGTGGCCCGGGAGAATGGCACTCTGTACGGCATTTTGTCCCGGACGGACATTGCCAGCTATAATATGTCCGGCATTTCCTCCGGCGTTCTGGAGGATGTGCCCCTGTTCAATGTGCTTTCCGTGCTGGAAGGCAAGGTGCTCAACGAGGCCGGCGAGAATACCGACACCATTTCCGGTGAGGTCACCATTGCCCTGCCCCAGAGCCATGAGAATCTGCTGTTCCAGAAAAAAGAGTCCATCGTGATCTGCGGCCATCAGCCGGATATGATCCGAAGGGCTTTGGAAATGAATGTGAACTGTCTGGTGCTGTGCCAGGCGGAACTGCCTGCCCAGCTGCGGAATTATCCCACACAGACCTGCATCATTTCCACCCCCCTGGATGCCTTCCGGGCGGCCCGGCTGATCTTCCAGTCCACCCCTGTGGGCCGTATCTGCGCCACCCAGGGCATCGTCAGCTTCCACCTGAACGAGAAGGTGGATGATGTGAAGGAGATCGTGCTGAAATACCGCCATCCCAGTTATCCCATTCTGGATGAAAATGAGCAGGTTGTGGGTATTCTGACCCGCTACCACCTGCTGCGTCCCAGAAGGAAGCGGGTGGTGCTGGTTGACCATAACGAGGCATCCCAGTCCGTGCCCGGTTTGGAGCAGGCAGAGATCCTGGAGATCATCGACCATCACCGTCTGGCGGATATCCAGACCAGCGGCCCGATCTATGTCCGCAATGAGCCGGTGGGCTCCACCAATACCATCATTGCCAGCATGTTCCAGGATCGCGGCCTGATGCCCTCTGCCAATCTGGCGGGTATGATGGCGGCGGCGATCCTGTCGGATACCGTTATGTTCAAGTCCCCAACCTGCACCCAGCGGGATATCCGCACCGCCGAGCGCATGGCGAGAATCGCCAATGTATCGCTGGAGGAGCTGGGCAAGCAGATTTTCTCCGCCTCCGTGGAGCACAAGACCGTGGAGGAGATCCTCTTTACGGATTATAAGGAGTTCCACATTGCCGGACACGGTCTGGCAGTGGCCCAGCTGACCTGCGTGGATTCCGTGGGGATTCTGGACCGGAAGGAAGAGTTCCTGCGGCTCATGCGCAGGCACGCCAAGCAGAAGGGGCTGGATCTGATGCTGCTGATGATCACCGATGTGCTGATGGACGGCACCCATGTGCTGTATCTGGGCGATGACGATGCCATCCGTCAGGCCTTCAGTGTGACACCCAAGGACAATACCGTGTTCCTGCCCAAGGTCATGAGCCGGAAAAAGCAGGTCATCCCCATGCTGTCGGATCTTTGGGGGTAAAACAGAAAACGCATGCTGTAGGGCGGGGTCATGACCCCGCCGATCAGCCTGGTTTTTTCGCGCAGGCCGGTTGAATGATCTGTATTTTAGGAAAAATGTAAAAATTGCAACTGCGTCGGCGGGGTCATGACCCCGCCCTACAGGTTTTTAATTTACATTTACGTTTTTGTGTGATATAATTATTTTTTAGCGAAAAGGAGTGGGACAATGGCGTTCGATACCCTGCTGGGCAATGACCGGCTGAAACAGAATCTGGCGGAAAGTCTGGCAAAGAACCATATTTCCCACTTTTACCTGATCTCCGGCCCCCGGGGCTCCGGCAAGCATACCCTGGCCAAGCTGCTGGCGGCGGCGATCCTGTGCAAAAATCAGAAAAAGCCCTGCCTGACCTGTACCCCCTGCCGGAAGGTCATGGAGGGTAACCATCCGGACTTTATCACTGTGGAGGACCCGGAGCATAAGAATGTGGCGGTGAAGATCGTCCGCCAGTTCCGGGAGGATGTGTTTATCCGGCCCAATGAGTCCGATTATAAGATCTATCTGTTTGCTCAGGAACTGGGCCTTGAGGGTCAGAATGCCCTGCTGAAGATCCTGGAGGAACCCCCAAAATACGGCGTTTTTCTCCTGCTGACGGACAATCCGGACAAATTGCTGCCAACTGTCCGCTCCCGGTGTACGGAACTGAAAATGCAGTCCCTGCCTGGGGAGCTGCTTCGCAGGCAGCTGCGGCAGGATTTTCCCAAGGTTCCGGAAGAAGATCTGGAAGCGGCCGTTTTCCGCAGCGGCGGTTTCCTGGGCCAGGCCCGGGAGCTGCTGAAAAGCGGCGATGAAATCCCGCCCCAGACAGAGCAGTTCGTCCGGGCTTTTTCCCAGAAGGATGCATTGCTTTTGATGCAGACGCTGGTGCCCATGGAAAAATGGAAGCGGGATGCCCTGGCGGAAATTCTGGCATCCTGGCTGGACATTCTGGAAAGCGCCCTGGCAAGCCGGGCAGGCCTTCAGGCGGTATCCGCCCAGGCCAGAACGCTGGCCCAGATCCGCACCGCTGCGGAGCTGTGCAGTGGTGTGCAGCACCTGAGAAAGGCACTGGATTACACCCAGAGCAACGTCTCCCCGGCGGCCGTCTGCGGCTACCTGGAATGGGCGCTGCGATAAGGAATGTAAATAAATACTGTCATTGCGAACCAGCGCACACGCTGGTGTGGCAATCTCCATGATAATCGGAATGCTTCCGGAAATAGAAGGAGATTGCCGCGTCGCTGCGCTCCTTGCAATGACAGGTGGAGATAATAAGGAGCAAAATCAATGGAAGAACTGACAAATCTGCCGCAGGCTGATGTGGAGGTCGTGGACATCCAGTTCCGGCCCGGGCAGAAGATCTACTTTTTTGACCCCGACGGAAGCGTCTATCAGACCGGTGATCATGTGATCATCGATACCGCCCGGGGCGCCGAATACGGCATCTGTGCCGGCGGCAATCATAAGATCCCGCCCAAGGATGTGGTGGCGCCCCTGCGCAAGGTACTGCGCCGTGCCAATGCCCTGGATGAGCGGATCGCAGAGGAAAACCGGGCAAAGGAAAAGAAGGCCTATGAGGTCTGCCTGCAGAAAATTGCCGACCATCAGCTGGATATGCAGCTGGTCAGTGCTGAAGTGGCCTTCGATGGCAGCAAGATCCTGTTCTACTTCACCGCCGATGAGCGTGTGGATTTCCGGGAACTGGTGAAAAATCTGGCCTCCGTGTTCCATACCCGCATCGAGCTGCGCCAGATCGGTGTCCGGGACAAAGCAAAGATGGTGGGCGGTCTGGGCATCTGCGGCCGGCCCTTCTGCTGCGCAAGCTTTCTGGATGATTTCCAGCCGGTGTCCATCAAAATGGCCAAGACCCAGAATCTGAGCCTGAACCCCACCAAGATCTCCGGCACCTGCGGCCGCCTGATGTGCTGCCTGAAGTATGAGCAGGAGGCCTACGAAGACCTGATCCGCACCAGCCCTAAGATGGAGTCCTTTGTGGATACCCCCGAGGGCCGGGGCACTGTGGTGGAGGTTGACCTGCTGCGCCAGCGGGTGAAGGTGCGCATGGAGGATGCGCCGGAGACGATCTCCGTATTCGCCAATTCCGATATCGCGGTTCTTCGCAGCGGCAAGGCAAAGAAGAACGATCCTCCCATTCCCGCAGACCTGGCTCCCATTTCCGGCAGCGGAAAGCGGGTGCGTAAGCTGGCGGAGGAAGGGGAAAAGCTGCTCCTGGAGCCCATCCGCTTCCGCTACAGCACCGAGCAGATCGTGGAGGAGCCGCAGCTGCAGGAGGAAGAGGCACCGGCTGAGACCGAAGGCAAGCCTTCCCGTTCCCGCCGCCGCCGCAAGAATCCGGCAGCGAAGGAGGCAGCACCTGCTCAGGAGCCTGCACCCAAGGCCGAAAAGCCCAGACGGGAGCCCAAAGAGCTGAAGGAGCCCAGGGAAGCGCCCGCTCCGGCGGAGAAGGAAGAGGGGCAGGAAAAGAAATCCGCCTCCCGCCGCCGTCCCAACCACCGCCGCCGCAGGCCTCAGAAGCCCGGCGGAGAATCTGCCGCAGAATAAAAAAGAATATGCTTATCGACTTAACGTAGCATGGTATCAAGTAGCAGTAGGGCGGGCTGCCCTCAGCCCGCCGCAAAACAGGAAAATGGTGCCGATTGCGGCGGCTTGAGGGCAAGCCGCCCTACCGGGGTGCATTTTTACGTTGCCATTTTCCAGCTTGCTGAGTTAACCCGATAAGCACAAAAAAGAAAAACCTGCCGTAACACGCCTGTCATTGCTAGCCGGTCCTCAGACTGGTTCACAATGACATAGGTGTTACGGCAGGTCCTTTTTTGATTTGGAGAGGATCAGCCGGCTTTTCTGGCTTCCACTTCTTCGGCAACGTAGATGGTGCGCAGGACGCAGTAGTCATCATACCGGGTGTCGGCGGTTTCTGCCAGGAAGCACAGGCGGATATCCGGGTCCTCGAAGGTGACGAGATTTGCCTTCTGGGCGATGCTTCCGGCATCCACATTCTTCAGGTACATCCGGCAGCGGCCCTCAGGCAGGGCAAAGGTGGGGTCCTCCACGCAGAAGGAAAGCACAAAATCCTCCGAGCCGCAGGTGGACATCAGTGTCTGGGCAGCCTGGGCCAGGGCGGCGGGCTTGTCGTCGGTGAAAATGTACTGATCGGAGGTGGGGAAGCAGAAATTGTCCAGCATGACCTCGTCAAAGCCCATTTTCTTCAACTCCAGCACCACATCCGTGATCCAGTTGGTAGAGACGGCATTGGCGGGGTTCATCCAGTACATGCCGCCGGCATCCATCCACAGACCCTTCCGGTTCAGCATGTAAAGACCGGCGCTGACATGGTTCAGTCCGTAGCTGTAATCCCGGAAGGCACTGATCCGGGCGATGGTGTGGAAGCCCTTGGTGTGGAGTTTATCCACCAATTTGGTGACAGATTCGATATTGGTGCTGGCGGAGATTACCGCATCCGGCAGTGTGGAATCATAGTAGAAGGAGCCGTAGTCGCTCTTCATGTCGATCATCACGGCGGTGCCGGATTTCAACCGCTCCACCTGCAGCATGATGTTGTCCATATCCTGCTGGAACATTTCACTGGAAATATAGTAGCCGTTGATCTGCTCCATGTCGGTGGAGGTGTTGATGGCATCGGCGCCTTCGTTGTAGTAAATGGAAACCTGCTGGGCAGCCTTGGGCGGGACGGCCTCCTTGCCGGAGCTGTCGTAGGAGGACTGGTTAAAGTCAATGGTGGCACCCTTGCTGGTGTAGATCACATAGCGCTGAAGCCACACGACCCAGCAGAGCCAGACGATGATGAAAATGATCAGCAGGATCAAAAGAACCGTACCCAGCCGGTTCAGCACCCGCTGATGGCGGTAGGGAATACTCATGGGGGGTTGCTCCTTTCGGGAAATGAAAAATAACTGTAGGGCGGGGTCATCTTAGCAACTGTTGCCGCTTTGCGGCTTACAGGTGCTTAGTGTATAGCTGACCCCGCCGACCCGCCGGAATGATTGACCTGCTGTGTAATTTGCAGAAAGCCAACTTTTTCGATAGGTCGATATATGGATAAAGTGTGTGAACTGATCGGCGGGGTCATGACCCCGCCCTACAAATCAATTTGCCTTTCTTGCGGTAACGCTGCGCCAGTCTTCTTTGGCCTTGACGGCGGTGACGGTAAGGCCGGCCTTTTCCAGGGCTGAGGTCACATCCTCCAGACGGGTGTCCAGAATGCCGGAGCAGATCAGGACGGTGTTTTCTGTCATGAAATTGGGCAGCACCGGGGACAGGCCGATGATCACGTCCGCAACGATGTTTACCAGCACCAGATCGTACGCATTTGCTGCCAGGGAGGCCATCAGATCCCTGTCCTCAGTGACGTTGCCGGTGAGGGCGGTAAATTCGGGAGCGGCGAAGCCGTTGTAGGCGGCGTTTTCCCGGGCGATATCTTCCGCCTTGGGGTCAATGTCCATGCCGATGGCGCTGGATGCACCCAGGCGCAGGGCGGCAATGGAGAGAATGCCGCTGCCGGAGCCCAGATCCAGGCACCGGAAACCGGGCTGCACCACTTCCTCCATCTTTTCCATGACCATCTGGGTGGAGGGATGGGCGCCGGTGCCGAAGGTCAGGCCCGGGTCCAGAATGACCTTGACACGGTCAGTCTCCTCGTCGGCACGCCAGTAGGGCAGAACGATGATCTTTTCGCCCACTTCCTGAGGAGGATAGTTGTCCTTCCAGCTTTCCTCCCAGTCTGTTTCCGGCAGGGGGGCGACCTTCATGGTCAGCTTCAGGTCGGAAACGGCCGCTTCCAGCCGCGCCATCCCGGCTGTGTCGGTATCCTCCAGATACAGCTTGATATGGGAAAGTCCCTGCAGCTTTTCCTGCAGTTCTTCGTCGATGTAATCCCAGTAGGCCCGGTTTTCTTCCAGAAAGGTTTCGAATTCCTCCTGGTCTTCAATGACCAGATCCGCAAAGCCCCGGGCGGTCAGATTTGTCACAACGGAGCCTATTTTCTCCGCAGCGGTGTCAATGGTGATCTCCAGCCATGCCATGGCAGATACCTCCCAATATAATTTTCTCTATTCTACCGCAGAAACGGAAAAATGACAACAGAAAAAGTCTTAAATTTTTATGTACCACTTCCTATTTTGGAGAAATTGGTATATAATAACGATTACATGACTTTCCGGAGACAGAAAAGGGAACCTCTGTGTAGGGCGGCTTGCCCTCAAGCCGCCGGGCATCTGTAAGATGCCATTGTCCACAGGGCAATCCATTCCGATCCTGCATTTGTGATGCTTCGCATCACCGGCGGCTTGAGGGCAAGCCGCCCTACCGAAAGATGAAGGAGAACCCAGATGATTGAAACCAGAACTCTATTTCCCGGCGTGACCCTGCGGATCTGCCGGGATACCCGATTCAAGCAGGGCTGCCTCAGCTTCCAGCTGGTGCGGCAGATGAAAAAGGAAGAGGCTGCCCTGAATGCTCTGCTGCCCTCCGTGCTGTTGCGGGGAACCCGAAGCTGCCCGGATCTGCGCTCCATCACGGAGCATCTGGATGAGCTGTACGGCGCATCCGTCAGCCCTCTGGTGCGCCGGGTGGGCGATTACCAGACCACCGGTGTTTACTGCGGCTTTATGGATGACCGGTTTGCCCTGCCCGGTGATCAGGTGCTGCGGCCCATGCTGGGATTTCTGGAGGAGATTCTGCTGGAATCCCCCCTGGAAAACGGCTCGTTCCTGCCCTCCTTCGTGGAGAGCGAGAAGAAAAATCTGATCTCCACCATCGAATCCGAGCGCAATGACAAGCGCACCTATTCCATGAACCGCCTTTTGCGGATCATGTGCCGGGAGGATACCTTTGGCCTGCCCCGGCTGGGTGAGACGGAGCAGGTGGCGGCGATCACCCCTCAGAGCCTGTATGACCATTACCGGAAGATTCTGCGAACCAGTCCCATTGAGATCTTCTATGTGGGCAGCGCGGAAGCAGACCGGCTGACGGAGCTGCTCATGCCGATGCTGAGTAAGCTGCAGCGCTGCTGCGGTACCCTTCTGCCCCAGACAGCCTTCCACCCCTGCGAAGAACGGGACGAAGTGGAAACCATGGATGTTTCCCAGGGCAAGCTGTGCATGGGCTTTACGGTGCCCGTCACCAACCGGATGCCGGAATTTGCCGCCATGCAGGTGATGAACGTGATCTACGGCTCCGGCATGACCAGCAAGCTGTTTCAGAATGTCCGGGAAAAGATGTCTTTGTGCTATTCCATCGGCTCCGGCTACTACGGCACAAAGGGCATCCTGATCGTCCATGCGGGTATCGACTTTGACAAGGAGCAGCAGACCCGTGCTGAGGTGCTGCGGCAGCTGGATGCCTGCCGGGAAGGGGAGATTACCCCCCAGGAACTGAAGGCAGCCAAGGAAGCGCTGCTGTCGAGCCTCCGGGGCACCCATGATTCTCCCGGCGCCATTGAAAATTTCTATTCCACCGCTGCCATGAGCGGCCTGATCTACAGCCATGCGGAATATATGCGCGCGGTGGAGCAGGTGACGGTGGAGGCTGTTGCCGACTGTGCCAGACAGGTACGGCTGCATACCACCTATTTCCTGAAAGGAGGGAGCCAATGAAAAAGGTGTATTATCCCGAGCTGGATGAGACCCTGTACACCCGTGTGCTGGAAAACGGCCTGACGGTCTGCGTGATCCCCCGGCAGGGCTTTACCAAAAAGCTTGCCTATTTTGTCACGGACTACGGCTCCATCCATACAGACTTTGTGCTGGAAGGCAAAGTCTGGAAGACTCCGGCGGGCGTTGCCCACTATCTGGAGCATAAGATGTTTGATCTGCCCGGCAAGCGGGATGTATCCACGGAATTTGCCGCCATGGGCGCCATGACCAATGCCTTTACCAGCTATGACATGACTGCCTATTATTTTTCCTGTACGGAAAATTTTGACGACTGCCTGCGCCTGCTGCTGGAATTCGTGTCCACTCCCTATTTCACCGAAGAAAGTGTGGAAAAAGAGCGGGGCATCATCGACCAGGAGATCGGTATGAATCTGGATTCTCCTGACAGCGTGATCTTTGACAATCTGACCAGGGCGCTCTTTGCCCGGCATCCCATCCGGGTCCCTATTCTGGGTACTTCCGAGACCATCCGGGAGATCACCCCGGAGATCCTCCATGCCTGCCACCGGGCTTTCTATACCCCCGGCAATATGCTGCTGTGCGTCATCGGTGATGTGGAGCCGGAAAGCGTGATTACCATTGCCCGGGACATGCTGGGCGATGAGAAAAAGGAAGTGGGCCTGAAAATCCGCAACTGGGAGGAAGCCATGGCAAGCCTGGAGCCGGAGGTTACCGCTTCCATGGAGGTGGCCATGCCCATGTTTGATCTGGCCTTCAAGTGTGAGGGCGTGGGCACCGGCGATGCTGCCATCCGTACGGAGATGGTGGCAGACCTGGCAGCGGAAGCGTTGTTCGGCGAATCTTCTGAGCTGTATCTGAAGCTTTACGAGGACGGCCTGATTGACACCTCCTTCGGCGGCGGTTTTGAGACCATTGACGGCTGCGCCATGCTGATGTGCTCCGGTGATTCCCAGAACGCGCCGGCGGTTCGGGAAGCCATTTTGGCCCAGGCCGAAAAAATCGCAAAAGAAGGCATCGACTCCCAGCATTTTCTGCGGATGAAGCGCAGCGCCCTGGGCCGCCGCATCCGGAGCCTGGACAGCTTCGATGCCACCTGCTTCCGGGTATGCGCGTACCATTTCTCCGGCTTCGACTATTTCCGCTTCCCGGAAATCTACCGCAGCATCGAAGCGGCGGAGATCTGCGGCTTCCTGAACCGGGTGGTGAAGCAGGAGCGGAGCTGCCTGTCCGTGATTGAACCCGTTGGGAATGAATAAATCAATATGTAGGGCGGGGTCAGCCATGCACGAAGCATCTGTAAGCCGCAAAGCGGCAACCGTTGCTAAGATGACCCCGACCTACAGTTGTGTTCTGTGAAATTGTAAAAAGGAGATGTTTCCATGCATCCAAGTAATTATTCCATGATCTCCTTTCCCTCTGTGGGCATTGAGATCAATCCGCCCCGGAGCTTTGATCTGGGGCCTCTGACCGTGCATTTTTACGGTCTGATCATTGCCATCGGCCTGATGCTGGCGGTGATGTACGCCTGCCGGCACAGCAAGGACTTTGGGTTAAAGGAAGATGACATTCTGGACGGCGTTATCTGGGTGACTCCCTTTGCCATTGTCTGCGCCCGAATCTATTATGTGGTGTTCTCCTGGGCAGACTATGCGGACGATCCCATTTCCGCGCTGTACATCTGGGAGGGCGGCATTGCCATCTACGGCGGTGTCATTGGTGCCATCATCGGCATGGCAGTCATGTGCCGGATCAAGAAGGTGAAGTTTACCACCGTGCTGGATCTGATCCTGATGGTGTTCCTGATCGGTCAGTCCATCGGCCGCTGGGGCAATTTCTTCAACCGGGAGGCCTTCGGCGCGGCAACAGACAGCTTTTTCCGCATGGGCCTGTTCAATATGAAGACGGAAAGCTGGGAATTCTACCATCCCACCTTCCTGTATGAATCTGTGTGGAACGCAGCGGGCTTCCTGCTGCTGTCTTCCCTGTACAAAAAGCGCAGATATGACGGGCAGATTGCCCTGGGCTACGCCGCCTGGTACGGCCTGGGCCGGGCCTTCATCGAGGGACTTCGGATGGACAGCCTGTACTGGGGCCCCTTCCGGGTCAGTCAGGTGCTGGCAGCCGTGACCTGCCTGACGGCGGTGAGCGTGCTGCTGTGGCAGCAGTTCAGGCCCCATGATCCGGAAAAGCTTTATGTAAACCAAATAAAAGAATAAAACTGTAGGGCGGGGTCATGACCCCGCCGGGCAGTAACGGTTACTGAGTGGTAAGTATAAAACACTCAGACGATGATACTGTCCGGCGGAGGCATGCCTCCGCCCTACATTTCTTTTGTGTGTTATTCCGCGCTGAACAGGATGCGGTCGTTGCTCATGCCCTGCTCGTGGAATTTCTGCAGGAGCTTTTCCGTGGTCATAGTGGCCCGCTCCTGACCCTCCAGCTCCAGCACGATGGAGCCGTTGTTCATCATAATGGTGCGGTTGCCCAGAGAAAGGGCGGAGGGGATGTTGTGGGTGATCATCAGGCAGGTGATGCCGTTTTCGGCCACGATCTTTTCGGTCAGGGCCAGCACCTTTTCCGCAGTGGCAGGGTCCAGGGCGGCGGTGTGTTCGTCCAGAAGCAGCAGCTTGGGGGTCACCAGGGTGGCCATCAGCAGTGTCAGCGCCTGCCGCTGGCCGCCGGACAGCAGTCCCACAGGATGATCCATCCGGTCCTCCAGTCCCAGCTCCAGCTGGGCCAGACGCTCCCGGAATTCCCGGCGGTCAGCCTTGTTGATCATGGAGAAGGGAGAGGTGCCGTGGGAGGCACGCATATAGGCCAGTGCCAGATTTTCTTCAATGGTCATGTTGGGGGCGGTGCCCTTCAGAGGGTCCTGGAACATCCGGCCGATGACCTTGCTGCGCTTGTAATCCGGCAGGTTGGTGATATTCTTGCCGTCCAGGTGAATGGAACCGGCATCTACCACGAAGGAACCGGCAATGGCGTTGAAGAGGGTAGACTTGCCTGCGCCGTTGGAACCCAGGATGGTGACGAAATCGCCCTTGTTCAGATGCAGGCTCAGATTGGTCAGGGCCTGCTTTTCGTTGACGGTGCCGGGGTTGAAGGTTTTGGAAATGTTGTTGACTTTCAGCATCAGGTATTCCCTCCCTTGACGGTGGCGGGCTTTGCGGCGGCCTTGATGGCAGGCAGGCCGATGGCCAGGGCCACGATGGTGGCGGAGATCAGCTTCAGGCATTCGCTGGGCAGATCCATCCGAAGGGCCAGGGCGATGATGAAGCGGTACAGAATGGAGCCCAGAATGGCGCCGAGGGCTTTGCGCCACAGCTTGCCCTTGGGCATCAGAGTCTCACCGATGATCAGAGAAGCCAGACCGATGATGACCATGCCGGTGCCCAGGTTGATGTCGGCGGTCTTCTGGTACTGGGCCAGCACCGCACCGGACAGGGCGGTGAGGGAATTGGCCAGGCACAGACCCACGGTGATGGTAAAGCCGGTATTGATGGAAGAGGCCCGGACCATGTCGGGATTGTCGCCGGTGGCCCGGATGCTGAGGCCCAGACGGGTCTTCAGGAACAGAACCAGCAGGATGCCGGCCAGCACGGTGATCACAGCGGCGGGAATCAGCTTGTAGAAGCTGCCAAGATACGGCTGCAGCTGGGTAAACATGGTGGGATTGCGCAGCATATTTACATTGGAGGAGAAGCCCATCACCGCCAGATTCACGGTGTACAGGCCGGTGTTGGTGATGATACCGGCCAGGATCGAGGGGATGCGCAGCTTGGTCTGCAGCAGGGCAGTGACGCCGCCTGCGCAGGCGCCGGCCAGCATTGCCGCGGGCAGGGCAAGAATGGGATGACCGGCCACAGCCACGGTGGCGGACACGGCACAGCCCAGGGTAAAGGTGCCGTCGGTGGTCATATCGGCGATGTTCAGCACCCGGAAGCTTAAAAACAGGGCCAGAGCCACCAGGGCATAAATAAAGCCCAGCTCCAGGGCACTCATAATAATGGCGGTTGAGATCATAAAGGATTCTCCTTTAGACAAAGGTATTGCAGGGCGGGGTCATGACCCCGCCGATCAGGTTCCAGTAACTGTGAAGATGAAATGCGAAGGATAATGTAACGAATACGATCGATCCATACACCGCAATCATCGATAGGGGTCGGCGGGGTCATGACCCCGCCCTACAGTAAAATATCATAACATACTGCACTGATTTTGCAAGGGGCGAAACAGAGAAAAATGTAGGGGCGGATTTTTAATCCGCCCTTAAGATTGCTGAAGCGTGAGGGAGGATTGGAAATCCTCCCCTACAGGTGGAGTGCCTATCAGTCGACGATGGTGGAAACGGCGTTGACGGTGTTTGCCATGGTGGAGAAAACCTCGTAGTCGATGCCGCACTTTTCAGCGGTGTCGGTGTTGACGGTGATGATGCCGCCGTCCATCACGTGGAACTGGCCGATCTCGCCGCCCATCAGAATGCCGAAGGCGATGTCAGCGGTCTTGGTGCCAAGCTCGGTGTAGTTGACACCGCAGGTGGTGAAGGCACCGGCAGTCACGAAGGAGTCGGCACCGGTGTAGTGGGGGATGCCGGCAGCATTCAGGATCTCAGCAACGGAGACTTCGGCGGCCATGACGGTATTGTCAGTGGGGGTGAAGACGGCATCCACACGGCCCACCAGGTCGGAAACGGCGGTGATGATCTCACCGGAGTTGTTGCCGGTCTTTTCCAGGTAGGTGATGCCCTTTTCTTCCAGGTAAGCCTTTGCTTCGGCGATGGGAGTTGCGGAGTTGATCTCGGAGTTGGAGTACAGCAGACCCACGGTCTGAATGTCAGGCTGCGCGGCCAGCATCATGTCCAGGATGAAGGGGGTATTCAGAGCATCGGAAACGCCGGTGACAGTGGGCAGGTCGGTCAGACCGGCAGAAGCGGGATCGGAGCAGGCGGCGTAGACGATGGGAATGTCGGTGCCCTCGGCAGCGGTGACGGCGTACTGGGCGGCCAGGGTGGCGATGGGGATGATCATGTCAACGCCATCAGAGACCACCTGGGTGGCAATCTGGGTCAGCACGGAGGCATCGTTCTGGCCGTTGTATTCTTCGATGGTAATGGTGTAGTTGGTGGGCTCAGCCAGGGTATTCAGCTGTGCCTTGATGGCCTCCCGGATTTCGTCCAGGGAGGAGTGATCCAGCTGCTGAATGATGGCGACCTTGAATTCGGTCTTGGCGGATTCTTCGGCGGGGGCTTCGGCAGCGCCGCAGGCGGTCATGGACAGAATCATAACCAGGGACAGGATCAGGGAAATAACCTTTTTCATAATACATACTCCTTATTATCTGAAATATCGTGGATGGTGATTGTAGGGCGGGCTGCCCTCAGCCCGCCGGGCATCCGGAGGATGCCGCCCGTAAAGGAAATCAGTGATAGAATACTGGAACTGTCAGCGGCGGCTTGAGGGCAAGCCGCCCTACAGAGGATTCTATGATCTTCACCATCGCTTTCCCGGTAATTTCTTCAACATAGCATATGCTCCTTTTTTGGGAAATAAAAAAGTCCTTGTTCCCCTAAGGGAACAAGGACAGAAAATACAAATTCCTGCGGTACCACCTTGTTTGCCGGAAAAACCGACCGCTCTGCAACGGTGCCAACACACCGTCTGCCCGTTAACGCTGGCAATGCGTCAGAAGATACTTTGGCGTTCGCCATTTCCCCCTGCCCTCAGCGGCCCATTTGCTGCCCCGCTTTTCGCTTCGCTCTCAGCTGTGCGAAACTCTCTGTGGATGCGCCTGCAGTTTTACTTCCGCCTCAATGGTTTTCGTATTTAGGATACGCCATTTATACACCAAAAGTGTCCGTTTGTCAAGTACTATTTTTCGCCAGCTGTGGACAAAATCGGTTTTGAAACGATCCCTGCAAAAATGATTTTAATATTCCCGGACAACACCTTTGACGATGCCGATGATCTCGGCATAGGTGCCGTCGATGGGGTCGTAGGCTTCGTTTTCCGGCAGGAGCCAGATCTCACCGTTTTTTCTCCACAGGCGCTTGACGGTGGCTTCATCTTCGATCCGGGCCACCACGATCTGACCGTTATCGGCATGGCTCTGGGGGCGGACAACAACCTTGTCCCCGTCCAGAATGCCAGCGTTAATCATGGAATCGCCCCGGACCCGGAGGGCAAAGCAGCTGGGGTCCGGCCAGGGCATGGTGCCGTCCTGGTTTTCCACAGCCAGAATGGGCATACCGGCCGTGACAACACCCACTATGGGGATCTGACCGGGGCGCACGCCGGTGACCAGCGCCCGTTTGCGGCCCTTGGCGCCGGGAGACTGGAGCAGTCCCTTATCCTGCAGGGCCTGCAGATGATAGCTGACGGAGGCGGTGGAGCGCAGGCCCACTGCCGCGCCGATCTCCCGGACGGAGGGGGAATAGCCGTTCTCCTGAATGAATTGGTTGACATAATCCATAATAAGCTCTGCCTTGTTGCTGGTTCTGGGCATATTCATTCCTCCTCCGGATAATTTTTTACATTATAGCACATACATTCGAAAAAGAAAAGTGGTTTTTCGAAAAAACTTTCGCAAAAAAACCATGCTGCCGGACTATACTGGAACAGAAGGAGGGATGAGGATGGAAAAACATGCACGCGATGGTGAGCAGCAGGTCTGGCAGCGGGTGTTCGCAGGGCCGGAGACGGAAGCTGCGGAGGATCTTCGCCCCCTGCTCCGGGAGGCCATGGAGCAGGCGGGGGCTTACCGCTACCTGACTGCGGCCCTGACCGGAAAAACAAGGGAGCGGGCAATGCTTCTTTACCAGGGGCAGATGGAGACCATTGCCTGCCTGCGGGGGATCGGTCTGCTGTCCGGACGGGGAGAAGAACTGCTGAAGCTCTGGCAGCCCACCAGGGAGCCGGTCGTGAGACTGCTGGAAAAATGCTACCACCGCAGCCGCCGCAGCATGACGGAATACATGGCCCGGTCGGCCGGCATCGAATTCGGCGTGGTCTTTCGCCGTCTGGCAGACCGGGAGGCTGAGCACTGCGCCATCCTGGCAGGCCTTCTGGGCCGGACCGCGCAGGAGGAAAAATCAGGGACGGGAAGATAGCGTATCGTTTACCAAATTGCTATCTGTAGGGCGCAAGGTATCGTTTCGCGCACAAGTAACAATCATTCATTGTAGGGGCGGATTGGAAATCCGCCCCTACGACTGGTTGATCCCTGTGCCGACAACGATTATTTGACGGACAGAAAAAATCTGTGCTATACTGCAAGCAATGTGAAATTTTCGGCAGTAGATAGGTAGACAGAAAGGGGGTGCTGCAGGTGGAGGATCGGGACATCGTTGCGCTGTACTGGGCGCGGCAGGAGGCTGCCATTGAACAGACGGCGAAAAAATACGGCAGCTACCTGACGGCCATTGCCATGCGAATCCTCAGCGATGCGCGGGATACGGAGGAATGCCTCAACGACACCTATCAGGCGGCCTGGGACAGCATTCCGCCCCATGCGCCGGAAAACCTGGGCACCTACCTTGCCAAGCTGGCCCGGAGGATCTGCATGAAGGTCTGGCGGGGCCGGGATGCCCAAAAGCGGGGCGGGGGAGATGTGACGCTGTCCCTGGAGGAACTGGGACAGTGCATCCCTTCCGGGCATACTCCGGAGGAGCAGGTCACGGCGGAAGAACTGGCCTGCAGCATCAATACTTTTTTGCTGGCCCTTCCGGAAACGGAGCGGCGGGTCTTCGTCCGGCGGTACTTTTATGTGGAACCCATTGGAGACATCTGCCGCCGGTTTGGGTTCAGCAAAAGCAAGGTGGAGACCATGCTCCACCGGACACGAAAGAAACTGAAGGCGCACCTGCAGAAGGAGGGATACTGCTATGAATGAAGAACTGCTGTTCGCAGCCATCGGAGAGATCCGGGAGGACATTCTTCTGGATGCGCAGGCCATTCCCCTCCGGCCCAAAAGACGGCTGCTGCGGCAGCTGACTGCGGCCTGCCTTGCGGTGCTTCTGCTGGCGGTACCCGTCAGTGCGGAGGTCAGCACCGGGTATATCAGCAATCTGCTGGCGCCCCTGTACGGTAACGCTCAGACGGCGCTGGTGGACAGCGTGGGCGTGCCCATCGGGGCGGAGACCACGGTGGCGGGCTATACCCTGTCTGCCGATGCCGTTATCGGTGACCGGTACAACATCGGCATCGTCTACACCCTGCGCCGGGCTGACGGCGGGGAGCTGCCGGAGGGGCTTTGCTTCCGGCAGCCAAATGGAGCCAGGCTGCTGGCAGGCGGCGGAAGTAGCGTGATCGGGCAGGAAATGAGCGAAGACAGGAGGGTGCTGTCTATTGTGGAAACCTCCGAAAGCAATGGAAAGCTGTTCCTTTTCCGCCGCAAGGCCACTGCGGTCTTTTCCGATCTGATGATCCGGGATGCAGAAACCGGTGAGGAAACCATGTGGCAGGAGGGTTTCTGGAATGTTAGCTTCACCGTCCGCTACCGGGTCAACAGCCGGAAATTCTCTGTGGGCAATCTGAAAGTGGTCAACAGCACGGGAGATCAGTTTACGGTACACCATGTCGAAATTTCTCCTGTTGGTATCCACATGAAACTGACGGTTCCCAATCCCGGATACGGAAAGGAACCCCTGAAGGAGGGGGCTTCCGAAGAAGAGATCATGTCCCGAAATCTGAAGCGGTTTGAACTGTCACTGAAGCTGAAGGACGGAACGGTTATTGCCATTGAAGACTGCGGACAGGGTGCTCACGGAAAATCAGACGAGCCTACCTACAAGGGCACCTACCGGGCCATGTGGGACGAACCCATTCCGCTGGAGAACATCGCGGCCCTGATCTTCTGCGGTACGGAGTATCCGGTGGATTTTTCGTGACAGGAATCAATGCAGGGCGGGGTCATGACCCCGCCCTACAAATATGGGATACTCAGTTTTTGTTACTTCCCAAAATTCCGAATGCGTTTTGAGGGAAACGTGAAGAGAAAACGAGAATAAGCAAAAATCCCGAATGCGTAAGCATTCGGGATTTTTGGTGGCTCGCCAGGGGCTCGAACCCTGGACCCACGCCTTAAAAGGGCGTTGCTCTACCAACTGAGCTAGCGAACCATATGAAAGGAAACTTGGCTGGGATGGCAGGATTCGAACCTACGAATGCCAGAGTCAAAGTCTGGTGCCTTACCGCTTGGCGACATCCCAATGTGGAGTGGCGCCCTTTGTCGGACACACTGGGCATTATAGCATGGATTTTTCGTTTTGGCAATCCCTTTTTTTCGAAAATTGTCGGCAGAATCCTGATCTTTTAAAAATTGTCCCCCGGATGGAACCGGGGGACATCGCTGTTTATTCCTTGACACCTTCCACGATGCCGCTGGCCATGCCCACCAGACCCTGCATTTCGCTGGGAATGATGATCTTGGTGGCCTGTCCGTTGGCGACCTTTTCCATGGCCTCGATGGACTTCAGCTTGATGACCTGGTCGTTGGGGGCCTTCTCGTTCAGCATGGCCAGGGAGTCGGCCAGGGCCTGCTGCACCTTGCGGATGGCTTCGGCTTCGCCGTCAGCCTTCAGGATGGCAGCCTGCTTTTCGGCTTCCGCCTTCAGAATGGCGGCTTCCTTTTCGGCACTGGCCCGGAGAATGGCGGATTCCTTCTCACCTTCGGCGATCAGAATGGCGGACTTCTTCTGGCCTTCGGCCTGCAGGATGGCCTGACGGCGGTCACGCTCGGCCTTCATCTGCTTTTCCATGGAGTTCTGGATGTCCTGGGGAGGCAGAATGTTCTTCAGCTCCACACGGTTGACCTTGATGCCCCAGGGGTCGGTGGCTTCGTCCAGGATGGCGCGCATCTTGGTGTTGACCACGTCGCGGGAGGTCAGGGTCTGATCCAGCTCCAGGTCGCCGATGATGTTACGCAGGGTGGTGGCGGTCAGGGTCTCCATGGCGGCCATGGGCTGCTCCACACCGTAGGCGTACAGCTTGGGGTCGGTGATCTGGAAGTAGACCACGGTATCGATCTGCATGGTGACGTTATCCTTGGTGATCACGGGCTGAGGGGGATAGTCCAGAACCTGCTCCTTCAGGCTCACGCGGCGGGCGATGCGGTCAATGAAGGGAATCTTCATGTGCAGGCCCACGCCCCACACACTGTGGAAGGCACCCAGACGCTCAATGACATAAGCCCGGGACTGCTGGACAACGGCGATGTTGGTCACGATAATGACCAGCGCGATCAGAACAACAACTAAAACAAAGATCCACATAAAATTTACCTCCTGTTATTATGATACATTTGCGGGAATTTCTACAGGTGTGACGAAGGCCTTCACGCCTTCAATCTTGTCCACCTTCACCAGTGTTCCTTCGGGAATGGGCTGGCCTGTGGTGCTGCGGGCGGTCCAGACCATAGCACCCAGCTTTACCTGTCCCGCTGCGGCCACGTTGTCAATGGCTATGGTAACACGGCCCTGGGAACCGATGACGGAGTCCACGTTGGTGGCGGTGAGCTTCGGGGTGATGAACTTCC
Organism: Oscillospiraceae bacterium; assembly: GCA_017398105.1. The sequence goes on along the minus strand of JAFQHF010000035.1, from coordinate 13,609 downwards.
GGACCAGGGGGCGCAGAGCGGTCAGCGCCACCGCGGATACCGCTACGGCCACAGTCAGCTGAAGCCAGATCTTGCCTCCCAGGAGGCTCACGATCATGGCTGCCAGGGAACCGGCCGCGAACCACAGGGACACCAGCGTCACCGTAGCCGCTTCCGCTGCCAGGAACACCACCATTAAAATAAGCCAAATTATTGCATCCCAATTCATTATAGTATAGCCTCCTTTCGTGAACGTTCACTTCTTTGATTGGGTTGTGACTATATAATAGCAGAATACGAAAGCTTCGTCAATTGACGAAATACGCAAAAATGGACACTTTACAGTCAAAATTCACAAATTAGAAACACTTTTGGAAGGAAAACAAGAGAATCTTTTCCGTTTTGCATGAAGTCGGTGCAATTGTATCGATAGTATGATTTGTGTGGCTTTTAGATTGTATTATATGGTCACATGACCGTTATAAATAATTATGATATTATTCGAAACCACACCGAAGAACTCGGACATTTCGAAACTTTCTGTAGGTCAGTTTCATGACTTTTGTGTAATATTTTCGGAGAAAAGGAAATTTTTTAACATGATTTCCATATCGGTAGATGTACCCTGTAGGGGAGGATTTTCAATCCTCCCCTAACCGTTCATTCATGGAACAGCCCTGTATATACGCAGCCGGTTAGGGATCGTTGCGTTCAGGGCGGATTGAAAATCCGCCCCTACGTTTCAGTGCTTCTCCCGCAGTCCCAGGGCAGCCGTCACCAGAATACCCAGCACATCCCGGTAGATTTCGTCAAACTGGGTCAGGGGGAGCGGATTCTCTCCGCTGCCGCATTCGATGGTGAAGCCGGGCCTTTGCCAGCGCTGGATGAACCAGTCCTTATACCCGGCAAAGCTGGATTCATAGGGGGTATCCTCCAGGGCGTAGCCGCTGACCCGGGCAAATTCCTCTGCCAGAGCCCGGGCTCCGGGCACCTGATAATCCCGGAACTGCCAGTAGATCACCTTCCCCTGGGTGTGCAGGGCCAGTGCCAGCTCCGGTTCTGCATCCTCTGTGTAGTCTGCCAGAGCCCGTGATTCCCGCTGACTCAGCGGTGCCCGGCCCACAAAATCCCGGGGCGCGGGACGGTCGAAGCCCTGACCGAACTTGATCTCCCGGGCGATCAGCCAGCCGGCGGGATACTGCAGGTTCAGATCCACCCCCAGCAGATTGGCCTTCCAGCCATCCGGGAAGGGGATATCGGGGAAATTCCCGGCGATCTGCCGGGCGGCGGTATATTCCGGCTCCGTGGGACGGATGGCTCCCGTGACCAGATCCACCCCGTCCGGGTCCACCATGGGAACGGCACGGATGGTGGCGGCCTTCAGGATGGTCCGGGCCTCCACACCCCAGAGCTTCCCGCCCTTTTCGGCGGCATCTGCCAGCTCCTCAAGGAATTTCAGCAGCACCGTGGCGGTGATCCACTCATTTGCGTGGTGGGCGGCGGAGAAGATCACCTGCCGTTCCCCGTCGCCGATTTCCAGGGCCTGCACCGGTCGGCCGTAGGCAGTGGTGGTCAGAACCTCCTCTTCCAGAGCCGGATACCGCTGCGTCAGCTGCCGGACCGTCTGTTCGCACAGGGCAGAGGTCATGGGTATGTCAGTTTTTACGATGGACAAAAAATCACCTCCTGTCAGTATATGCGCAGGAGGTGTGTTTGGTGCCAGCTTGCTTGAAGGAAGTAATTAAAAGCGAAAATGGTACAAGCCCTGTTTTTTAATAGTAAAAATGACAAAAGAAAACGAGAATCTGCTATTGCCTCTTGGACAATGTGTGCTATAATGGAAGCACAATAACAAATAATGAGGAGGAATTTCCCATGCAGTACTTAGGCGTTAATTATGAAATGAAGCATGCTCCCAAGCTGGACCCCACCTTTATTCCCTTCGGTGTCTGGCGCGCCGCTTATCTGAAGGATGCAAAGCAGCCCATCGCCATCGCTGTGGAGCGGGACAACGGCCAGGTTTCCGTCCACAAGACCTTCATCCACGGTACCCCTGAAATGAAGGATGCTGACTACCGTTACGTTGAGCGCTATGTGAAGTTCCTTCTGTGGTCCATCGGCGGCTTCAAGGTCTTCATCTGCGGCTGTTCCGATCTGGCAAAGAAGCTCCAGGCTGCCTATAAGCCGGGCGGCGAGCGTGAGTTCGACTTCACCTTCGTGGATCAGCTGTATGAAAAGGTTCTGGAGATCGTCGATCTGCCCCTGGAAGAGTGCCCTGCCGCCAATGAGACCGCTGTCCCCATGGGCGGCCACATGGACGGCTGCCGCATCGGCTTCGATGCAGGCGGCTCTGACCGCAAGGTTTCCGCTGTTATCGACGGTGAGTGCGTCTACTCCGAGGAAGTCATCTGGTTCCCCAAGCTGAACGAGGACCCCGATTATCACTACGGCCACATTCTGGAGGCTTTCAAGACTGCCGCTTCCAAGATGCCCCGGGTCGATGCCATCGGTGTTTCTTCCGCCGGTGACTACATCGACAACGAGCCCCGTGTTGCATCCCTGTTCATCAAGGTTCCCAGAGAAAATTGGGATAAGGTCAAGACCATCTACACCCGCGCCGCTGCGGCCATCGGTGATGTTCCTCTGGTGGTTGCCAACGACGGCGACGTTTCTGCTCTGGCCGGTGCCATGGGCCTGGGCAAGGGCAAGATGATGGGCCTGGCCATGGGCACCTCCGAGGCTGTTGGCTACGTTGACAAGGATCAGAATGTTCTGGGCTGGATCAACGAGCTGGCATTTGCTCCCGTTGACCTGCAGGAGGGCGCCATGCAGGACGAGTGGTCTCTGGACTTCGGCGTTGGCTGTAAGTACTTCTCCCAGGATGCTGTTATCAAGCTGTGCCCCGCTGCCGGCATCGAGCTGGACGAGAGCCTGTCCCTGGCTGAGAAGCTGAAGGCTGTCCAGAAGCTGATGGAGGCTGACGACCCCAGAGCCCAGGCTATCTTCGAGACCATCGGTGCTTACTTCGGCTATACTGTGGTTCTGTACTCTCAGTTCTACGATCTGGACTACATCATGCTGATGGGCCGCGTCATGTCCGGCAAGGGCGGCGACACCATCCTGAAGGTCACCAACGACATCCTGGCTGCTGAGTATCCCGAGCTGGCTGCAAAGTGCTGCGTCACGCTGCCCGATGAAAAGATGCGCCGTGTCGGTCAGGCCGTTGCCGCTGCATCCCTGCCCAAGGTAAAGTAATTTTCTATTCCGGATTCAAACAGGCGGAGCTTCGGCTCCGCCTGTTGCTGCTTTAGAATATTGTTATGCTTATCAGCATAGTACCAATCTGCAGCAGGACGGGCTGCCCTGCCGAGGTGCATTTTTACGCTGCAATTTTCCGGAATTCTAAGTTAAAGTGAGCAGAACAAATATTTTTATATAAAATGCAAATAATTCTCATTTTCTTCTTGACAAACAGAGATGGGTATGCTATACTCAGTTTGTAAATAAGAATTGATTGCAAATACAAAACCGCAGAACAGGAGGTGCCGATGGAGAAGACCACGAAGCAGTTTAAAAAACGCAACGCGATCCTCACCTGCCTGCAGCAGACTGACCTGCATCCATCCGCTGAGATGGTGCATGAGATGCTGCACGAGGAACATCCGGATATCTCACTGGCAACGGTATATCGGAACCTGGCGAAATTCAAGGCCGAGGGAAAGATCATGAGCGTGGCTACCGTTCGGGGGACAGAGCGGTTTGATGCCAATACCGATCCCCATGTCCATTTCATCTGCAGCGAATGCGATGCGGTGATGGATATGCACCAGATCCCAATGCCCCTGCACCTGGGGGAGCAGATCCGGGAAAACTCCGGCTGCCAGGTGCAAAACTGCCAGCTGACCTTCACCGGTCTGTGCGGCAAATGTCAGCAGTGCTGATAAAAATCAAATCAAAATTATAATTATTTGGAGGAAAATAATATGAAGAAGTTTGTTTGCAGTGTTTGTGGTTACGTCCATACCGCCGAAGAGCTGGCCGCCGATTTCCGCTGCCCCGTCTGTAAGGTTCCCGCTTCCAAGTTCGTGGAGCAGAAGGGCGAGATGAAGCTGGCTGCTGAGCACGAGTACGGCGTTTACGAGAAGACCGTTGCCAACAACGCTGACATCTCCGCTGAGGATAAGGCATACATCAAGGAGCAGCTGTTCGCCAACTTCAACGGCGAGTGCTCCGAGGTCGGCATGTACCTGTGCATGGCCCGCATCGCACACCGCGAAGGCTATCCCGAGATCGGCCTGTACTGGGAGAAGGCAGCATGGGAAGAGGCTGAGCACGCAGCAAAGTTCGCTGAGCTGCTGGGCGAAGTCCTGGAGCCCAACATGAAGGCCACCACCAAGGACAACCTGGCATGGCGCGTTGACTGCGAGTTCGGCGCAACCCAGGGCAAGTTCGACCTGGCTGCCTGCTGCAAGAAGAACGGCCTGGATGCTCTGCATGACACCATCCACGAAATGGCCCGCGACGAAGCAAGACACGGCCGTGCACTGAAGGGCCTGCTGGAGCGTTACTTCAAGTAAGAAAATAGCACCTAAATTAAGGGGAACCGGAACTTTCCGGTTCCTCTTTTTGGTTAAAGAAAACCACCAGCTTCCTGTGGTTATGATTTCTGCACTTTTATTCCGTGTGTCAGCGCACTGGTGTTTATCTTGTCCATGGGTGTGTCCTGGCTGCTGCACCGGATTCCGGTTCTGAAAACCTATATTGTGTAAAAATGATCCCCGGTTTTGCCTGATGCGGCGCAAAACCGGGGGTTATTGTATAATATGAAGTGCCAATAGTTTTTGGGGAGACAAAGGCTTTACGGAGTATCGTAATGTATCCCTTTTGCATGAACGTTTATTACAGATTTTTATCAATAGATAATTTGACGGCTTTTACAACATCTACGATGATTCTGGCCTGCTGTGCATTGCATTGACTTAATATGACGGAGAGTTCTTCCATAGAGGAATTGACGGTAAAGGATGAATTGTCAGCGAGAAGATCATCTGTGCAGACTTCCAGGGCAGAGGCAATCTCAACAAAAACGGGCAGACTCAATTTGGTGTTTCCGGTTTCGATATGACTCATATGCGTGGTGGAAATATTGATCCGTTCTGCCAGCTCTTCCTGGGAAAGCCCATGGGCTTTGCGGATTTTTCGTATTTTTTGCCCGATTTGGTAGTAGTCCATCAAAATCACCGCCTATGTAGTGTAAATATACTTGAATTATATAGGCGATTCTGATAGAATTACATAAACTGTATAGGCTATTATATGCGCATATAGTTTAAATATCAGAGAAATGATGGAGGAATTGGTTGTGGAGTTTATACAGAACAAAGATGGTGCTGTAATCAATAAACTAAAATTCAGTGTCATTATGCCGTGTTATAATTCGGAATCCTATCTGAAGGCTGCGTTGGACAGTATTGTACACCAGAGCTATCCCAATTGGGAGCTTATTGCAGTTAATGACGGGTCAAAGGATGGAACCTTAAAAATTCTGGAAGCATATCGTTCAGAAGACAGAAGAATCAAAATCTTTTCCAAAGAAAATGGAGGGTATATTTCTGCTGTGAATCTAGGTCTGGGCAAGATTAGTGGTGACTATTTTCTTTTGATGGGCTCGGATGATCGGTTGGATGAATCCTTGTTTGAGAAGCTGTCGCAGTTTGCACACGGAATGGAACCGGATTGTATTGCCTTCCAGACCATGATGGTTGAGAATGGTATAGAGACAGGCATTGACCATACAACTGCATTTCAAGGTAGTGTAAGTATGCTCCACACCAGTTTTGCCGAATACATACAGACCTGTCCGGCTCATGCGGCAATTCTTTCCGGACGGGATACCTCCAAGTGTTATAAAAAAACCTTACTGGGAGAATTGCGGTATTTTGGGAAATACGGCTTTGACGCGGACGGTGTATTTTCCATGCTGCTGTGCCATAATGCGAAGTCCTTTGCTGCTATCCCGGTGGTAGGATATTACTGGACACTGCGGAAGGATTCTCTTTCGGCAAGAAAATCCTCTTTTGCACAGGATTGCGATCGGATTGAGGTGTGGACAAAATTCTATGAGCACTTGGCAGCGTTGCCAGTGGAAGAAATCACTTCTACGGAGAAAGGGTATTTATACTATTTTATGAATATTGTATCCCATGTTTGGGGCTGCTCCCGTTTCCGTAGGGAAGACTATGCGAGAGCGAAAAGTGCGGTAATAGTTATCAAGACCATATCCAGAAAGGTCTGGTATTCTATGTCGCTCCCTATGGAAGACAGGCTGCTGCTGAAGAGTCCTGCACTGTGGAAGCTGTACCATATGCTGCCTGAGTGGTTTAGAAATGCCGTGAAAAAGGGCAGGCGGCTGATAAAGAAAGTGTAACCGGCAAACACAGGGTGGGGATCTCCTGCTCTGTGTTTTCTTGTGTACAAAGGCAAGAATCTTAAGAAATTTCTCACCAAATTGTTCACAAATTCGACTATTATTCTCTTTCCAACTGTGCTATAATACGATAAATTGGTTTGCTATGCAATTTTGAACCTACGAAGGAGAATTCAATGGGACTGTTTGACAAACTCTTCGGCACCCGTTCCCAGCGGGAGCTTAAGAAGATCCAGCCTACCGTGGATAAGATCCTGGCGCTGGAAACTGAATATAGAAATCTTTCCGAGGAAGCCCTGAAGGGCAAGACTCAGGAATTTAAGAGCCGTCTGGCCAATGGTGAGACTCTGGATGACATTCTGCCCGAGGCCTTTGCTGCTATCCGGGAGGCTGCCGACCGGGTGCTGGGCCTGCGGCCTTACCCGGTTCAGCTCATCGGCGGCATTGTGCTGCATCAGGGCCGTATCGCCGAAATGAAGACCGGCGAAGGCAAGACCTTGGTTGCCATTCTGCCCTGTTACTTAAATGCTCTGACCGGCGAGGGTGTCCATGTGGTCACCGTCAACGACTATCTGGCAAAGTATCAGTCCGAGTGGATGGGCAAGGTCTACCGCTACATGGGCCTGACCATCGGTCTGGTGATCCCCGGCATGACCCCCGCCGAGCGCCGGGTGGCCTACGCCGCGGACATTACATACTGCACCAACAACGAACTGGGCTTCGACTACCTGCGCGACAATATGGCCATCTACAAGCAGGAGCTTGTGCAGCGTGGCCATGCCTTCGCCATCGTGGACGAGGTGGACTCCATCCTGATTGACGAAGCCCGTACCCCCCTGATCATTTCCGGCAAGGGCGAGGATTCCTCCAAGCTCTATGAAATGGCGGACTACTTTGTGTCCACCCTGCGCAGGCAGGTCTTCGCCAAGACCGAGGACAAGGAAGTCCAGGATGATTACGACTGCGACTACTTCGTGGACGAAAAGGCCCGCACCGTATCCCTGACCGCAAAGGGCATTGCCAAGGCCGAAAAATACTTCGGTGTGGAAAATCTGGCCGATGCGGACAATGCAACCTTGTCTCATCATATCAACCAGGCCATGAAGGCCCGGGGCCTGATGAAGAAGGACATCGACTATGTGGTCAAGGATGGCGAGATCATCATCGTTGACGAATTCACCGGCCGACTGATGTACGGCCGCCGCTATAACGAGGGCCTCCATCAGGCCATCGAAGCCAAGGAAGGCGTGAACGTGGCAGGGGAGAGCAAGACCCTGGCCACCATCACCTTCCAGAACTTCTTCCGCCTGTACAGAAAGCTGTCCGGCATGACCGGTACCGCCCTGACGGAAGAGGAGGAATTTGCCGCCATCTATGCGCTGGACGTGGTGGAGATTCCCACCAACAAACCCGTTGTCCGTAAGGATCATTCCGATGTGGTCTACAAGAATGAGGCGGGAAAGTTCCGGGCCATTGTGGGGCAGGTCAAGGCCTGCCACGCCAAGGGTCAGCCTGTGCTGGTGGGTACCATTTCCATCGAAAAGAGCGAGATCCTTTCCAAGCTTTTGAAGCGTGAGGGCATTCCCCACAACGTGCTGAATGCCAAGCACCATGAGCAGGAGGCTCAGATCGTGGCCCAGGCCGGTAAATTCGGCGCCGTTACCATCGCCACCAACATGGCAGGCCGCGGTACTGACATTATGCTGGGCGGCAACGCCGATTTCCTGGCCAAGGCAGAGCTGGCCAAGACCGATCTTCCCGAAGAACTGCTGCGGGAGGCCGACTCCTACGCCGAGACCTCCGACCCCGAGATCCTGGCAGTCCGGGCAAAGTACGAGGAACTGCTGAAGAAGCATAAGGCATCCATTGCCGACGAGGCGGAAAAGGTCCGTGCGGCCGGCGGCCTGTTCATCATCGGCACCGAGCGTCATGAATCCCGCCGTATCGACAATCAGCTCCGGGGCCGTTCCGGCCGTCAGGGCGATCCCGGCGAAAGCCGCTTCTACCTGAGCCTGACGGATGACCTGATGCGCCTGTTCTCCACTGACAAGGTCATGGGCATGATGGATACCCTGGGTCTGGAGGAGGATATGCCCATCGATGCCAAGATCCTCTCCAATGCGGTGGAAAATGCCCAGAAGAATGTGGAATCCCGGAACTTCCGTGCCAGAAAGAACGTTCTGGAATATGATAATGTTATGAATACCCAGCGTGAGGTCATCTATGCCCAGCGTCAGAAGGTGCTGGACGGCGAGGACCTGCGGGAGAATATGATGACCATGCTGCGCACCCTGGTGGACAGCACCGTCACCACCGCCTTCAGCGACAACGGCGGTATGGCAAGCGAAGACGGTCTGCGCCGCCTGGCTGCTTCCATGGAGGGCATCTACTTTGCCAGAGGCACCCTGTCTGCCCGGGAAAACCAGCTGCTGGACAAAAAGGCAGAGGAAGTGGCGGACACCATTTACGAGATCGCCCAGCATACCTACGAAGCCAAGGAGGCTGCCTACACACCCAAGATCATGCGGGAGTTGGAACGGGTGGTCATGCTTCGTGTTGTTGACGAATACTGGATGGACAACATCGATGCCATGGACGACCTGAAGCAGGGTATCGGACTGCGGGCCTACGGCCAGCATGACCCGGTCATCGCCTACAAGGAAGAGGGCTTCGCCATGTTCGAGGCCATGATCGAGGCCATCCGGGAGGAGACCGTCCGCCGGATGTTCCTGGTGCAGCTGCGGCCCACCCAGGAGGTCAAGCGGGAAAAGGTCGCCAAGGAGACCGGCACCGCCGCTGCCACCAAGACCGTGGTCAAGAAGCAGCCCGTCCGCAACGCCGCAAAAAAGGTGGGCCCCAACGACCCCTGCCCCTGCGGCAGCGGCAAGAAGTATAAGAAGTGCTGCATGCAGAAGGAGAAAATGGGCGAATGAGATTCGCCCAAATGCAAAATGCAAAATGCAGAATGCAAAAATGACGGAATTCGGAAAATAATTCAGCATTTCGCATTGTGGGAGAATGCTTATGTCTGTACAAATAATAAAAAATGGCGCATTGGAATATCTTACCGCCGAGGGGATCACTGTGCCCCACTGCTTCACCACCCGCCATGGCGGTGTCAGCACCGGTACCCAGGCCAGCCTGAATCTGGCCCATGGCCGGGGAGATTCCATGGAGAATGTGGAGGAAAACCTGCGGATTCTGGCAAAAGCCCTTAAGTTTGACCCGGAAAAGTACGTCCTGACCCGGCAGACCCATTCGGACATCGTCCGGGTGGTGACAGACAGGGACTGCAACGGCTTCTGCCATCGGGATTACCCGGAGTGCGATGCTCTGGTGACCAATACCCCCGGAGTCAGCCTTCTGGTATTTACTGCTGACTGCACGCCGCTGCTGTTTCACGACCCGGTCACCGGTGCCGTAGGCGCGGCCCATGCCGGCTGGCGGGGTACGGCCCAGGCCATCGGCGCAAAGACCGTGAACGCCATGGTGGAACAGTTCGGCTGCAAACCGGAAAATATCCGTGCCGCCATCGGCCCCAACATTGCCCGGTGCCATTTTGAGACCGACCGGGATGTGCCCGATGCCATGCTGGCGGCCTTCGGGGAGGAAGCCGGGCAGTTTATCGAGAAACGGGGCGAAAAATATTTCCTGGACTTAAAGCAGATCAACGCCCTGAGTCTTCGCCGGGCCGGTGTCCGGCACATTGAGATCAGCGAAGAATGCACCTATTGCCGGAGCGACCGGTTCTGGTCCCACCGGGTCACCAGGGGGGAGCGGGGCTCCCAGGGTGCAGTGATCACCTGCAGGGGGGCTGAGAAATGAAAAAATGCATAAGTCTTCTTCTGGCGCTGTCCATGCTGCTGGGCCTGCTCAGCGGCTGCGGCAAGGATTACGACAATTCCGGCTACATCCCCACGGGCGACGCCATTTTGATGGAGGATCAGGAGCCGGAGGATATTCTGGAAGAGGAGCTTGAGGAACAGGAAGTGGGCCTGGCCTACTATCCGGACCGGTCCTTAAATCCCATCTTCGGCAGTGACTATACCAACCGTGTCATCATGAGTCTGATGTACCAGCCGCTGTTTGCGGTGGACGGCAAGAAAAATGTGACCCCCATTCTGGTGAGCCGCTATCAGGTCTCTGCCAACCGCCGGAATCTGACGGTGTATCTGGAACCCAATGCCACCTATTCCGATGGCACAAGGGTAACTCCGGCAGACGTGGTGGCCTGCTACTGGCAGGCGAAGGAAAACGACTATTACAAGAACCGGTTCCGCCATGTGATCAACATTGAGGCCACGGAGGACGGCGGTGTGCTGTTCCAGACGGATACGGCCTATCAGAATCTGCCGCTGCTGTTGGATGTGCCCATCGTCAAGGAAGCGGAGGTCAATGCCCTGCAGACACCGCCTTTGGGCAGCGGCCCCTATGTCTTTAACCGAACCAATCTGGGAGCCACGCTGGAGCGCAATCCCAACTGGTGGTGCGGCGATACCAAGATCCCGGTGTGGGATCCTTCCATTGAACTGGTGGAAGTGACCTCCACCGCTGATGTCCGCGACCAGTTCCAGTTCGGCAATGTCAGCGTGGTCTGCACCAATCCCATGAGCGGCTCCTTCGCCGAGTACCGCTGCGACTATGAGCTTTGGGAGATCGAGAGCGGCTATATGATGTACATCGGCTGCAACATTCTCTATTCCGACCATTTTGAGGACGGCACCCTGCGAACCTTCCTGACCTACGGCATCAACCGGGAGGCGCTGGCCCAGGAGGCTTACAACGGCCTGGTGGAGACCATCACCCTGCCCTGTGCCCCCACGGAAAGCTACTACAGCAATTATCTGGCGAAAAATTATGAGTACGATGCCCTGAAATTCATCAGCAAGCTGGCCGGTTACCGGATTCCCCAGAAGAAGGAGGGCGGCGATGATCAGCTGGTGCTGCTGGTCAATTCCGCGGACTCTGCCCGTGTCCGGATCGCCCGGCAGATTGCCAAGGACCTGACGGAAATGGGCCTTCCCTGCGCCACACTGGAAAGCAGCGGCTCCAATTTCAAGAATATCATCGTGGCAGGCAACTACGATATTTATCTGGGCATGACCCGGCTGTCAGCCAATATGGATCTGTCCGAATTTTTCCGTCCCTACGGCGAAATGAGCCGCGGCGGACTGCAGCATGAGACCCTGTACGAAATGTGCCTGAACTCCCTGCAGGATTACGGCAACTATTATAACCTGTATCAGAAGCTGGCGGAGGATGGCCGGATCATCCCGGTGATGTTCGGCTACTACAATGTCTACGCAGAGCGCGGCCTGATGCCTGATCTGGCACCCTCCCGGGACAATGTGTTCTATTATTCCATGGGCAAGACCATGGAAGCCTGCGAGATCCAGGCGGAATATGAACAATGAGAAAGGAAATGAAGAAGATGAAACGATTGCTGGCCCTGATCCTGGCGCTGACCATGCTGCTGTGCGGCTGCGGCGCGAAGGAAGAAGTTTCCGTGCAGAACGGCGGCGAAGAGGCAGCTCCCGCCCAGACCAACGCCGCTGAGGAGGAAACAAACGCTGCGGAAACCACCGAAGCAACCACTGAGCCCACTACGGAACCCACCACCGAACCCACCGAGCCCCCCATCTACCGCAATCCTCTGAACGGCCGGATCATTGACGAGCCCTTCACCGGCCGCCTGCATGGTCATATCATCAGTAATATGCAGGATAACCTGCCCCATGTGGGTCTGGTGCAAGCGGATGTGGTCTTTGAGACCTATGCCAATATGGACAATATCGTCCGCTGCCTGGCGCTCTACAGCGACATTGCCTCTGTGGAAGCCATCGGCTCCACCCGCTCCACCCGTCCGATCTTTAACGACATTGCCCAGCACTATGATCTGATCCTGAGCCACGCCGGCGGCTCCAACACCGCCATCGGCGATGCCAACGACCGGGGCATCGAGCATTTCAACATCGAAGCCTGGGAGGTCACGAAGAATGTGCAGACCTCCTACCGGGACAAGGAATACAAGCGCAGCCTGGAAAACAGTCTCTTCGGCATCGGCTCCGGCATTAAGGAATATGCCGAATTCATGGAGATGCCCATGGAGCTGGAGCGGGATTACGGCTTCCGCTTCACCGAAGACGGGACGCCTGCTGAGGGCGAGGATGCAGGCACCATCACCATCACCATGGCTTACCGGAAGGCAAAGAAGTTCACCACCATGATCTACAATGCCGAAACCGACAAGTATGTCTGGAACCAGTACAACAAGGTCATGACCGACCAGATCACCGGTGAGGAAGAGGGCTTTACCAATGTCATCATCATGTACGCAAACATGAGCCATAAGGGCATCTACCATCAGGCAGATTTCCCCGCAGGCGGCATCGGCTATTATGCCAACGGCGGCAAGATCATCCCCATTGTCTGGGCCTGTGACGATGAGGATTCCGCTTTCCGCTTTATGACCAACGATGCACAGGATCTGCTGATGGGCGAGGGCAATACCTACATTGCCATTGCGTCCCCGGATTCCTATGTGGCATATGAATAATGGGTAAATACAAAAACGGAGAGACGCAGTTCTCTCCGTTTTTCAGCTTGGCGAAAAAGCCCTTCGGGCTTTTCCGCCAGCTTTTTGCAGCCTGCTGCGCGCACTCCTTGTGCGCTTCTGGCGCACAACTCGCACACTTGCAGTCTGAGATGTATTTTTGTCCACGTACATGCCGCGGCCAAAAATGTTTTAGATGGGTTTGCCGCTTTGGCGGCAAATTCTGCGAAGCTTTTTTGACAGTCTGAAAAAACGGAGAGACGCAGTTCTCTCCGTTTTTTCGCAATGTGTGATTTGCAAGAAGTGAAACGTTTCCAAAAATGAGCAACTTGCACCGTTTTTGAAAAAAATGTTCCGTGATTTGTACAAAATTCACAGTTTACAACAGGATTGACCTATTGTATAATAAATCCGTACAGAGATATCGAATGATGTACGCAATCAAAGTTACCCTTAAAATTAAAATATAATTTGGAGGAATCATCATGTCTGTTAAAGTTGCTATTAACGGTTTTGGTCGTATCGGTCGTCTGGCTTTCCGTCAGATGTTTGGCGCTGAGGGCTTCGAAGTTGTTGCTATCAACGACCTGACCTCTCCCAAGATGCTGGCTCACCTGCTGAAGTATGACTCCACTCAGGGCGCTTACGCT
>JAFQHF010000106.1 GCA_017398105.1 Oscillospiraceae bacterium | reverse complement strand
CTGGACGTTCTGGAAGTTGCCCTTGCCGTCAGAGAACATCTTGGTCAGGTCGATGCCGTAGGTGAAGACATGGCAATCGTCAACCAGAGTATCGAAGTAGTTCTCGGAAGTACGCTTCCAGGTCAGAACAACCTTGTTGTCGTTGCCGTTGTCACCGAAGATCACGGAATTGTCGGAATCCATCTTGGCGGTATAGGTGATACGAACGGTGCAGTCGGAGAAACCGGAGTTGACCATGGTGGCATCTGCATAGACAGCCTTGGAGGTGTTGATTTCAGCCAGACCGCGCTCGGTCATTTCAATGGTCATAACACCTTCGCCGGTGGCAGCGGTATTGTAAGCCACGGAGAAGAAGCCTTCAGCTTCCTTCCAGGTGGTGATCAGGTCGGTGCAGGCTGCATCGGTGAAGAACTCCAGAACAACGTCACCCCTGGTGTAGGACAGACCCTTGGACAGAGTATCCACGAAGGTGTAGCAGGACAGGTAGGTGGATTCGGAAGTGATGGAGGGCAGAGTGGAAATAATCTGGTAATCCAGAACGTCACCGGAGGAAGCGGTGCCGGTATGAGCAAAGCCGTCCTTGATGTCGGAAGCGGAGCCGCCGTTCTTGCCGGTGTCGTTCTTGTTCTCACGCAGAGTCTTTTCCAGAGCAGGAATGCCGGTCAGGTTCTTGGGGTACAGGGTGATGTCATAGATCCAGGTGGTGCCGCCGTTTTCAGCATTGGTGCCGTTAACGGTGGTCATGGGAACGGATACCAGGAAGGGATCAGTGGTGGAGGTGACCATTTCGGGAACCTTGGTTTCCACCAGCAGGTACAGACCCAGCTCCAGATCGGAAGCGGAAGTCTTGCCGTAGGAATCGGTCAGGGGCATAGCCACACCGCCGTTGGCAGCCATATACTTTTCCAGAGCGTTCTTGACCACGGTGGAGTTGGCTTCCAGGCCAGCTGCCAGAGCATCGATCAGAACATCGGACTGGTAGAAATACTGGTTGGCATTCAGATGGTCAGCGTTGGTGTAGCGGTTGTTGCCGTTTTCCAGGCCCAGAGCCTTCAGGAAGTCAGCACCCTTGACCTGATCAATGCCGTACAGAACTTCCACATGGTTGTCGGTACGGGCATCAGCTTCGGACTCGGTGAACTGAACGATGTCAGCAATCTTCAGGTAGCTGAACTCAACTCCCTTGATGGCATAGCCGTAGCTGACTTCGCCATTACCCAGGTCGGACTGGGTTGCGCCGCCCAGAACGTTGTTGACGCCGGTTTCATCATAGACGCCGGTGGAAACATAGGAGCTGTCCCAAACGCCGTCCTTTTCAGCGTTGGTGAGGTCATACTTGTACAGCGTCAGACTGCCCAGGGCATCTTCATCGATGAGAACACCGTCGCGGGGATCTTCCACATCACGGGCGGCAGCAGAAACAGGGAAAGACAGGCACAGAGTCAGTGCCAGCAGCAGGGAGAGAATCTTAGTAAAATTTTTCATTTCGCATTATCCTTTCTTTTATAAAAATAAGAGTTGTTTTGTTTTATGGGAGGAAAGTGAATTTGCTTTTGGGGATGAAAAAAGCCAGGGCTGATCCCTGGCGTGGTAGGAAGGATGCATTATCTTACTCCTTCCGCTTGCGATATACGATAACACCCAGGCAGCCGATAGCAGCCAGCAGGCTCAGGACTTTCAGAACCATGCCGCTGCTGACACCGGTTTCGGGCATGGTGAAGATCCGGGTGTTGATGACTCTGACTTCCACAGTCAGATCATCTGCGGGCAGCTCACCTTCATAGGCGGGCTTGGTCAGAAGGTTGTAGCCGTCGGGAGCTTCCGTTTCGGTCAGTCGGTACTGAAGGCCGGGATACAGATTCTCCCATACCAGGATTCCATCTTCTCCCGTGGTCAGCAGTCCATTCTGAATATCTGGATTGGTGCAGCAGCCTTCTTCGGGGGAATCGCTGTCAGAATATTCAACAGGCCACCACAAGGAACCGTCAGCACTCCATTCCAGATAGAAGGTTGCGCCGGACAGAGGACTGCCGGTAATGTCGATCTTCTTCAGTTCGATCTTACCGGGGCGCAGACAGTTGGTGAAAGAAACCTCAGCAATCTTACCCTGGGTAACAGTTACAGTCTGGGGATTCTCTCCCATAGGCTGATAGATACTGCCTTCGGAGAGAATTTCTTCCACCGTATAAGTACCGGGCAGAATGTTGGTTGTCTGAATCGCACCGTCTTCTCCGGTAGTGAAGGGAGAACCCTCAATTTCCTTACCATTGGCGTCAGTGACTTTGAACTGCCAGCCTGCAGCACTGCCGTGGCTGTACATGGTCTTGATGATCTTCAGCTTGCCGTACTGGACATTGGTGAAGTGGATTTCGGTATCCTCATGGGGCTTGATTTCAAATTCCTGGACGGATTCATCCACCAGCCAGTATTCGTCCTCAAAGCGGCCATACTCGTCACCGGTTTCCTTGGCGTAGTAGATGCCGGGGTCCATGTAGTAGCCGGTTCTGCCATCCTCATTGGTAATCATGGTGCGAATCTCCTGGGTACAGGCTTCATCTGCATAGATGGTAATGTGCCAGCCCTTCAGGGATTCACCGGTGTTGGTGGACTTATGGAACCAACCCAGACCCTGTTCCCGGTTGTACCAGGGATCTTCCACGGTTTCACCGGCAACGACAGTCACATCATGGAGCATAACATCGATATTCCAGTAATCATCGCCGTTGGAGAGTTCCTGTACCAAGTAACGTCCGGGAGCCAGCTTCTCGGTGATGGCGTAGCCGGTTTCGTCGGTGGTGTATTCACCGACCACTTCGTAGTTGCTGTCTGTTACCCGGAACACCCAACCGCCCAGCTGATTACCGGTGTTAGTGGTCTTGGTGAACTGGATTCTGCCATACTGGGTATTGGTATAGCTGACTTCTGCACGGGAACCGGCAGTGATGGTGACCTGCTGTTCCACATTGGCATCGTATTCCCAGTAGGTTTCATCCCGGTCATGGATTTCCCGAACATAGTATTTTCCGGGAGCCAGCTTACCGGAGTAGGCATAGCCGTCTGCATCGGTCTTGATGGTGTCCACCAGATCTTTGTTGGCATCGAGGATCTGGAAGCTCCAACCCTGGGCGCTGCCATTGACAGCCGTTTTGGTGACCCGGAGATCACCGTAATGGGTATTGCTGAAACTGACGGTTGCTGTCTGATTCATAGCAACCTGAACGGTTTCCACGGAGGAATCACAGACCCAGTAGGGATCGCTGACAGCAATTTCCTTGGCATAGTAAGTGCCGGGAACCAGATTGCTGACTGTCACCGTGCCGTCAGCACCGGTGGTGAAGGGAGAACCGGAAACAGCCTTGGTGCAGGCAGAATCTGTGTAGACTCCGATCTGCCAGCCAGAGAGGTTGTTGCCGGTATTGGTGGTCTTAACCAGCTTCAGGCTGCCCTTATGCAGGTTGTTCACGAAGCTGACAGAAGCAGTGCCACCTGCTGCAAGGGTAACCTTCTGAGGATTGGTACTTGCACAGGTGTAGAGCGCACCAATTGCACTGTCGGTGTGGCCGATTTCCTTGACGTAGTAGGTTCCAGGCAACAGGCCGGTGACGGAAATCTTACCACTGCTGTTGGTGGTGTGAGGACCGGACACCAGAGAGGAACAGGCAGAGTCAGAATAGATGCTGAACTTCCAGCCTTCCAGATTCTTACCATCCTCCGTGGTTTTGGTCAGGGACAGACTGCCGGTGTTCAGCTTGTTGGTGAAGCTTACTGATGCAGTGCTGTTTGCTGTGATGGTAACTTTCTGGGGATTGGTGCTGGCACAGTAATACTGAGTAGCAACGCTGTTGGTGGTATGGCCAATCTCCTTAACGTAGTAGGTACCGGGCTTCAGACCGGTAACGGAGATCTTACCACTGGAATCAGTGGTATGGGGACCAGACACAAGAGATGTGCAGGCGCTGTTGCTGTAGATACTGAACTGCCATCCGGCGAGATTCTTACCATCCTCGGTGGTCTTGGTCAGACTGAGGTTACCGGTGTTCAGCTTATTAGTGAAGCTCACAGAAGCCGTGCCGCCTGCGGTAATAGTGACCTTCTGCGGGTTGGTACTGGCGCAGTAGTACAGCGCATTGATGCTGCTGTCCGTATGGCCCAATTCCTTAACGTAGTAGGTGCCTGCAGACAGGCCGGTTACGGAAATCTTACCGCTGGAATTGGTGGTATAGGGACCGGCAACCAGGGATGTGCAGGCGCTGTTGCTATAGATACCAAAGCGCCAGTTGGCAAGATTCTGACCATCCTCCGTGGTTTTGGTCAGGCTGAGTGCGCCAAGAGAAGGAGCTTTCAGCTTGAAATAGGCATTGAGATTGCCATAGGAAGGACTTGCCAGGGAGATGGTTGTCTGGTAGGAAGAACCGGACATATACCAGATGTTATAGGTGGAATTGGCAGCAGAAGGAACATACTTGGTTGCCTTAAAGACCGTGGACTCAGAAATGGTTCCGGTCTGGTAGATGTACAGGTAGTTACCGCTCTTGTAGAATTCCGCTCCGCTTCCATCGCTGAAACTCCAGTCGGAGAGTACGCCGTTGCTGTCATAGACAGAGGTTTCATCTCCGGTCAGGGTGATGGTGGGAGCATTGGAACTGGAGCTGCCGGTGAAGCTGGGACGCTGCAGTGCGCTCTCAACATAAGAAACCAGCGTGTTGTAGTTGGGAGCGAAGTTGGAAATTGCCGCAGCACCGGCATTGTAGAAGATATCGCCTGCAGTTCCGCACTCATTGGTGGAGTTCAGCGCAAAGGTAGTAGGATTGCGCAGGCCGCAGACAATCTCATAGATCAGGAACTGTGTAGCCACCCGGAGCGGGACATTGGGGTTGGAATCCCGGCGTACATTGAAGACGCTGATGGAATCGTCCCACATCATGTCACTGTACAGCAGGATCAGGCCGATGGCTTCCCGTCGGGCAGCAGGCATGGAATACCAGACATTACTGCCAGATGAGCTGTAGCTGCCGTTCAGGGTAATATCCCGGTCAACGGAGTTACCG
>JAFQHF010000034.1 GCA_017398105.1 Oscillospiraceae bacterium | reverse complement strand
TATCGTTTGTCGGCATGGGCCGACGGCCAATGCGTGCTCGGTGCGGTGGGAATCGTGACTGCCCAAACCCGCTCGGTATCGTTACTACGGTAAATGATTGATTATGCATCAATATCTGTAGGGCGGGGTCATGACCCCGCCCTACAGGTATTGATGCATAAACGATCACTTATCTCCATAAACCCAATGAGTCAGGCAAAAGGGCGGATTTTTCATCCGCCCTTTTTGCTGTGTATTTATTTCTTATGATACCGCAGGGAGCAGATATCGTCACCCTTGGCAATGCATTTGGGCAGATCCAGTACCGCGCCGTAGGCTTCACCGATACCATGGTCGCCGCACATGGCGATATCGCACAGAGTTGCAATCTGCTCATCGGTGCAGCCTGCCTTCTGCCAGGCCTTTACCAGGGGGCAGTAGTGAAAATCGATATTCAGGGTGTCATCGGTGCTTTCCAGAATGTCCATCTCAAAGACCAGCTGGGCAGGCTTGGTGAACAGTACCTTCTTCAGGCCCTTCAGGCTGTCGGTATTGCCCTTTTTAATATGCCGGGCACCGTGATCCAGACCGCAGCGGCGGATGGCAGGATAGCCGAACTCCTTCCAGTCCAGGCCCCGCTTGCCGGCTTCGTCGCACAGCAGATACAGCCAGTAGGCCCGATGCTCCAGCTGCTCACGGATGGCCTGCAAAAGCCCGTTTTTGTACTTGGGTTCATTTTTAACAATGCTCATGGTATGTTCTCCTCTCTGATCTTATTCAGGCTGAATTCCCTGATATTCCATAAGTTCCAGAACCTTTTGTCCCCGCTCTGTCAGGGCCATGCTGCCGCGAATGGGATAGGCGGCATAGGCCGTATCATCAAAGCCCTTCAGCGGTGCGCTGTAGTCCAGGGATATCAGTCCCTTCTTTTCCAGGCACTGCAACAGAAGGCTCATCTGCTCCGGCTCTCCCTCCTCCAGGTAAACCGGGGTCAGATCCCCCATAGTCCTCGCCACCGGCAGGAAGGCAACCTGTCCCAGCAGGTTCAAAAAGTCGATCTCCGTTTGTGTCAGAACCAGTTCCTTTGCGCAGCCGGAGCAGGCAGCACAATTGCCGCTGCAATGACCCATAGCAATCTCCCCCTTTTTCTGCATCATAGCAGATGATTGTAAAAATGTCAAATGCCGGCATTGGCCGACGGCCAATGTGTGTTCGGTACGGCGGGAATCGTGACTGCCCAACCCCGCTCGGTATCGCTACTGCTGTAAATTATCGTTAATTGCACTGGTTCGTACGGATTCTGTAGGGGCGGATTTTCAATCCGCCCTAAACGATCGATAACACCCAGGATGAATCGACCGCAGGGACGGCAGATTTTGTACATAACGTACTGTACAATTGTCACTACGCTGAGGGCGGATTAAAAATCCGCCCCTACAATCGCGTACATCATTCCTGCGCAAAACGATAATTTCTCTTGCATCTGTTTTTTCCTTAGGGTATACTGTAAAAAAACAAGTATGCAAAGGAGAATGCAACATGGCAATCGAAAAAATCACAAATGCCAATTTTGAAGCACTGGTTCTGAACAATCCCAAGCCTGTGCTGCTGGATTTCTGGGCACCCTGGTGCGGCCCCTGCCGGATGGTTGCCCCCATCGTAGAGCAGATCGCCGCTGAGCGCACCGATGTCACCGTGGGCAAGATCAATGTGGATGAGGAAATGGAACTGGCCGTCCGATTCGGCATCGTCAGCATCCCCACGCTCATCGTTATGAAAAACGGAGAAATCTCCCAGAAGGCTGTGGGCTACATGAGCAAGGACAGCATTCTGAAGCTTCTGTAAAAGTCAAAAGGCGGTGCCGAGGCACCGCCCTCTGCGTGTAGAAAATCCCCTTGTGGGGCTTTTCTACAGTTTTTTGCAGTCTGCTGCGCGCACTCCTTGTGCGCCTTTGGCGCACAACTCGCACACTTGCAGCCTGAGAAGTGTTTTCAACCACGTACACGCCGCGGTCGAAAACGGTTTTGAACTTTATTTTCTGCTTGCGCAGAAAACTCTGCGAGGCCTTTTCTACAGTTTGAGGGCGGTGCCGAGGCACCGCCCTGATTGTTTATTCATCAATAAATTCCGCCGTGTAGCGCTTCAGTGCCTCAAAGGACTCATCGGAAATGGCATGCTCCATTTTGCAGGCATCGGCAGTGGCTGTTTCCTCCGAAACCCCCAGCTTCATCAGCAGCTTGGACAATACCGTGTGCCGCTCAAAAATCTTTTCCGCAATTTCCCTGCCGGTCTGGGTCAGGGTAATGGAACCATCCTTATCCACCTGAATATACGCCCCGCTGCGCAGAATTCCCATGGCGCGGGAAACACTGGGTTTGGAATAGCCCAGATATTCGCTGACATCAATAGAGCGGACAAATCCGTTTTTCTTCGTCAGCACCAAAATCGCTTCCAGATACATTTCGCCGGATTCATGGACGCTCATGCGCTCTCCCTCCCTGTTGGCTGTTTTTACATAGAATAGCATATCTTCCCCGGGAATGCAAGAAAGGATTTCCATTCCCCCTGACGCAAACAGCCCCGGCTGTCAGCCGGGGTGTCCGCGGAATAAAAAGGTGAAGTATGGGAAAGATCCGCTTACGCTTCCCGGAGCAGGAAACGGTCTTCCGGATCATTCTTTTCAATATGCGTCTGCTTCGGAAAATACCCTTCCGTCATCCACCACTACCGCACCCTCGGTGCCGATGAAGGAAGACAGGGGGTCTCCTGCAGTGCAGGCACTGGCGGAATCTACCAGCGTTCTGACTCTGCAGCCCTCCCAAAGCGCATTCTCGCCAGGCAGGCATAGCAGCCAGATCCCGCCGCGCAGCTTCATCATGGGGTGGCTTTCCGGGTTCCAGCCGTTAAAATCACCGGTCAGATATACCTGCCGGGCATCCGGCGCCCATTCCCGGCAGACCCATCCGCCCGCCACATGGTGGATGCCGAAATAGTCCCGGTCATAGCCCTCCGGGATCTTTCCCGACTGGTCTGCGCAGTCTGTGCGAAGCTGCTTCCGATCCGGTGATTTGTACATCTTGATTCTCTCCAATCTGTCCGCTTCCGATCGATTTTTCGGGAGCGTTTTTTTGATCAGGTACCTCCAAAACACAACAGGCAAAAATGTAATGGAAGGAAAAGGAAAAAGTAGGAAGGAAGGAAAAACGGTTTTGGAGGTACCTTTTATAGCAGCACGCCGATGCCTTCACCGGAAGCCTGCAGCAAACCGCTTTCTGCTGCAGACATCACTCCGGCACCGGCGGTGATAGCAGTTTACGCGCTGTAATTCTGCCAGTTCATGCGCCCATAGCGCAGTGTCAGCTCCCGGATCTCCCGGGCCAGTTCCTTGTTCAGCTGCCGGCCCGTTGCCCGCCAGCGCCAGTTGCAGCCCAGTGTGGAAGGCTTGTTGGTACGGCAGGTATTGTCCAGTCCCAGATAATCCTGGATGGGAATGACGCACCATTTGGCCACCGTGCTCATGGCCAGGGCAATGAAGGGCTTGTAGATCTCTTCTTCAGGCGTATAGTAATCGCACAGATAATTCCGGGCCAGCGCCCGATCCTCCGTGCAGATGGCTTCGAACCAGCCCACCAGAGTCTCATTGTCATGGGTACCGGTGTAAACCACCGCATTTTCCGTGTAGTTATGGGGCAGATAATCGTTGGCAGAGCCGGAATCCCGGGAATCGAAGGCAAATTCCAGCACCTTCATGCCTGGGAAACCGCTGTCCTTTACCAGCTGCCGCACTGTGTCGGTCACATAGCCCAGATCCTCCGCGATCACCTCATGCCAGCCCAGATTCCATTGGACGCAGCGGAACAGATCCATGCCGGGGCCCTTTTCCCAGTGGCCGAATTCGGCTGTAACATCTCCATAGGGAATGGAATAATACTCGTCAAAGCCCCGGAAATGATCGATCCGGGTCACATCGTAAAGCCGGAACACATACCACAGGCGGCTGCACCACCAGCTGTAACCGGTCTGCTTATGGTAATCCCACCGGTACAGAGGATTTCCCCAAAGCTGGCCCGTGGCAGAGAAACCATCGGGAGGACAGCCTGCCACAGCCGTGGGCACGTTGTTCTCATCCAGCTGGAAAAGCTCCGGATGGGCCCAGGTGTCGGCAGAATCCATGGAAACATAGATGGGGATATCGCCGATGATCCGGATTCCCTGCTGATTGGCATAGTCCTTCAGCCGCCAGTACTGACGGAAGAACAGATACTGAAGGAACATCTGAAATTCAATATCGAAGTACAGCTCCCGGCGGTAATAGTCCATGGCATATCCCCAGCGAAGGCGGATATCCTGGGGCCATTCGTTCCAGCGCAGTCCGCCGAAGTAATTCTTCAGGGCCATAAACAAGGCGTAATCATCAAGCCACCAGCGGTTCTCCTCCACAAAGGTCTGATACCGGGTGTCCTGACTGATATTGCTGCGCTCATAGGCCATGGTCAGCAGGATATAGCGGCTGCGGTACTGGCTTTCATAGTCTACATCGTCCTCGTAATCGCCAAAGTCCATGCTGTCGCATTCCTCCCGGGTCAGCAGTCCCTCCTCCACCAGCTCCTCCAGGTCAATGAAATAGGGATTGCCCGCGAAGGTGGAAAAGGACTGATAGGGGGAGTCTCCGTAGGATGTGGGGTGGATGGGCAGGATCTGCCAGAAGGTCTGGCCCGCCTCCTTCAGCCAGTCCACAAAGGCATAGGCCTCTTTGGAAAAGCAGCCGATGCCGTACTTGCCCGGCAGGCTGGTGATGGGCATCAGAATGCCCGCTGCTCTGCTCATATATTTTTCTCCTTTATCTCCACCAGGACACCGAAGTGGTCGGAAACCACCGGTTCCTGGGTTCCGTTAAACATGACCCGGGAGGACAGAACCTCTTTTTTATGGCTGCACCAGATATAATCCGTGCGCATGCCCTCTTCCTTCTTTCCGGCAAAGGCCTCCCGCCAGCCGTCTATGATTCCCGGAACGGTGATGCCGCTGTCCTTGCGCCGCGCGATCCGGTAGGTATCGATCCACCCACAGGCCACCATATGTTCATAGCTCTGGCCGGGAATGGCATCCGGTGCATTGAAATCGCCCAGAAGCCACACATTTGTGCACATCCGCTTGCCCATAATGCAGGAATTGAGGACTCTCCACTGATCCAGGAACCGCTCAGAAGCATCATCCCACCAGCCCATGTGCAGGCAGTAGAACCAATCCTCCAGCCCCTCCACCTGGACACCCAGCACTGCGCGGGTGCGCCAGTTTCCATAGTCATTGACTCTGCTGATGGGGAACTGATCAAGGCAGCGGATCTTCCGGCCGATGCTCAGGATCGCTACGCCTTCGTCGTATTTCTCATAGCCCCGCTTGATGGGCAGCCAGGCCCAGTAGCATTCCAGTCCCGCCTGCCGCAGACGGCTGGCAATATTTGCCGCATGATTGTCCCGGCGGATTTCCATGCAGCCGGGAACCGGATACTGCCCTTCCAGCATTCCGGGGTCGATCAGCGCCTCCGTGGCTGTCTGGTTGACCTCCTGCAGGGCGATGATATCCGGTTTTTCCTTCAGAACGCCTTCCAGGAACCATTCCAGCTTCTGCCGGTAGTTTTCCTCCCGAAGAGAATGTGTGTTCAGTGTCAGAATTTTCATATTACCCACCCCAATTTTTTCACTTCCGGTCCGCCCTTCGGCAGATCCGTGTTTTCTTTTGGAGAAGATCGTTGCAGAAACATTCCGCATTTGTTCTGCAACTATATTACAACACGTTTCGTATTTTATCAAGCATTTTTTGCAACATTTGTGCAATTTCGTGCAATTGCACAAATTTGCAATGTCATTTGCTTTATTTCTCCCAAAAATACAATTTTCCGTATAAAACCAGAAATACCCTTTGACTTTTCCGGTTTTATCCGGTAGAATTAGGTATGAAATATCCGCAATTTTAGTGCAACAATGCACAACAAAGGGTGAATGCAAATGTCAGTAACCATCAAGGATATCGCCAAACTAGCCGGTGTCTCCCCTTCGACTGTTTCCCGGGTGTGCAACAACAGCCCTTCCATCAGCAGAGAAACCCGGGAGCGTGTGCAAAAGCTGATCACTGAACTGGGCTATGAGCTTCCCGCGGTTCAGGATGCTGCTTCCGGGCCGCCTGTGCGCCATATCGGTGTCATTCTGCCGCCCTCCGGCCGGGAGACTTACGAAAATACCTTTTACCTGAAGGCCATCCGCGGCATCAGCCAGATCTGCAACCAGCGCTGCGCCGCCATCTCCATCGTCACCGGTATGGATTACGAAGAGATCCTCGCCACCGTCCAAAAGCTGCACCACAGCGGCGGTATCTCCGGTTTTATTCTGCTGTATTCCCTGCCCAACGATATCGTGGTGGATTACCTGTGCAGCAACGGCCTGATCTATGTCATTGTGGGAAAGTCCGATGATATTTCCTGTCAGACCGTGTGTGTCGACAATGACAATCTGAGCGCCGGACGGGATGCGGCAACTTATCTGTATGGGCTGGGTCACCGCAGGATCGGATATATCGGCAGCAAGCGGCCCTTCCTGTATGCTTCCGACCGCCGTGCCGGATATCAGCTGTCCCTGTTCCTGCATTCCCTGCCGGTTCGGGAGGATTATCTGATCGAGATGGAAAGCATCCATTCCCAGGATTTTCACGCCCTGGAAGCTCTGCTTCGCCGTGAAGACCGGCCCACCGCCTTTGTGGTCAGCGATGATCTGCTGGCTCTGGCTCTGGAACGGGCCTGTGCACAAATGGGCCTGTCCATTCCGGATGACATTTCCATTATCGCCTTCAACAATTCCCTGTACTCCCAGCTGGCTTCTCCTCAGCTGACCGTGGTGGACATCAATTCCTACCAGCTGGGTCAGGAAGCTGCCAACCGCATTCTGAGCTGGATCGATAATCCGGAGCTTCCCGCCACCCGGGTCATCGTCCCCTACCGGATCGTTGAGCGCAGCAGCTGCAGGAAAATATGAAAAAATGCGTGCCTGTAATTCACAGGCACGCTTCTTTTTTCAGGGTGTTTTTATTTGGCCAGCACAATCACCTGTGCCGATGCAAGGATCACGCTGCCGTTTTCGCAGGAAACCGGTGCGTTGCTAAGCAGCACATGCCGGCCCTGCAGCCAGGATTCGGAAATTTCAGCAGACTCCGCGCCGAAATTCGCGATCACCACTGCTTCCTGTTCCTGCAAGCTGCGCCGGTATGCCAGCAGATGCTCCTGCTCCTCCAGAACCGGCTGAAAATCACCGTAGGTAAACAGCTGGCGGTACTGCGCTCCCTTGCGCAGGGAGATGAGCTTCTTATAGTAATTCAGAATGGAATCTTCCCGCTTTTCCTGCTCCGCCACGTTGACCTGCCGGTAATTGGGATTCACCTTCAGCCAGGGCTTTCCGGATGTGAAACCGGCATTGGGCGTGTCATCCCACTGCATCGGTGTCCGGGCGTTGTCCCGGCTGAACCGGTAGCAGGCTTCCAGGGCCTGCGCATCGCTCAGCCCGGCGCTGCGGGCCAGGGCATACTCTGCCTTGGTATTGATGTCATCATACTCCTCCACCGAATCCATGGGGCAGTTGGTCATACCGATCTCCTGACCCTGATACAGGAACGGCAGTCCCCGCAGGAGCATGCTGACGGTTCCAAGCATCTTCATGCCCATTTCATTCTGGGCATACTCCGGCAGGAACCGGCTGCTGCCCCGGGGCTCGTCGTGGTTTTCAATGATATTTGACAGGAAGCCCACATCCAGACATTCCTTCTGGGACTGATACAGGGTTCTGCGGTAATCCGCAAAGGAAATATGGCTGTTGCGGTACCAGCCGCCCGGGCCATCGGACAGGCAGTTGACAGAAAAGTCGAACATGGTGGAGAAGTGGCCGTTTTCGCCCACAAATTCCTCCAGCTCATCCTTTTTCATATTAAATACTTCCGCCACGGTAAAAGCATCGTACTTTTCGAAGGTATTGTGCTTCAAGGCCTGCAGCTTTTCGCCCACGCCGTCTACGCTTTCCACCATGTGCACCACGGAGGCCAGACCATCCCTGCCGTCCGGTGCGTAGCTGGGGAATGCCAGATCTTTCTGGATATTGATAATGGCATCGATCCGGAATCCGGACACACCCTTTTCCAGCCACCAGTTGATCATGGCATACAGTTCCTGCAGCACCTCGGGATTCTCCCAGTTCAGATCCGGCTGTTCCTTTGCAAAGGCATGGAAGTAATACAGATCCTCAAACCCGGGAACCGGCTCCCAGGTGCTTCCGCCGAAATAAGCCCGGGTATTGCTGGGAGGCTGGCCCTCCTTGCCCTTGCGGAAGTAGAAATACTTTCCGTACTTCCCAAAGGGATCTTTCAGCGCTTTCCGGAACCACTCATGCTGATCAGAGCAGTGGTTGATCACAAGATCCATCACGATATGCAGATCCCGCTTTTTTGCCTCCTCCAGCAGCTCATCGAACTCTTCCATGGTTCCAAAGGCCGGATCGATATCATAGTAATCCGAAATATCGTAACCCTGGTCCACAAAGGCTGACCGGTAGATCGGAGAGATCCAGATGATGTCGATGCCCAGTTCCTTCAGATAGTCCAGCTTGCTGATAATGCCCCGCAGATCACCCACACCGTTTCCGTCCGCATCCAGGAAGCTCTTAGGATAGATCTGATAGGCGACCTTATCGTGCCACCATTTTTTTGTTATCGCCATAAAGGCACCTTCTTTCCTGATGTATCACAGGCGCCTCTCATATTTCCGGCAAGCTCCAAAACCGGATTTCCGATTCAGAGATGCCTTCTATTAGAAAAACGTTTGCTTTGATTTTCCGGATCAGCCGTTGGCCATGGTATACTCAATGGCCCAGCCGTCTACGAATGCCGTCACGACCTCCGCCCAGTTCTCATCGGTGGGGTCAACGGAATACTTGTTCAGAGCGGTGACTACGGTGGCCCGCCATGCATCCACGTTGGGGGTATGGTTGAAGGCCCAGGTCACGGTGTACTTGCCCTCGGAGACCATCTGGTTTGCATTTGCGCAGAAGACATTTTCAGGGGTCTTGGCAGCCTTGAAGGGAACTGCGCCAAATTCGTCTGCCAGCATCTGGGTGCCGGCTTCGCTGGTGACAACCCAGTAGATGAAGTCCAGAGTTGCCTGGATGTCTGCCTCGCTGGCCTGGGCATTCACCGCCCAGCAGTTCTCGGTGCCGGAGCACAGACCGGCCTGCTCTTCACCCTCCACACCGCAGTAGATGGGGATCATAGCCAGATTGGTCATACCGGCCTCAGTCAGACCGGCATATTCCCAGGAGCCCTGCTGATGGAACACAGCCTTGCCCTCAGTGAACAGAGCCTTGCTCTCATCGCCGGTGGAGGTTGCCAGGGTGCTGACATCTGCGGAGGAATCGGTGATGTACAGATCCCAGATCTGGCGGTAGTTGTCCAGATACTCGCCGGTGATGGTGGCAGGCTGCTCGGTCACATTGTGATCCCGGAATTCATAGAACAGGGGCATATTGGCCAGATGGCCGGAGAAACGCCAGGAGGAAGAGGAATCCAGGCCGGCGGAAGTAAAGGCGTCGAAGCCCAGCTCAGCGCTGCGGGCATGGATGTCATCAGCAACTGCCTTCAGGGTCTCAAAGTTGGTGATGTCAGCCAGCTCGTAACCGGCGGCATTCAGCAGATCCACATTGACAATGATGCCATAGGACTCATAACAGTAGCCCACAGCCTTCAGGGCGCCGTTTTCATCATAGAGATTGAAGTCATTGGTAGCCAGTTCGTTTGCAAAGGCAGTGCCGGTCAGATCCAGCGTGTAGTCAGCCCAGTCCTTCAGGCTCTGGGCATTGCCGCAGTTGAACAGGGTAGGAGCGGTATCCTTGGCCATTTCCGCATTCAGGGTATCGGCATAGTTGCCGCCTGCTGCAGTGACCACCTTTACGGCGACGCCGGTCTCGGCAGTATAGGCAGCAGCCAGCTCCTGCCATGCCGCATCAGCCTCGGGCTTGAAGTTCAGATAGTAAACGCTGCCGGCTTCGTTGGAGCCGGACTGTTCTGCTTCCGCTTCAGCGGAAGTGCCGCCGCAGGCTGCCAGACAAAAAACCATGACCAGCGCCATCAGCAGAGCAATGTGTTTTTTCATGATGCATTCTCCTTCTTATTTGATGTCTCTTATTTTCACGCCCGCAGGCGGGAAAAACGGATTTTGCCGGGGACCTCCCATGAAATTCCGGAATTCCCTGTGAGGTCCCCCGCTTGCACTGTGTTTGCACAATTTTGCACTATCATTGTACATCTTGTGCAACAAATTTGCAACATCATTTTTTCTCTTTCAGGACGCTTTTTGGCTTTTCTACTTTGTTCACAAATTGTGCTCCATTATTTTGTTAATATTATCCTATTATCGCGTTCTTTTGCTTCTTTGTTGCCCAATACATGCAAATAAGTTGACATCCGCCTCTCTTTGGTTTAAAATAGTTTTCATAAACAGTTTCAAGGAGCTTTGATTATGGCAGTTACTATCCGCGATGTGGCCGCGCTGGCCGGTGTGTCCACCTCCACCGTTTCCCGTGTATGCAACAACAATCCCGCCATCAGCCGGGAAACCCAGGAGCGCGTGCGCAAAGCCATGGCTGAACTTGGCTACGAGGGCTATACCCCCAGCGAAAGCGCCGCCCCCCAGCCCATCAAGATGATCGGCATCATTCTGCCCCCTTCCGGCCGGGATGCTTATGAAAACAATGTGTTCCTGAAGGCCATCCGGGGCATCAGCCAGATCTGCAACCAGCGCCAGACTGCCAGCACCGTGATCACCGGCAGTGATCAGGCCGAGCTGCTGCACTCTGTCAAAACCCTGCACCTCAGCGGAAGGATCGACGGCTTTATTCTGCTTTACTCTCAGAAGGATGATCCCGTCATTGATTATCTGTGCGAGCACGGTGTGCTTTATGTGATCGTAGGCAAGCCCTATGAGATGGCCGCCCAGACCCTGTCCATCGACAACGACAACCTGAACGCCAGCCGGGAGGCTACCGATTACCTTTACGATCTGGGGCACCGGAAGATCGGCTACCTGGGAAGCGCCAGCTCCTTTATCTTCGCCGCAGAACGGCAGGCAGGCTATCAGCTGTCTCTGATCCTCCACGGTATCCCCTTCCGCCCCGATTACTGCATCGAGATGGAGCAGGTCAATTCCAATGCAGAATCCCTGCGTACACTGCTTTCCCGGGAGGATCATCCCACCGCCTTTGTTGTCAGCGAAGATATGCTGGCCCTGGCGCTGGAGCGGGCCTGCACCAAAGTGGGCCTGTCCATTCCGGATGACGTTTCCATCATCGCATTCAACAATTCCCTATACAGCGAGCTGGCCTCTCCCCAGCTGACCGCAGTGGACATCAATGCCTATCAGCTTGGTCAGGAAGCCGCCATGCACATCATCAATTATCTGGAAAATCCCAACTTGCGGCCCACCAAGATCATTGTCCCCCACCGGATCGTCCCCAGAGACAGCTGCAGACGGATCGAAGAATAATTCTGTTACCCCCGGACGAAACGTCCGGGGGATATTTGCGCGACAAAGCCCCCGGCACGAATGCCGGAGGCTTTGTCATAGGAAAAAAGGAAAGAGATGACGGAAATCAGGTTCCGGTAAACCGGATCAGGCTTCCAGGTTGACGCCGGTCTCCTTGGAGAAGACATGGCAGCAGTGGCCGGGGAAGGTGTAGGTAACACCGTTGCCGTGTGCCAGAGCAGCGACTTCGGCGCCGGTCATGTTCATGGTGGAAACGACCATGACCACATCG
>JAFQHF010000033.1 GCA_017398105.1 Oscillospiraceae bacterium | reverse complement strand
TTTTCTGCCGGGGCGTGTACCTGGCAGAAAATACTTCTCAGGCTGCAAGTGTGGAATTTGTTCGCCATAGGCGAACAAATTATGCGCGCAGCAGACTGCAAAAAAACTGGCGGAAAAGCCCGAAGGGGTTTTTCGACAAGCTCAAAGCCCCCGGCCCTGACGGGCCGGGGGCTTGAACCTTATCCGAAGGTATATTTCTGGGTATTGACGGAGGTGTCCAGCTCCATGATGTCATAGTAGCTGTAATAATAGGTATCGCCCATAGAAAGGCCGGAGAGGATCTCTGCCCGCCTGCCGTCGGACATGCCCAGGGTGACCTCCACGGGCTGGGACGGTTCTCCCGTCTCCTTGTCCAAAGCGGTGTAGACCACGGTCCTTGCGCCCACTTCCGCCAGAGCCTCCACCGGAATGGTGGGAACTTCCATTCTGGTATACAGGGGGATCTCCGCCGCGGCGGACATGCCGTCCAGCATATTCTCGCCGTAGGGCAGCTCCAGCTTCACGGTGAACTTGCTGCTGCCGCCGTTGTTGGTGCCGGAGGTGCCTACCTGCACCACCTCTGCCTCAAACAGCTGGCCCCGGAGGGCTTCCACCTTCACCTGGGCCGTCTGACCCACGGAAACTTTGGAAATATCCTGCTCATCAATGGTGATCACCAGGCTCACCACATCCTGAGGTGTGACGGTCATCAGCACATCACCCTCCAGATCATACAGCTCCGGTTCTTCCGGAACTGCGGCTGCACCGGAGCCGTACAGGCCGGCCATGCCGCTCATGCCGCCGAAGAGGCCCGCCAGGCTGCCCAGACCACCCATACCCCCGGGGTAACCGCCGGGCATCCCGGGAATGGAAGGCTCCGGATCGGGATTGGCCTTTTGGGCCATGATCACGGTGTACTGCCCTGCCTCGTCATAGGCCACCACCACGATATCGCCCACAGCATAGGCGGATGCATCCCCTACGGTAAAAATGCAGTTGGGGGTCAGCATATTGGCGGTATCCAGATTCACCTGAGACAAATCCCAGGCACCTTCCGCCGTTTTGGTAACGGTGCCGCCCACCTGGCTCATGGTCAGGATCACCTCGGTGCTGCCGATGTAGGACACCCGGCCCGCATAGCCGGTATAGGTAACGATTTCCCCGGTGCCGGGGGTGCTGGGCGTACTGGGATCGCTGGGGGCCGGGGGCTGACTTTCACCGGTGCCGGGTTCCTCTGCGCCGCCTTCGCTGCTCAGCAGCAGAATCGTCCAGCCTTTATCCTGAGAATCGGCCAGAGGCACAGCCTCCCAGTCCACCTTCTCGCCGGAAAGCAGGAAGGTACTGTCCTCATCCACGCCGGAGATCACGCCGTTCCGGGGCGCGGTAATCACACCGGATTCATACATTTGGAACAGCTCCTGCAGCTGAACCTCGTACTCCCGGTGCCGGTCGGACAGATATTCCATCTGGGCGGTAAAGTCCGTATCCTTCAGGGTAAACAGCCGGGTGCCGGAGCGGACGGTCTTCTCGTCCTTTACATGAACCCGGGAAATGGTGCCGGTAAAGGCGGTAGCCTTCCAGGCGTTGTGGACATACAGGCTGCCCGCGCCCACGGTTTCCCCTTCCGGGGTGGTCACGGCAGCGGCCTGGCCGATGTCGTAGCCCTCGTCCTCAACGGTCACGATGATCACACCGTCCAGGCTGGATTCCACACGGCCTTCGACCGTTTTTTCGTCCGCCAGAACCACGCTGACACTGTCGCCGGTGGACAGGGGCAGATCGCTTTTCAGCTCCACAGCCATCAGTCCGTCCAGGCTCAGCAGGGCAAGACATCCATGCTCCAGCATGACGGACTGGACACTGTCTCCCTCCTGGGCATAAATTTCCTTGATCCGTCCGCCTGCCACAGCCTTGACGGCGCTGCTGACGGTCTCATTGCGCACATCGGCGATCTGCTCCTGAAGGTAGTCCATGGTATCCCGGACCTCCATGATGGCGGTCATGACACTGACCGTGTCCACCGCCGCCACAGGATCGCCTTCTTTTACGGTATCGCCGTTTTTCACCAGAAATTCGGTGATCTTCACGCCGGAGGGCAGCTTGATGTCCTCGGCATTTTCCATTTTCAGATTGCCGCCGCCGTGCAGGCCGGTGCTGATATTGCCCTTTTCCACGGTGCCGGAAAGGATGCTGGCCACGGGGCCGTCGGCCTCCGCCTCCGATTTTGCCATCAGGGGCATGGCGGTCAGGATCACCACCGTCAGGGCCAGCGCGACCCAGGAGCGGATCTTCTTCATCTGCTTCTTTTTTGCTGCGTTGTCCATAGGGCTTAACCTCCGTAGTGCAGGGCATCGATGGGCTTCATCTTGGCGGCCTTATTGGCAGGGTACATGCCGAAAACCACGCCGATGATGAAGCAGAAAATAACCGCCAGCAGCACCACGCCGCCGTCCAGGGTAAAGACGATGCCGGTGCTGGCCACCACGGTGGACACCACCTGCAGAATCGCCCAGCTCAGGAAAATACCCAGACCGCAGCCCATCATGCACAATACCACAGCCTCCATCAGAAACTGGGTCAGAATGGTGCCCCGGCTGGCGCCGATGGCCTTGCGGATGCCGATCTCCCGGGTACGCTCGGTGACGGTGACCATCATGATATTCATGATGCCGATGCCGCCTACCACCAGAGAGATGGCGGCGATGCCGCCCAGCAGCACGGAAAGCACCGAGGTGATATCGTCCATAGCCTCCTCCAGGAAGGCAGAGGTGGAAACATTGAAGGCATCCTCATCCTGGTCGAACCGCTCCAGCAGAATCCGCTCGATGGTCTCGTCCGCCTGTTCCACACTGCCCCCCTCCGGGGCGCTGATATAGAAGGTGGTAACATCGGAAACCACGCTGTCGCTGAGGCGGATCAGAGAGGTATAGGGGATATAGGCCATCAGGGATCCGGAGGTCAGGATGGAGGTCAGGGAATCCTCGTCATCCTGCAGGACACCCACGATGCTGTACTCCACGCCGCCCAGGCTCAGGGTCTGGCCCACGCAGTCGGTATAGCCGATGAGCTCCTCTGCCGTATTCTCGGTGATGATGCACACATAGCTGTTGTTGGAAATGTCCACATCCTTCAGCCAGCGGCCCATGGAAAGCTGCATGGCCTGGATGTTATAGTAGGCGGGGGTGGTGCCGTAAACGGTGACAGTGCCGTAGTTGGCCCCGTGCCTGCCCACCAGAGATGCGGTGGTATAGGGTGCCAGCTCGCCCATGCCCGGCTCCCGTTCCATCCAGTTGTCCAGGTCTTCCAGGGTGACAGGCTTTCCCTTATCATCGGAAATGGTAACGGTGACAGAGCTGCTGCCCAGGTCGGACACGGCGCTGGTGACGGAATTGGTGGCGCCGTTGACCAGGCTCACCAGAACCACCAGGGCCATAACGCCGATGATGATGCCCAGCATGGTCAGCACCGCACGCATCTTGTTCGCGCTGATGGAGCGCAATGCCATAACAAAAGACTGCATTACAGCTTCACCTCCGAAATCCGGCCATCCAGAATGTGGATGGAGCGCTCCGCCTGTTTCGCCACGTCATTGTCGTGGGTGATCAGGACGATGGTGTTTCCCTGGGAATGGAGGTCATGGAAAATGTCGATGATCTCCTGGCTGGTCTTGGAATCCAGTGCACCGGTGGGCTCGTCTGCCAGAATCAGCTTGGGATTGGTGACGATGGCCCGGGCAATGGCCACACGCTGCTGCTGTCCGCCGGAAAGCTCCGTGGGCAGATGCTTGGCCCGCTGGTACAGGTTCACCTTTTCCAGGGCCTGCTTCACCCGCTCTGCCCGCTGGGCCTTGGGTACCTTCTGATAGATCAGAGGCAGCTCCACATTTTCCTCGGCGGTGAGCTTGGGGATCAGATTGAACTGCTGGAACACGAAGCCGATCTTTTCGTTGCGGATCTTCGCCAGCTGGTTTTCAGAATAGCTTTCAATGGGCAGGCCGTCCAGCAGGTACTCGCCTGCGTCCGCCACGTCAAGACACCCGATGATGTTCATCATGGTGGACTTGCCGGAGCCGGAGGGGCCGATGATGCTGACAAATTCATGGGGCTTGATGTGCAGCGTTGCATGATCCAGCGCACGGACACGATCGTCACCCACCTGATAGAATTTGCAGACCTCTTTCAGTTGGATCATAGGGGCCTCCTTATCTGCCGCGGTCCGGCATCTGGCCGCCGCCCATATTGCCGGGCCGTCCGCCCATGCCGCCCATGCCGCCGGGCATACCGCCGCCCATGCCGCCCATGGCAGCGAAGGCCGCAAAGATATTCTCAGGGGCCTCGGTGTAGTAGATCACATCGCCCGCCTGCAGGCCGGAAAGGATCTCCACCTCGTTGTCGTTCTGCATGCCGGTGGTGACCTCCACCATGCCGCCGTACTGCTGTGTCTTTTCATCATAGGTGGTGTACACATAGCTGATGGCGCTGGTCTGGTGCAGGGCATCGATGGGAATGATCAGGGCATTTTCCACGCCCTCGATCTTGATATCCACGGAGGCAGTCATGCCGGGGAGCATCCCCTCTGCCTTATCCAGGGTGATCTCGGCGGAATACATGGTCACGCCGGTGGAGGTGTCCGCCACCTTGCTGATTTCCGTCACCTCACCGCTGAACAGCTCCTCGCTGACGGAGGAAACTTCGATGTCCGCCTTCTGGCCTTCCTTCAGGGCCAGAATGTCCGTTTCATCGATGCTGATGGTGATGCTCATGGCAATGTCGGGGTACAGTGTCAGCACAGCGGTGCCGTCCACTTCGGTTGCCGCGGCAGATGCGGTGGTCGTGGTGGCCGTAGTTCCGTAGCCATAGGCTGCGTAGGCAGAATAGGCAGAGGCGGTGCTTGCGGAGGCTGCGGCAGCAGTCTCCTCCTCGCTTTCAAATTCCACGCTGCTGATGCGGCCATCCATGGGGGCCAGCAGTGCGCCGTCCCGGTAGATGGTCAGCAGGGCCAGCAGATCTTCCTCCAGCTCGGCACGCTCCCGGAGCAGGGTGTCATAGTTGGCGGAGAAGCTGGTATCCTTCAGGGTAAACAGCCGTGCCCAGGCATTGACCTTGGCATTTTCCTTGGCGGACACGGTCTTGATGGTGCCGGCGTAGCCGGTAACTGCCAGGGGATTATGGATATAGAGCTTACCGGAACCGGCCTCGGTGCCGTCGGATGCCAGAACGGTGACCTCCTCATCAAACCGGGGGCCGTTGTCGGTGACAAGAACCGTGGCGCTGCCGCCGGCAGCAGCGGAAACACTGCCCTCCAGCTCCTTGCCGTCCTCCCGGAGGACGGTGACCGTATCCCCCTTGGAAAGCAGATCGGTCTGCAGATCCACAGCCATATAGCCGTCCAGACTCAGCACAGCCAGGGCGCCGTTTTCCGCCATGCAGGCGGAAACGTCCATGCCGGGCTCCGCAAAGATCCGCTTGACCCGGCCGGTAATGCCTGCGGTAACGGAGGAAGAGGCCTCCTCGCCCCGGGCATCGTCGATATCGTCATCCAGATCATCCAGCTGCTCCTGCAGGGAGGACAGGGTGGTCATGACGGTGGCCATGTCCACAGTGGCCAGCAGGTCGCCCTGAGAAACGGCATCGCCTGCATCCACAACGACTTCGTTGATTTCCACGCCCTCCGGCACGGTCAGCTGCTCCAGATCCTCCTCGGACAGAATGCCGCTGCCGGAGACTACGGTATGGATGGTACCGGTCTTCACCGTATAGGCCTGAACCTCCGCCTCGCCTGCAGCAAACCGGGCTTCCACGTTCCGGCGCAGCAGGATCACGGCCACCACCAGGATCACCGCAAGGGTGATGATGGCAATGACCACATTGCGGATCAGCTTCTTTCTGCGCTGCTTTTTGTTCTTGCTTAGCGTCTCGAATAATTCTTCGCCCCGCTGGTTCTGATCACTCATGGTAAACGCTCCTTATGGATAATTGTTACAGCTATCATTGTAATATACCCTACTGAAAGTTATCTGAAATTATTGTAAACAAATTATAGAAAATACGTTTCCCGCAGCATAGATATCCGGTAGGGGCGGATTTCCAATCCGCCCTCAGGGCTGCGCGGCTGCATCTGCTCCGGGCACGCCGTTGGACGAAATCAGGAGGGAGGATTTAAAATCCTCCCCTACGGGATGGGCTCGCTTTGTAGGGGCGGAATTCATTCCGCCCTGAATGTACCGGTCTCCACCGAGCTGAAATTCTGGCAGCGGGGAAAGACGAAAAAATGAGGGAGGGATAAATCCCTCCCCTACTTGGTTAACCATAATAATATTTCCACCCTCCGGGTGTCCGGATGCGGTCCACCGTTACGCCGAAGGCCTCCGTCAGGCAGCCGGAGGCGAAAATTTCCTCCGGGCTTCCCTGCTGCAGCACCCGGCCTTCCGAGAGCACCGCCAGAGAATCCGCGTTTTCCAGAGCCAGGGTCAGGTCATGGAGCACCGTCACCAGGGTTTTCCCCTCCGATGCCAGCCCCTTCGCCAGAGCCATCAGCTGCAGCTGGTGGGAAATGTCCAGAAAGGCATTGGGTTCATCCAGCAGCACCACCGGGGTATCCTGGGCCAGGGCCATGGCGATGTAGACCTTCTGCCGCTGGCCGCCGGAAAGGCTGGTCAGGGGCCGGTCCGCCAGGTCGGAGATCCCCATCCGGGCCATGGCGGCTTCGGCAATTGCCGCATCCTCCGGACGGTATCTGCGTGGATAGCTTAAGTACGGGAACCGGCCGTGAAGCACCAGCCGCCTGACGGTGATCTCCGGCACAGGGCGGTTCTGGGGCAGATAGGCGATCTTCCGGGCCAGCAGCCGGGGCTCCGGAGTCAGAAGGGGCTGACCCTCCAGTGTCACGGCGCCCCGGGCAGGCAGGATGCCCGCCAGAGCCTTCAGCAATGTGGATTTTCCGCAGCCGTTGGGGCCTGCGATAACGGTGACGGCACCCTCCGGAATGTCCAGGTCAATACCCCGGAGCACCGGATTGCCGGGATAGCCTGCCGTCAGATTCCGGATCTCAAGCATGGAGCCTGCCTCCCTTCTGCTTCAGCAGGAGCAGGAGAAAGCAGGGCCCGCCCAGCACGTTCAGCAAAATACCCACCGGCAGCTCGAAGGGCGCAAAAACCACCCTGGCCGCCGTATCGCACAGTGTCACAAAGGCCCCGCCGCCGAAGGCGCACATGGGTAGCAGATACCGGCTCTCGCCGCCTGCAAATTTCCGCATGGCATGGGGGATCATCAGCCCCACGAAGCCCAGCAGCCCTCCGAAGCTGACGGCGCTGCCCGCCAGCATGGCTGACAGCACCAGAAGCAGGGTGCGCATGCGCTTCACATTCAGGCCAAGGGACTGGGCCGTTTCTTCACCCAGGGACAAAACATCCAGCTCGTTACTCAGCAGAAAGACAGCCGTCAGACTCACCAGGATCAGCACCCCCGCCGGGATCAGCCGCACATAGCTCACGGAGGAAAAGCCTCCCACCCGGAAATCGCCGCTCATGAGACCCGCTTCCGGGATCAGCACCGTGACGGCCTCGGACAGGGCATTGAGAACCGCGTTCACCGCCACACCGCCCAGGATCACGGTGGTGCGGGAAGCGCCCGCCTTCTCCGCCGCGAAGACGATCAGCAGCACGGCTGCCAGCGCCCCCAGAAAGGCCGACCCGGCAATGGCCCAGCCGGAGACCGCCCCCGCAGCGCAGCACACCGTCACCGCCAGACCTGCCCCGGCGTTGACACCGATGATGCTGGGAGAGGCCAGCCTGTTGTGCAGTACCCCCTGGATCACCGCTCCGGCCGTGCCCAGAGCCGCCCCGGCCAGCAGACAGCCCAGCGTCCGCGGCAGACGGACATACCGGAAGATAAAGCTGCCCATGGCCCCCGTCAGGGAGGCCGCGCCCAGGCACAGGCTCAGCAGAGCCGCCAGCAGGGCTGTCAAACATGCAAGCATAATTTTTCCCTTGTTCCCACCAACGCTGTCATTCCGAGCCGGTGCGCACACCGGCGTGGGAATCTCCCGAAACCGAAGGGGATTGCACCACAGGCATTCCCTTCGGTCACCACACCAGTCTGCGGACTGGTTCGCAATGACAGATTCTTTCGATGTTGTTCTCTTTTTACCCATTTTCCAGAATTTCCTCTAATGTTTCGTAAGCCTCACCCCAGCGGTGGTTGGGCTTCAGGTTGTACAGGTTCTTGTCCATAAAGAAGAGCCTTCCCTCCTCCACGGCGCTCAGGCGCTGCCAGGCGGGATTCTCCTGCATCATAGCCGCAACGAACGCCCGCATACCCGCCTCGTCATCTCCCCGCTGGACGATGAAGATAAAATCCGGGTCTGCTTCCAGAATGGCTTCCAGGCTCAGGTTTTCCAGCAGAGAGGTGTCGGAATCGGCAATGTTCACACAGCCGAGACTGTGAAGCATCTCCCCCAGCACGTTATCCTCGCTGTTTTTCACCGTCACCATGGAGGCCGAGGCCCGCATACACAGCACCGTGGGGGCGGTGCCCCGTTTGTCTGCCTGCTCCAGGACAGCATCGATCTGCTGCTGAACCTGGGTGCCGTGGCGCGCATACAGATCCTTGCGGCCTGTGATGTCCGTGCACAGCGCCAGCAGGCGCAGGTAGTCTTCAAAATCCGAAATGTCAAAATAGGCGGTGGGAATGCCGGTGGCTTCCAGGGTTTCCAGCCATTCCAGATTCTGCCGGGTGTTGGCGCTGGCCAGAATAAAGTCCGGTTCCGCCGACAGCAGCAGCTCCAGGCTCAGATTCTTGGTGTTGCCCAGGTTCACCGTATCTTCGGATAATTCCAGGGCAAGGTCATCCCAGGCATCGTCCGCAGTGGCGATCACCCGGCCGCCGGCAAGCTGCCAGACCTGGGCAAAGCTGCCCAGCAGACAGGCCACCCGCTTCGGCTCCTGTACCGCAACGGTGCGGCCCAGATCATCGGTGAAGGTATAACCCGCCTCCTGCGGGGCAGCCGAAGCACAGCCCGCCAGCAGGAGCAGGATTAAAAATAAGGAAAAAAGTTTGATTTTCATAGGAAGTACCTCATTGCAGCGGAATATATTGTAGGGCGGGGTCATGACCCCGCCGATCAGGCTGCAGAACTGCCCGGGTGAAAAGCGGTGCAGAATGTAACGAATACGCTAAAACCACACATGCCATTTACCGATAGCGGGTCGGCGGGGTGGTGCTCCGCGCAGCGAATCAGTAATACGGATGATTGCCGGGGGCAATCATTCAATAATTCATATGACCCCGCCCTACAGCGTGTAAAAAGACAGACTCCCCCTCTGTGTCTTTCAGAGGGGGAGTCGTTTTAAGGCCGTTGAACCGCTTCGGCGGTATGGCAGACTGTTGTTTACTTGTTCAGAAGCTTGGCTTCCACATAATCGAAGCCCAGGCGGCTGATGGTATCGGCAAAGCGTTCACCGGCGATACCCTCATCCCGGAAGAAGCAGATGACCTTCTCCACCATGTCCAGAACCTCATCCTCAGTGGTGAAGACATAGTTCAGAGGCTGGGCGGTGGCAGTCTTCTTGCCCCAGCGGCCGCCGATGGAGACCTTGTAGCCGTCAGTGTAGGAGATGGCATCGAACAGGCACTTGTCCCTGCACCGGCCGCAGTGGTTGCACAGAGCGGGGTCGATGACCACCTTGCCGTCCACCACTTTTGCAATCTTGATGGGGCAGCTTGCCTCCACCTGGCACTTCTTGCAGCCCTTGCACTTGTCAAGATCCACGGCAGGATACCGCTGGCCGATGACGCTCAGGTCGTTCAGTTCGGGCTTGACGCAGTTGTTGGGGCAGCCGCCCACGGCGATCTTGAACTTGTGGGGCAGCGCTACGCCGTGATAGCCGATGTAGAACTTCTCATGGATCTTCTCGCTGAGGGAGAAGGTGTCAATAAGGCCGTACTGGCAGGTAGTGCCCTTGCAGGAGACCACAGGGCGAACCTTGGCCCCGGTGCCGCCGCAGTCCAGGCCCTTTTCCCGGAGGAAGGCGATCATGGGCTCGATGTTGTCATACTTGACACCCTGAATTTCAATGGTCAGGCGGGAGGTCATGGCAATCTTGCCGGAGCCGTAGGTATCCGCAGCCTCGGCAATGGTGCGCACCTCATCGGTGGTGATGCGGCCGTTGCGGGTGATGACGCGGACATTGAACACATCCTCGTAACGCTTGTCCTGGAGGCAGCCCAGGCCCTTGACACGCTTGATATCGTCAGCAGAAAGCTTGCTCATGGTAAAATCGCGCTCCTTTTTCATATTTGTTTCATTATTATAGCATACTGGGAAGCCGGTTGCAACCAAAATACCGCCATTTTTTCTGCGAAAACCGATGCCGGGCAGCAAGATCTCCATCGTCCATTCTTTTGGAATCAGGGTTGCAATATACGAAAAAAACGGGTATAATAGCAGCAATACAAAAACTGGAAAGGCAGACTCTCTATGAACGCAATTCTCAGCCTCGGCATGGGCTATTTTATCGGCTGCATCAGCCCCTCCTCCTGGCTCTCCAAAAAGAAGCACGTGGATCTGACCCAGGAGGGCACAAAAAATCTGGGCGCCACCAATACCGCTCTGGTGCTGGGCAAGGCCGCGGGCATTTTTGTTCTGATTTTTGATATTTTCAAGTCCTTCCTGTCCTTCAAGCTGGCAAAGCTGCTGTTCCCTTCCCTGCGGATCGCGGGAATCCTTGCCAGCATCGGCGCCATTCTGGGTCACTGCTTCCCGGTGTTTATGCGTTTTCAGGGCGGCAAGGGACTGGCGACCTTCGGCGGTCTGATCCTGGCCTACAAGCCCTGGATGTTCTTTGTGATCATCGCCCTGGGCATTGCCGGTATGTTCATCACCAACACCGGCGTCATCGCCCCCATGGTGGGCTGCTTTCTGTTCCCGGTGCTGGTCTGGTTCCAGAGCGGAGACTGGATGGATCTTCTGGCGGTGCTGGCCGCCTGCGCCCTGGTATTCGCCATGCACTGGTCGAACCTGAAGCGCACCCTCAGCAAAAACGACCTGGTGCACACCAACGAATTCATGAGCAAGGTCTTCGGGGATAAGTCCTGAACCGAATAATCCTATTGCAGGGCGGAGGTTTTCCTCCGCCCTGCCGTTTTTTTCCGGGAACCGCTTCACTGCAATATATACCCAACAAATCACTGTCATTTTCCGGTCTTTACCGTTTCTGAGCCAGGATTTTACAAAGATTTTACGAGAGTTTTTCACATGCCCGGTGGCTTCTCCGATGGAATATTTCTATAATATACCTTGTCAATCTGCGCAAAATAGAAAAAAGGAGAACGCGTTTTTATGACAATGTATATTCTGAAAGTTGTTTCCCTGCTGGGCGGCCTTGCGCTGTTCCTGTTCGGCATGGACGTGATGGGCAAAGCCCTGGAACGCACCGCAGGCGGCAAACTGCAGACCATTCTGGCAAAAATGAGCTCCACGGTGTTCAGGGGCTTCCTGCTGGGTCTGGCGGTTACGGCCGTGATCCAGTCCTCCTCCGCAACAACGGTCATGGTCGTCGGCTTCGTCAACTCTGGCATTATGACATTGAAGCAGGCCGTTGGTGTCATCATGGGTGCCAACATCGGCACCACCGTCACCGCCTGGATTCTTTCCTTAAGCGGACTGGAAGGCGACAGCTTCCTGGTTCAGCTGTTCAAGCCCTCCACCCTGTCCCCCGTCCTGGGCACCATCGGCATTGTGCTGTATATGTTCACCAAGAGTGAAAAGAAGAAGAGCATCGGCACCATTCTGCTGGGCTTCATGGCGCTGATGACCGGTATGGATCTGATGAGCTCCTCCATGGAATTCCTGGAAAACGAGCCCTGGTTCGCCAGGCTGATGATCTCCTTCTCCAACCCCCTGATCGGCATCCTCTTCGGTGCCGTGCTGACGGGCGTCATCCAGTCCTCCTCCGCCTCCGTGGGTATCCTGCAGGGCCTGTGCGGCACCGGCGTGGTGACCTTCGGCAGCGCCATTCCCGTGATTCTGGGCCAGAACATCGGCACCACCGTCACCGCCATGATGGGCTCCATCGGCGCCAACCGGAACGCACGCCGCACCGCCGTGGTGCATCTGCTGTTCAATGTGGTGGGCGTTGCCCTGTTTGTGATCATCTTCTACGGTCTGGGCTTGTTCATTGACTGGAAATTCCTGAATGATACCGCCTCCGCCTGGCATATCGCAGTGATCCATACCTGCTTCAACGTGGCCGCCACCCTGGTGCTGATGCCCCTGAACGGCCTGCTGGTGAAGCTGGCCTACCTGGTGATCCCCAGTGAACAGACACCTCAGGAGCAGGCCCTGCTGGACGAGCGTCTGCTGGCCACCCCAGCCGTGGCGATCCAGCGCTCTCAGGAAATCGCCGCCGAAATGGCTGCCGATTCCGCCCGGGCAGTGACCATGGCCATGGGTCTGACCCGGAACTATGATGCAAAGCTTCTGGAGCAGGTTCGCGCCATCGAGGATAAGACCGACCGCTATCAGGACGCCCTGGGCACCTACCTGGTGCAGCTTTCCGGCATGAATCTGTCCGTTTCCGACAACCGCATCCTGAACACCCTGCTGTATACCGTGGCCGATATCGAACGGATCGCCGACCACGCGGTATCCATCGGCAAGGCCGCCCAGGAAATGCATGACAAGGAAATCAGCTTCTCCGCCCAGGCCAGGGCCGAGCTGGAGATCCTGAGCCGGGCCGTGCAGGATGTGCTGGAGCGCACCAACGCCGCCTACCGGAGCTTTGACCGGGAGCTGGCCCTGAAGGTGGAGCCCCAGGAGCAGGTCATCGACACCCTGGTCCGTGAAGTCAAGTCCCGGCATATCCGCCGCCTGCGGGACGGTGAATGCAGTGTGGAATACGGCTTCGTTCTGGACGATCTGCTGACCGCCTTCGAGCGCACCGCCGACCACTGCTCCAACGTGGCCGTGGAAATCCTGCAGGTAGCCGAGGGCAAGCTGGAAGCCCACGAATATCTGAACGCCCTGAAGGCCGGTGAGCTGAGCGAAAGCGCCGCCTACGCCGAACGCTTCGCCCGGTACAAGGCCCAGTACGTCTTCCCGGAAGAACCCTGATCGACCCCATACAATTTAGCAGATAAACGTAGAGGAGGGTCCTGCCCCTCCTCTGCAACGGACTCTGTAAATTGATACATCGCTGAGTCAACCCGGCAAGCACATCACAAAGTAACCGCAAAAAACCGGAGCAGGTTTGATCCTGCTCCGGTTTGCTGTAAGCGGTATTTTTTATGTGAGCTGCCGCACATCCAGCAGTTCAAAGGTGTCATCGCCGTCCGTCGTACACAGGCACAGGCTGTATCCGCCCTCCAGATGCCGGTGATGGTATCGGATTTTGGGATCCGGTATCAGGGTGCTGAAGGAGCGCAGATCCGTCTGCAGTCCCTTGCCGGTATATTTCAGATAGCTTTCCTTTTTTGTCCAGATTTCATAAAAGCGCAGAAGGTCTGTGCCGATATAGGCCTGCTCATCGGCGGTAAAAAACCGTCCGGCAATGGCTTCCATATTGACGGCAGCATTCTGCTGCTGTACATCCACACCCACCTCGGCCCCGCCCCAGGCGATCACCACATAGCGGCCGGAATGGGAAAGGTTGTAGTGAAAATCTTCCCTGTCTATGATATACGGCTTTCCGTTTCCCTTCTGTCCGACCCGGAATTCCGCCGAACCCAGCACCCGTTTCAGCAGGGCATGTGCTGTCACACAGCGCAGCCTGTCTTCCTGCCGCAGGTAGCGGTCCGCCCGTTTTTTCCGCTCCGGGGAAGCCCCTTCATAGAGACGGCGATAGCAGTCTTTGTCCGCAGCGCAGATATCTG
This sequence comes from Oscillospiraceae bacterium, assembly GCA_017398105.1. The sequence goes on along the minus strand of JAFQHF010000033.1, from coordinate 2,196 downwards.
CACACAGTATATGGATCATACGGCCTCCTCAAGAATACGTCTTCTGCATGAATCACATCTGACACATATATCATTCTTTTTTCCAAGTGTCAATGCTTCGCCGGAAAAATATTTGCGGGAAGGTTGAAAATTTCCCCCACGGAAGATATAATACCCTTAACGACAACGTTCTCACGATTGGGATCATATACTTTACAAGGATCTGGCGGTCTGCGAAAACGCTTTCTTTATGATTTGGGCGGAACTGTTCTTCCCAATTGCAAAAGGGGCGTTTTTCGATTGCCCATTTGCTTATGAAAAGCCAAAACCGAACCAAAAATATTGCTGTCGTGCTGTTTTCCGTGACTCTGGCAGCCTTTTTTGCTTTCTTCCTTTATATGGGCGCCGCAGAACGCACGACCGTCTACCGGGCTGATACGCCCCGGGGATATGAGGTCGTCACCGGTGTGCAGACGGAACTGGTTTCCGACGGCACTGCCCCCATCGGCCTGCGGAAGGTTTACCGATGGGTATTGGAGCCGGAGGAAATAACAGGAAGCAGCCTTCTGTTTACTATTTCCCACCACGAAATCCAGGTCTACTTTGACGATGCGCTGGTCTACAGCCTCACCGGAGCGGAGGATAACCGCATCGGCAGGAATGTCAGCAGCAACTGGTGCTCCGTTTATGCAGGGCCGGAACGGGCCGGTCAGACCGTTACTGTGGTTCTGACCCCCATGTTTGATGCCGCCCTGGGCAAGACTCCGGAATTTTTGTTTGGCGCCCAGGATGCCATGATTCTGGACATTCTCACCGGCGAGCTGCCGCTGCTGGTGCTTTGCGCACTGAGCATTCTCGTGGGTTTGTTTATGGCAGGCGTATCCGCGTATTTCCGGTTCATCCTGAAGACAGGAAACAGCGGACTGGCTTATCTGAGCCTGTTTTCCATCTCCCTGGGCTTGTGGAAAATTACGGATCTGAAATCCGCATCACTGCTGCTGCCGGAAGCGTCCATGGCAATCGGATACATCAGTGTCGGCGCGCTGTTTTTGTGCAGCGTATGCCTTCTGATGTATTTCAGCACCCTTTTTGAGAAGCAGAAGGACGGACTGATTCTGCTGCTTTCCTGCGGCGCTTCCCTTGTCTGTCTGGCCGTTCTTTTCCTGCAGATCTTCGGCCTTGCTGAGATCCGGCAAAATCTGAGCTTCAGTCATATTCTTCTGGTCGCAGCCATTTTTTCGATTCCCCTGACAGCCCTGGTGAATTGGATCAGGGATAAAAAATGGGGTGTTCTCCCTTCCTGGCGGCTGCTGATCCTTCTGTTTGCGGGCATCGGCGTGGATCTGCTGCTCTATTACAAAAATAACGACAACGGCCTTCTGAGCTTTGCGATCCTGAGCTTTATTGTTTATACATTGATCGTATTTCTCAAAAATGTCCAGGAATCCACCCGGAAGGCTTACATCGACAGCCGCACCGGACTGGAAAACCGTGCCCGGTGGAATGAGCTGATGCACAGTGATATCCCTCTGCCGGAGCCTTACGCCATTCTGGTCATCGATCTGAACGGACTGAAGCAGGTCAACGACACACTGGGCCATGATGCCGGAGACCGGATGATCTATGCGCTCTCCGCCATTTTACGCAGCACCCTGCCCCGCAGCAGTGTGATCTGCCGCTGGGGCGGCGATGAATTTGCCGCGGCCATTCCCGGTATCGGCCGCGCCCAGCTGGATGAACAGATCCGGAATCTGCTCCGCGCCGGAGAAAAATACAACGCAGAAACCCCGGAGCTGCCTGTCCATTTCGCTCTGGGTGCAGCCCTGTCTGCAGAGCATCCCGGTATTTCCCGCGCGGAACTGTTCCGTCTGGCAGACGAAGACATGTACCGCAGCAAGCAGCTCTGGTACGCCCGGAAGCAAGACGCACAATAAATTTTGTCAATATTCTATCTGTTTTTAGCACGCAATTGTTCTGGTTTTAGGGAGGGTCAAGACCCTCCCCTACAGCAGCATGATCACCGGCACAGACTTTTTGACAGACTGAGGCGGCGGAAGGAAAATTCCTTCCGCCGCCTTCAGCGTGTCAAAAAACCTCTGGCGCGGGAGCGCCCAAGGCTCCCTTGTGTAAAGGGAGCTGTCAGATTACGCTGCAAGCGTGATCTGACTGAGGGATTGCTGCAGTACAAAGTTTCAATTTCGCCGTAATCCTATGCGA
>JAFQHF010000002.1 GCA_017398105.1 Oscillospiraceae bacterium | reverse complement strand
TGTGATGATCATTGACACTCCCGGAATGCGGGAACTGGGTATGTGGGATATATCGGAAGGGCTGGGAGATGCCTTTGCAGATGTGGAGCAGTTTATCGGGAAATGCCGTTTCTCCGACTGCCGCCATGAAAGCGAACCCGGCTGTGCCATCAAAGCGGCTATCGCAACCGGTGAACTGGAAATTGCCCGCTGGGAAAGCTACCGAAAGCTGAAAGCGGAAGCGGTAGACAAAGCGGAGATGCTCCGACGTAAAAACGAGTGGCACAAGAGCCTGCGTAAAGGTGAAAAGCTGAAGAAAAAGGAGATTTGGTGATATGAATAGCTATCAGAATATGCGCTGCATCATGGAGGACAATGCCCATTTGATCAGCATGGTTCCGGTGGATGAGTTGCTTCGCTTTGGATATGAAATTGGACTGAAACCGGGAATGAAAGTCCTGGACCTCTGCTGCGGTTATGGAACGGTACTGAAGATCTGGCATGAAGCCTTTGGAATTCAAGGCGTTGGCGTTGACCGTGAAAAGAGCTTTCTGGATGTCAGCGCGGAGCGTTTAAAAAAGTATGGAATTGAAGGTGTCCTGTTGATTCACGAGGATGTGACGAAGTATCAGGATGAAACACAGTATGATGTGGTTATTTGTAGCGAAACCATCGACAGCATCGAAAACACCTTTCTGCTGGGTAAACGGTTCTTAAAACCCGGCGGCACCCTCTGCTATCAGAAGCTGTATTCCAAGGTGAGCGAAGCCCCACAGGAACTGCTTGATTTTGACGGTGAGGTACTGCCCTTGTCGGTGCTCAATCGCTGCTTCAACGATCTGGGGTGGTATATGACCGCCATGGCCAGCGACACTCCCGGAATGTGGGAGCATTATGTTGTGAACTGGTGCGGAAAACGGCTCTGGGAAGAAGGCGCTGATCCTGCGTGGATCAAAACATGGTATGATATGTACTTTGATTATCGAAGGCAGTATGAAGGGCAGGCAATGTTTGCCCTGCGGGAGATAAAGGAGATCGCAAAATGAGAATGATAAAATCCATGGAAGAAAAGTATCTGTTTTCTTCCATGGACATGGTTGAAGCAGCATTCACAGACTGGGCAGATGCACAGGAGGGCCAGTTGGTCCGTTCACTTGTAGAGGAAATCCGTGGTATGGAGACCTATATTCCGGAACTGGAGCTGATCATGGTGGATGAAACCGATGCCCCCATCGGCTACGTTATGTTCTCCAGGTTCCATCTGGAAGGCAAATACGAAAATGAGTTGCTGCTCCTGTCCCCGGTGGCTGTGAAAACGCAGCTTCAGCGCCAGCACATTTCCAAGAAACTGATCGAATACGGCTTTGAAAAAGCAAGAGAACTGGGCTATAAGGCCGTCATTGTGGAGGGCAATCCCATGAATTACCGCAGCCGGGGGTTTGCCACCTCCGCCGATTATGGCATCACCGCCCATAAATCCGTTGGCCTGCCCGCACCGGAATGCTTGATGGTGAAGGAACTGGTTCCCGGCAGCCTGTCCGGGATCAAGGGGGTAGTTTCCTATGCTGACTACGAGTGCCTTCGTTGAAACAGAGCGTCTGATTCTTCGCCGCTTCCGGGAGAGTGATTTGCAGGCTCTCCATGAGTACCTGTCTGATCCTGATGTGGTAGCCTTTGAGCCATACAAGCCACAGACCCGGGAAGAAGTCCGGGAGAATCTGGCATGGCGGATGTCCACAGAGGAAATGATTGCCGTGGAGCTGAAAGCCAACGGCAAGCTGATCGGCAATGTGTATCTAGGAAAGCGGGATTTTGACTCTCTGGAAATCGGATTCGCTTTCAACAGCAAATACCAGCATCAGGGCTATGCCCAGGAAAGCTGTGAGAAGCTGATCGATCTTGCCTTTGCTGCCGGTGTTCACAGGATCTATGCCGAATGTGATCCCGAAAATCAAAACTCCTGGCGACTGCTGGAACGGCTTGGTTTTTCCAGGGAAGCGCACCTGCGGCAGAATGTGTACTTCTGGAAGGATGCGGATGGAAATCCGATTTGGAAGGATACCTATGTTTACGCACGCTTGAATTTGTGAAAACATTTGGAGGTTATGTATGGAAGTAAGAATGAACGCCCTGACTCCTGAACTGTTTCTTGACCTGTACCAGTCCGTTGGCTGGGAACCGCCGTGTATCGAACAGGTAAGAACCGCACTGAAAAATACCATTGCAAACTTCACCTGTTACGATGGGGACCGTCCTGTGGGAATGGTCAGAGTGATCGGTGATGGCGGTATGTCTTTCTACATCAAGGATTTTGCGGTAGTCCCTGCCTATCAGGGGAAAGGCGTGGGGAAACAGCTCATGGTGGCATTGGAGCAATTCGTAAAAGAATGTAAGCCTCTGGATTGGGCTGTCAGCCTGGAACTGATCAGT
>JAFQHF010000032.1 GCA_017398105.1 Oscillospiraceae bacterium | reverse complement strand
GACAATGGAATGGTATCGACCCGTACAAAGACCGTGGTCGCCGGAGTTGGCTTCACCGGGAATTGATCGATAGATTTCGGGCGGATTGGAAATCCGCCCCTACGATTGGTTGATCCCTATGCCGATAAACGATCATTTATAGGCACATCAAAACACTGGGGCGGATCGGTGTCCGCCCCAGCAGGATTGAATGGATCAGATTTCCTTGCCGCCGATGAAGACTCTCTTCTCGGAATAGTCGGCGTTGGTGATGACAAAGTCGGCGTACTTGCCGGTCTCAATGGAGCCGATCTTGTCCTGTACGCCCAGTGCCTTGGCGGGGTTGAAGGAAGCGGCACGAACGGCTTCTTCTTCAGGGATACCCCAGCTCAGAACATTGCGCAGGCAGGCCCACATGTTGGAGGCGGAGCAGGCGATGGTGTCGGTGCCAACCAGCTTGGCAACACCGCCCCGCAGCTCTGCCATCTGACCGCCCAGGTCGAACTGGTAGCCTTCGGGCTGACCGGTGCAGCGGCCGGAGTCGGAGACCAGGATCATGCGGTTCTTGAACATGGTGAAAGCCAGACGGACGGAAGCGGGATGGATGTGGAAGCCGTCGGCAATGATCTCAGCCTGGACCTTTTCGTTCTCAACACCGGCAGGAATTGCACCGGGATTGCGATGATGGATACCGGGCATGGCGTTGTACAGGTGGGTCAGATGGGTGACACCGGCATCCACGGCGGCTTTTGCATCGTCATAGGTGCAGTCGGTGTGGGCAATGGAGACGGTGCACAGCTTGCTTGCCTTCTCCACGAATTCAACAGCACCGGGCAGCTCGGGAGCGATGTCCACGATGGTCAGCAGGCCGTCAGCTTCATCATAGAGCTTCTTGAAGCCATCAAAGTCAGGCTCCATCAGGTAATCGGCATTCTGTGCGCCGCGCTTCTTGTAGGAGAAGTAGGGGCCTTCCATCTGGATGCCCATGATCCGGGAATGGCCCTCGGGGGCTTCCTCTCTCAGCTGCTTTGCGTTTGCAAAAGCCTTGGAAAGAACATCGTAGGGCAGGGTCATGGATGCGGGGGCGAAGGAGGTGGCGCCGCACTGGGCGTAGAACTTTGCCATGGCCTTCAGACCTTCGTAGTCGCCGTCGGAGAAGTCAGCACCGGAGTTGCCGTGGCTGTGGACTTCCACCAGACCGGGGATGACGGTGGCGCCATTCAGATCAATTGCGTCAGCAGGTACGTTTTCAGGCAGGACTTCACCGAACAGGCCGTCCTTTACTTCAAACGCGCCCATATGGAACTGGAAATGGGAGGTGAAAATGCGTGCGTTTTTATAGAACATAATTCAAATCTCCTTTACATGGTATTGTGAGAATATGGTAGCATGAAACGGGAGAAAAAGCAATCATCGGGGAAAGAAAATGTTGCTGCGGGTAGAATTAACTGGATTTTTACAAGGAAATAGTTGTATTTGGAAAAGAACAATGATATAATACTCGATACTGTTCAATCGTTTTTTTCTACAGGAGGCAGGTATGAATATTATCATTGCAGGCGACGGCAAAGTCGGCTCCATGCTGACCCGTCAGCTTTCCACAGAAGGCCATGACGTTACCGTTATTGACTCTGATTCCAAAGTGCTGCAGTCCAGCGTGGAGCGTTATGATGTAATCTCCGTCCATGGAAACTGCGCATCCATGAGCGTACTGCAGCAGGCAGGTGTGAAGGATGCGGATCTTTTGATCGCGGCAACCAGCGCCGATGAAGTGAATCTGCTGTGCTGCACCACAGCCCATGCCCTGAATCCCAGACTGCACACCATTGCCAGAATCCGCAACCCGGAGTATACGGAGCAGATCTACCGGATGCGGGATGTGTTTGGCCTGTCCATGGTCATCAATCCGGAAAATCAGGCGGCTGTGGAAATTGACCGGCTGCTGAAATACCCGGGCTTCCTGCGCCGGGATACCTTTGCCAAGGGCCGCACGGAGATCGTGGAGCTGCGTGTGGATTCCGGCAGCAAGCTGTGCAACGTCCGGCTGATGGATCTGCGCAGCATCGTAAAATGCCAGGTGCTGGTCTGTGCCGTTCTGCGGGACGGCAGCGCCATTGCCCCCAAGGGTGACTTTGTCCTGCGGGAGGGAGACCGGGTGTTCTTTACGGCTCTTTCCCAGAATCTGACCACCCTGCTGAAAAATCTGGGCATCCTGACCCGGCGGGTCCGGAATGTGACCCTTTGCGGCGGCGGCAGGATCAGCTATTATCTGGCAAAGCGGCTGAAGAAGTCCGGCATTTCCGTGCAGATCATCGACCGGAGTTATGAGCGCTGCACAGAGCTGTGCGAGCTGCTGCCGGATGCGGATATTATCCATGGGGATGTCAGTGAGCAGGATCTGCTGGAAAGCGAGGGCCTGGCTCAGACCGATGCCCTGGTGACTTTGACAGGCCTGGATGAACTGAACATGATCGTTTCCCTGTACGCATCCTCCCGGGGCGTGCCCCAGGTGATCACCAAGCTGGGACATGCAGGAAACCGCAGCGTCATTGACAGCCTTTCTCTGGGAAGCGTGGTTTGCCCCAGAGAACTGGTGTGCAGCAACATCGTGCGTTATGTCCGGGCTATGGAAAACCAGACCGGTGCCGCCATTTCCGTACATACCATCGCGGACGGTCAGGCGGAGGCCATGGAGTTCCTGGTTGAGGAGAGCACCAGGAACTGCGGCAAGCCCCTGAAAGAGGTGCGGCTGAAGCCCAATGTGCTGATGGTCAGCATTTCCCACGGTGCGGATACAGAGATCCCCAACGGTGATTCCATGTTCCGGAAGGGAGATACCGTGGTGGTCGTTACCAATGCCCGGGAATCCATCCGTCAGCTCAACGATATTTTCGCATAATAAGAGGGACGGAATATGAATTACAAAATGATGGGACGCTTTCTGTCCCAGATCCTGTTTCTGGAAGGTATTTTTATGGTTCCGGCTCTGTGCATCAGCCTGTACTGCGGCGATGCCATGGCAGTGCGGGGGTTTCTGATCTCCGTTGCGGTGGCCCTGGGCGTAGCTCTGGCATTGCACCGGATCTGCCGGGGAGCGCCCAGTGCGTTCTATGCCAGAGAAGGCCTGGTCTGCGTGGGTCTGAGCTGGATCGTGCTGAGTCTGGTAGGCTGCCTGCCGTTCTATATTTCCCGGGAGATTCCCAGCTATGTTGACGGTTTTTTTGAGATCGTTTCCGGTTTTACCACCACCGGTGCCTCTATTGTTCCGGAGGTGGAGAAGCTGAGCAAGGGCATTCTCTACTGGCGCAGCTTCAGTCACTGGGTCGGAGGTATGGGCGTTCTGGTGTTCCTTCTGGCCATTGTACCCAGCAGTGAGAAGGGTAAGGGCTTTACCATGCACCTGCTGCGGGCAGAGAGCCCTGGGCCGGATGTGGGCAAGCTGGTACCTAAAATGCGCAAGACGGCAGCTATCTTGTATATCATTTACTGCGTGCTGACAGTGCTGGACATTCTGTTCCTGATGGCCGGGGGAATGAATCTGTTCGAATCTGTCTGTCATGCCTTTGGTACGGCAGGTACCGGCGGCTTTGGTGTAAAAAATGATTCCTACACCAGCTACAGCCCCTATCTGCAGAATGTAACCACGGTATTTATGCTGCTGTTCGGCGTGAATTTCAGCTGTTACTATCTGCTGCTTCTGAAACAGTTCAAAAGTGTTTTTAAAGATGAGGAACTGAGGACATATGTGGGCATTGTGCTGGGCAGCATTCTGCTGATTACGCTGAATACCCGGGGACTTTACGGATCGCTGGAGGAAGCCATCCGCCATGCGGCTTTTCAGGTAGCCAGTATCGTTACAACTACGGGCTATGCCACAACAGACTTTGACCTGTGGCCCAGTTTTTCCAAGACCATTCTGCTGTGCCTGATGGTGGTGGGTGCCTGTGCCGGTTCCACCGGCGGCGGACTGAAGGTGGGCCGGTTTATGCTGCTGCTGAAGGGCTTGCGCCGGAATATCCGCCAGATGCTGAACCCAAGAAAGGTGGAGCTGGTGCGCAACAACGGCGCTGTGGTGGATGAAAAGGTGCTGGACAATACCAATGCGTACCTTGCGGCCTATGTGCTGATTGTTTTTGGTGTATTTGCGGTGATCTCGCTGGACGGTTTTTCTACGGGCACGAACTTTTCGGCGGTGCTGGCCTGCTTTAACAACATCGGCCCCGGCCTGGAGGCGGTGGGCCCCACCTGCAATTTCAGTGCCTACAGCGACCTGAGCAAGCTGGTGCTGTCCTGGGCCATGCTGGCAGGCCGCCTGGAGATTTTCCCCATTCTGGTGCTTTTCTCCGGCAATACCTGGAAAAGAAGATAACCGAATCGTGCGCCGCCATCTGCGGCGCACGATTTTTGCAGAGGAAAGAAAATTGTCGTTTGTCGCACCATTATCTGTAGGGCGGGGTCATGACCCCGCCGACCCGGCATCAATAATTGCCATGGGTTGTTCTATCGTATTTGTATCATTTTGCGCCGTTTTTACCAGGATAGTTTCGTAACCTGCTCGGCGGGGTGGTGCTCCGCGCAGCGAATCTGTAATACTGATGATTGCCGGGGGCAATCATACAAAAAAATTATATGTCCCCGCCCTACAATGGCGTATTAGCTAAACGATCATTTACCGTAGTAACGATACCGAGCGGGTTTGGGAAGTCACGATTCCCGCCGCACCGAACACGCATTGGCCGTCGGCCCATGCCGACAAACGATAATTTACAGAAAATCCCCCTTTGGCGGGGTTCGGTTTGTGGCATATTTTCGGTTGACAAGCAACCTGCCCCATGATATAATTTCAAAGATAAATACAGCGGCTCGCCGCATGTCCGTCTTGCCGCTTTTGGCAGGACATTTTTTTAGGTTTGAAGAGATTGAAAGGAGAACGCTATGACTGCGATTACCAAGGCAAACGTGATTTCCGCTTCCCTGGGCACCGCTTTTTCTGATGGCATCCGTGCTTCCATTTCTTCCTCCGGCCTTTCTGTTTTCGATTCTCCCCGATACGCGGTTTTTCCCGGCTTTTGTGACGTGCATGTGCATTTCAGAGAGCCGGGCTTTTCATATAAAGAGACCATCGCAACAGGAAGCCTGGCTTCAGCCCGGGGCGGTTACACGGCAGTGTGCACCATGCCCAACCTGAATCCTGTGCCGGACAGTGTGGAAAATCTGAAGCTGCAGCGGGAGCTGATCGAAAATTCCGCCTGCATCCACGTGTACCCCTACGGCTCCATTACGGTGGGGGAAAAGGGCGAAGTTTTGGCCGACCTGGAAGGCATGGCTCTCCATGTGATTGGCTTTTCCGATGATGGCCGGGGCGTGCAGAGTGACGATATGATGCGCTCTGCCATGGAACAGGCCAAGGCTCTGGGCAAGATGATCGTTGCCCACTGCGAGGACAACTCCCTGCTGCGCGGCGGTTATATCCACGACGGCGAATATGCCAAGGCCCACGGCCACCGGGGCATCTGCTCCGAAAGCGAATGGGGCCAGATCGCAAGAGACTTGGAGCTGGTGAAACAGACCGGCGTTTCCTATCATGTCTGCCACATTTCCACCAAGGAAAGCGTGGAGATCATCCGCAAAGCCAAGGCAGAGGGCGTGGATGTGACCTGCGAAACCGGGCCACACTATCTGGTAATGGACGATTCCATGCTGCAGGAAGAGGGCCGGTTCAAGATGAATCCCCCCATCCGGAGCAAAGAAGACCGGGATGCCCTGATCGCCGGCATTCTGGACGGCACCATCGATATGATCGCCACCGACCATGCCCCCCACTCCGCAGAGGAGAAGGGCAGGGGCCTGGAAAAGAGCGCCTTCGGCATCGTGGGCATCGAAACCGCCTTCCCCATTCTGTACACCTGTCTGGTCAAGCCCGGCATCCTGACCATGGAAAAGCTGGTTGAGCTGCTGGTCATCAACCCCAGAAAGCGCTTCGGCATCGAGCTTGGCTGCGACTACTCCATCTGGGATCTGGAAGCAGAGTATGTCATCGACCCGGAAGAATTCCTGTCCATGGGCAAGGCAACTCCCTTCACCGGCTGGAAGGTCAACGGCAGGTGCATGGCCACCGTCTGCGACGGCAAGGTCGTTTATAAAGTGTAAACCCATCAAATTGATTTCATATAAATCGCAAGAAACTTAGGAGGATATCAAAAAATGGCAAAGAGAACGGATATCAAGAAGATTCTGATCATCGGCTCCGGCCCCATCGTCATCGGCCAGGCTGCGGAGTTTGACTACGCCGGCACCCAGGCCTGCCTGGCACTGAAGGAAGAGGGCTACGAGGTCGTTCTGTGCAATTCCAACCCCGCTACCATCATGACCGACACCATCATCGCTGACAAGGTCTACATGGAGCCTCTGACGCTGGAATATGTGGCCAAGATCATTCGCTACGAGCGTCCTGACGCCATCATCCCCGGTATCGGCGGCCAGACCGGTCTGAACCTGGCCATGCAGCTGGAAAAGAAGGGCATCCTGAAGGAGTGCCGGGTCAAGCTGCTGGGTACCTCCAGCGCTTCCATCGAGCGGGCTGAGGACCGGGAGCTGTTCAAGGAGATGTGCGAATCCATCGGCGAGCCTGTTATCCCCTCTGAGATCACCTACTCCCTGGAAGAGGCCCGGGAAGCTGCTCACCGCATTGGCTACCCCGTTGTTCTGCGTCCTGCCTTTACCCTGGGCGGCACCGGCGGCGGCTTTGCCTACAACGATGCAGAGCTGGAAGAGATCGGCATCAATGCCTTCAATCTGTCGCCCGTCCATCAGGTTCTGATCGAGAAGTCTGTCAAGGGCTACAAGGAGATCGAGTTCGAGGTCATGCGCGACTCCAATGACCATGCCATCACCATCTGCGGCATGGAAAACATTGACCCCGTTGGTGTTCACACCGGCGACTCCCTGGTGGTGGCACCCATCATGACGCTGAGCCGCGAAGACGAGAAGATGCTCAACGACTCCGCTCTGAAGATCATCAAGGAGCTGAAGATCGAGGGTGGCTGCAACGTCCAGTTTGCTCTGAACCCCCATTCCTCTGAATACTACCTGATCGAGGTCAATCCCCGCGTTTCCCGTTCCTCTGCTCTGGCTTCCAAGGCTTCCGGCTACCCCATCGCCCGGGTCACTGCCAAGATCGCTGTGGGCATGGCTCTGGAAGATATCAAGATCGCCAACACCAATGCCGCCTTCGAGCCCAAGCTGGACTACGTTATTGCCAAGCTGCCCCGGTTCCCCTTCGATAAGTTCACCTCTGCCACCAACAAGCTGGGTACCCAGATGAAGGCTACCGGCGAGGTCATGGGCATCGGCACCAACCTGGAGGAGGCTCTGCTGAAGGGCATCCGCTCCCTGGAGATCGGCGCAAACCACATGTACCTGAGCAAGTTCGACAATATGAGCGTGGAGGAACTGCTGGATTATATCAAGGAGTTCCGTTCCGACAACATTTTCGCCATTGCCGAGCTGATCTACCACGGCGTTTCTGTGGAGAAGATCCACGAGATCACCCAGATCACCCCCTACTTCCTGGAAGCCATCAAGAATATCATCGATATGGAGGAGCTGCTCCGTGTCAAGGTCATGGATCTGGAAACCCTGACTGCTGCCAAGAAGATGGGCTTCGGCGATAAGTATATCGCAAGACTGTGGAAGTGCAATGAGCTGGATGTGTACAAGATGCGCAAGGAGCACAACCTGTTCCCCGTGTTCAAGATGGTGGACACCTGCCACACCGGCGCCTATATTCCTTACTTCTACTCCTCCTACACCGGCGAGAACGCATCCCGCCTGACCAACCGCAAGAAGATCGTGGTGCTGGGCGCAGGCCCCATCCGTATCGGTCAGGGTGTGGAATTCGACTACTCCACCGTTCACGCCGTCATGACCATCAAGAACGCCGGTTACGAGGCCATTATTATCAACAACAACCCCGAGACCGTTTCCACCGACTACACCACCGCTGACAAGCTGTACTTCGAGCCTCTGACTCCCGAGGATGTGATGAACATCATCGAATTCGAACAGCCTGAGGGTGTCATCGCCTCTCTGGGCGGCCAGACTGCCATCAACCTGGCACAGCCTCTGACCGACCGTGGCGTGAAGATCATCGGCACCGACTGCGCTGCCATCGACAAGGCTGAGGATAGAAATGCTTTCGAAAACCTGCTGAACGAGCTGAACATCCCCCGTGCCAAGGGCAAGGCTGTCACCAAGCTGGAAGACGGCATCGCTGCCGCCGAGGAAATCGGCTATCCCGTGCTGGTGCGTCCCTCCTTCGTTCTGGGCGGCCGTGCTATGCAGATCGTTGCCAATGAGAAGCAGCTGCGCCACTACCTGAGAACCGCCGTTGAGATCGACGAGGACAAGCCCGTTCTGGTCGACAAGTATATCCAGGGCCGCGAAGTGGAGATCGATGCCATCTGCGACGGCCGCGATGTGTTCGTGCCCGGTATCATGGAGCTGGTGGAGCGTACCGGCGTCCACTCCGGTGACTCCATCTCCGTCTATCCTCCCTTCTCCATCTCCAACAAGGTCAAGGGCATCATCCTGCAGTACGCCAAGAAGCTGGGTCTGGGCATCGGCATCGTGGGCCTGTTCAACATCCAGTTCATCGTGGACAAGGATGACAATGTCTTCATCATCGAGGTCAACCCCCGTTCCTCCCGTACCGTTCCCTTCCTGAGCAAGGCCACCGGCTACTCCCTGGCCGATATCGCCACCGAGGTCATTCTGGGCAAGAGCCTGAAGGAGCAGGGCTTCTTCGACATCTATCCCGATGAGAAAGAGCGCTGGTATGTGAAAGCTCCCGTATTCTCCTTCAACAAGATCCGGGGTCTGGATGCCTACCTGTCTCCTGAAATGAAGTCCACCGGCGAAGCCATCGGCTACGACCGTACCATGACCCGCGCCCTGTACAAGGCCCTGCAGGCTTCCGGTATGCACCTGCAGAACTACGGCACCGTCTTCTGCACCATCGCAGATAAGGACAAGGAGGAGGCACTGCCCCTGATTCGCCGGTTCTACAAGCTGGGCTTCAATATTGAAGCTACCGTGGGTACCGCTATGTTCCTGAAGAAGAACGGCATCCGTACCCATGCCCTGACCAAAATCAGCGACGGCAGTGATGAGATCCCCAATGCCATCCGCCAGGGCCACATTGCCTACTTCATCAACACTCAGGATCCCGGCACCACCTCCGGCGACGGCAGCAAGCTGCGCCAGGTTGCCACCGAGTACAATGTGACCATGTTCACCTCTCTGGACACCGTCAAGGCTCTGCTGGATGTTCTGGAAGAGACGACCCTGACCATTTCCACCATCGACGCCTGATAATGAACTCCGTAGGGGAGGGTCTTGACCCTCCCTTAACCTTAAATTTTTGGGCATTTCCTCAAATACAGGAATTTTCTCATTCAAAATAACGAGGAGGAAATCATGAAACAAAGCATTTTCGAGATCCGCAGCAATACGCGGCTGACGGATTCTGTTTATAAAATGGTTCTGGCCGGCGATACCTCCGAGATCACCAACTGCGGCCAGTTCGTCAATATCCAGCTGGACGGCATGTTCCTGCGCCGTCCCATCTCCGTCTGCGACTATGACGGCGAGACCTTGACCATCGTCTACAAGGTGGTGGGCAAGGGCACCGAGGCCATGAGCGCCATGGCTTCCGGTGGAAAGCTGGATATCCTCACCGGTCTGGGCAACGGTTACGATCTGACTCTGGCAGGTCAGAAGCCTGTGCTGCTGGGCGGCGGCGTTGGCGTGCCTCCCATGTACAACCTGGCCAAGAAGCTAATCGCCCTGGGCAAGGAGGTCAAGGTCATCCTGGGCTTCAATACCGCCGGCGAGATCTTCTACGAGGAAGAATTTAAAGCACTGGGCTGCGATGTGACGGTAACCACCGTGGACGGCAGCTACGGCACCAAGGGCTTTGTCACCGATGCCCTGCCGGAAGACTATACTTATTTTTACACCTGCGGCCCCGAGCCTATGCTGAAGGCTGTGTACCGGGCATCCAAGACCTCCGGCCAGATGAGCTTTGAGGAGCGCATGGGCTGCGGCTTCGGCGCCTGCATGGGCTGCTCCTGCAAGACTCTGACCGGCTATAAGCGCATCTGCAAGGAAGGCCCCGTTATGAAGAAGGAGGAGATCTTATGGGAAGCTTAAAGGTGAATCTGTGCGGCATTGAGCTGGACAATCCTGTGATCCCTGCCTCCGGCACCTTCGGCTACGGCTATGAATTTGCGGAGCTGTACGACATCAACGAGCTGGGCACTTTCTCTTTCAAGGGAACCACCAGGGATCCCCGCTTCGGCAACCCCACCCCCCGGATCGCAGAATGCACCAGCGGCATGATCAATGCTGTGGGCCTGCAGAATCCCGGCGTGGAGAAGGTTATCTCTGAGGAACTGCCCAAGCTGGCTAAGTGCTTCCACAAGCCTGTCATGGCCAATGTTTCCGGCTTCAGCGTGGAGGATTACGCCTACACCTGCGAAAAGCTGGACAAGGAAGAACAGGTGGGCTGGCTGGAAGTAAATGTTTCCTGCCCCAATGTCCATGGCGGCGGCATGAGCTTCGGCACCCAGCCGGAGGCGGCTGCGGAAGTGACCCGGGCCGTGAAGGCGGTCACCACCAAGCCTGTTATCATTAAGCTTTCCCCCAATGTCACCGACATTGTTTCCATTGCCAAGGCCTGCGAGGATGCAGGCGCTGATGGCATCAGCCTGATCAATACCATGCTGGGTATGCGCATCAATCTGCGCACCCGCAAGCCTATCATTGCCAACAAGATGGGCGGCTTCTCCGGCCCTGCCATTTTCCCTGTGGCTGTCCGGATGGTTTACCAGGTGGCAAATGCCGTGTCCATTCCCGTGGTGGGCATGGGCGGTGTTTCTTCTGCCGAGGATGTCATCGAAATGATGATGGCCGGTGCCACCGCTGTTGAAGTGGGCGCAGCCAATCTGGTGAACCCCTACATCTGCCGTGATATCGTCCGGGATCTGCCGGAGGTCATGGCCAAGTACCGTATCAATAACTTAAGTGAAATTATAGGAGGCGCAAAGTAATTATGGGTAAGGACGTAATCGTAGCATGTGATTTTTCCTCTGCTGAGGCAACCTTTGCATTCCTGGACAAGTTTGCCGGATGCGACCGCAAGCCTTTCCTGAAGATCGGCATGGAGCTGTACTATGCGGAAGGCCCCTCTATCGTCAAGGAGATCAAGGCACGTGGCCACAAGATCTTCCTGGACCTGAAGCTGCATGATATCCCCAACACCGTCAAGAAGGCCATGGCAGTTCTGTCCAATCTGGACGTTGACATCACCAACCTGCACGCTGCCGGCACCACTGCCATGATGAAGGGCGCGCTGGAAGGTCTGACCCGTCCCGACGGCAGCCGTCCTCTGCTGATCGCTGTCACCCAGCTGACCTCCACCGATCAGGAAGCCATGGAGCGTGACCTGCTGATCAAGGAGCCCATCGATGAAGTGGTCATGCACTATGCCGAGACTGCCAAGAATGCGGGCCTGGACGGCATCGTCTGCTCCCCCCTGGAGGCTGGCAAGGTTCACGGCCGCTGCGGTGAAAACTTCCTGACCATCACCCCCGGCGTGCGTTTTGCTGACGGCGATGTGGGTGACCAGAAGCGCGTCATGACTCCCGCAGCAGCCAAGGAGATCGGCTCCGACTACATCGTTGTCGGCCGTCCCATCACCGCCGCTGCCGACCCCGTGGCTGCATACCAGCGCTGCGTGGCCGAGTTCTGCGACTGATTTCCAATAATGTGTGTAGGGCGGGGTCATGACCCCGCCGACGCACTATCGATATGTGAAAGAGACAGTCTTTTTTCTTAAGGATACCGTAATGCACACATCCAAACCGGGTGGTTATCCGACCTGATCGGCGGGGTGGTGCTCCGCGCAGCGAATCTGTAATACAGATGATTGCCGGGGGCAATCATACAAAAATTTATTGACCCCGCCCTACAAGATATATTCAAAGGAGATAGAAACATGGAAGCCTACAAAAGAGAGTTTATTGAGTTCCTGCAGGGTGCCGGTGTTCTGAAGTTCGGTGATTTTACCGCTAAGTCCGGCCGTAAGATCCCCTATTTCGTCAACGCCGGTATGATCAAGACCGGTGACCAGATCACCAAGATGGGCGAATTCTATGCCAAGGCTTACTTCGATAAGCTGGGCAAGAAGGAAGCCGTCCTGTACGGCCCTGCCTACAAGGGCATCTCCCTTTCCATTTCCGCAGCCGTTGCCCTGAGCAAGAACGGCCTGAACGTGCCCTTCTTCTTCAACCGCAAGGAAGTGAAGGATCACGGCGAAGGCGGCACCTTCGTTGGCTATGTTCCCCAGGCCGGTGAGGAGATCGTCATCATCGAGGACGTTATCACCGCCGGTACCGCCATCCGGGAGTCCATGGAGATTCTGAAGCACCTGGAAGGCACCAAGGTCATCGCTACCTTCATCATGGTTGACCGCAAGGAAAAGGGTCAGACCGAGAAGGGCGCCATGCAGGAGATCGAGGAGCAGTTCGGCTTCCCCGTGTACTCCGTTGTGGATGTGTATGACATCATCGAGTACCTGGAAGAGGACCCCGCCAACGAAGAGAACGTTACCCGGATCAAGAATTACCTGGCCGTGAACGGAGCAAAGTAATGAAGAATCTGATGAATATCACCGATCTGACCGTCGAAGAGATCGACGAGCTGATCGCGGTGGCGGAAGACATTATTGCCAATCCCGCCAAGTATCAGGATGCCTGCCGCCATAAGCTGCTGGCGACCCTGTTCTTCGAGCCTTCCACCCGTACCCGTCTGAGCTTTGAGTCTGCCATGCACCGCCTGGGCGGCAGTGTTGTGGGCTTCAGCGAGGCCGGTTCCTCCTCCTCTGCCAAGGGTGAGAGCCTGTCCGATACCGTGCAGACCGTGGGCTGCTATGCAGATATCATTGCCATGCGCCATCCCAAGGAAGGCGCTCCTGTGGTGGCTGCCCGCCGGGCCGGTGTGCCCATCATCAATGCCGGTGACGGCTCCCACAACCATCCCACCCAGACCCTGACTGACCTTCTGACCATCTGGCGCTGCAAGAAGCGCTTCAATAACCTGACCATCGGCCTGTGCGGTGACCTGAAGTTCGGCCGTACCGTCCACTCTCTGGTTGGTGCCATGGCCCGGTACAGCGGTATCAAGTTCATCTTCATTGCCCCTGAGGAACTGAAGTTCCCCCGCTATATCATTGAGGATGAGCTGGAAAGCCGGGGCATCCCCTATGAGGAAGTGACCACCATGGAAGAGGTCATGCCTCAGCTGGACGTGCTGTACATGACCCGTGTTCAGCGGGAGCGTTTCTTCAACGAGGCGGACTATATCCGTCTGAAGGATACCTACATCCTGACCCCCGACAAGCTGGTGCCTGCCAAGGAAGATATGATCGTCATGCATCCGCTGCCCCGCGTCAATGAGATTTCCGTTGCCGTGGACGATGATCCCAGAGCCATGTATTTCCCCCAGGCCAAGAACGGCATGTTCATCCGTATGGCCCTGATTCTGAAGATGCTGGAGGTAACCGTATGAAGATCGGACACATTGAAAACGGCATCGTCCTGGACCACATCACCGCTGGCAATGGCATGAATATCTATAATGTGCTGAATCTGGGCAAGCTGGACTGCACCGTGGCCCTGATCAAGAATGCCGACAGCCCCAAAATGGGCAAGAAGGACATCATCAAGATCAGCACCCATATGGAAATCGACCTGGACATTCTGGGCTACCTGGACCCCGGCATCACCGTCAACATCATCCATGACGGTGTGGTGGCCGAGCAGCGGCATCTGGCCCTGCCTCAGCGGGTAGTGAATGTTATCAAGTGCAAGAATCCCCGCTGCATCACCTCTGTGGAGCGGGAAATCGTACACGAATTCAAGCTGACCGACCCTGCCAAAAAGGTCTACCGCTGCATCTACTGCGAGCAGCAGGCGTAACATAATAAAAAAGAACTCCGATCTTTTCGGAGTTCTTTTTTGTTGGCAATGATAAATTATAAATGCTAAATGCAAAATGAATATCGTATGTTGGAAGTGTTCGGGAAATTGTAATTGGCTCAGGTAAAGTCAATTTCATATCTTGTCCCATTTGAAAACAGAATACCGTTTGTTAATTCAATACGAAGGATGCATGTATTTGTGTCTTCGAAGTTATTATGACCATTATCAATCCAGGCAGAAAATACATTCCTCATTTTTTCGGCGATGCGTGCATTCTCTTTTTTTCCAAAGTAACCTAAATTAACGCCATTGCCTTGGGCTGTAAACCATTCGCCTGATAATGCAACTATTGGATTCTGTTCTATCTGCTGCATTTTATTGGATAATCCGTGGGTGAGTACATAAAAGGCACCGTTCTCATAAAACGCATCCACGCTACGAACAAAAGGCAAATTATCAATAGCAGTTGCCAATGCAATAATACTGTCTTTACCAAAACGTTCCATCAGAATTGCATTGGTCTGTTTTGTTAGTTTTTCCATTTGCACTACCTCCGTCAAATTGGAATTTGATCAGATGATTCTAATTGGGAAAAACAAATAGTTCTTTCCACTTACTGGACAAGTAAAGTCGTGGACAGCTCCAACCAATGTGATATTATTCGCTTCCATGTATTCCAATACCTCCGAAAAGGTATTTTCGTTTTCAGAGTCTGCGCAAATATATTCATATTCTGGAATCGTCCACTTTGTCCATCCTTCGGGGGCTTCTGCATCATCAACACATTCAACACCGGCAAGGTACAATCCCTTGCTGAAGTTATCTTCCCAGGGTTTGTACGAATGAGAAAAATCAGACATTGCACCCCAAATGCCAATTAAATTGCCATTCTCGTCCTTTTTGGCCAGCGACTGTACTTCTCCAAAACAAGAGTTCGCATCCGACCATAATTTTTGAATGAAACCCTGACCATCCATAGTTGAACCTTCTTTGCCGATTACAACAAATGTTTCTTTTGTGCATTTTTTTATCTTCATACAAACCCTCCGGATTCAGGTTCATCTTTCTTTTATTAACGTAACACAGAATAAAGAAATTGTCAAAAACAGAAAAATGCTGAATGCCTTCAATTTAGCATTCAGCATTTTTTATTTAGCATTTTTATCCCTGATACCGGGGTTCGCAGGTCAGGTTCACGCCCAGGCGCTTGAAGGTGCGCTCGTCCACCTGGGACAGGATCACGGAGGAGTGGACATCGCAGCCGCGCAGCTTGCTCAGCTGTTCCATGGCGTGCTTGGCCATGGGGTTGGTGGAAGCGGAGATGGACAGGGCGATGAGGGTCTCGTCCGTATGGAGCCGGGGATTCCGGTTGCCCAGATGGTTGGTCTTCAGATTCTGGATGGGCTCCAGAACGATGGGGGAGATCATGTGCAGATCATCCGGCAGACCGCCGATCTTCTTCAGGGCATTCAGAAGCAGTGCGGAGGAGGCGCCCAGCAGGTCGGAGGTGCGGCCGGTGACGATGGTGCCGTCGGGCAGCTCCATGGCGGCTGCTGCGTCGCCGGTTTCTTCCGCCCGGGCCAGGGCGGGTGCTACGACTCTGCGTTCGGCGGGGGCAATGCCTGCCTTCTTCATCAGCAGCTCCAGCTTACGGATGGCTTCTTCCACATTTTTACCCTTCTTCTGGTCGCACAGGGCCTCATAGTACCGGCGGATGATCTCCTGACGGGAGGCCTCCCGGGCGGCGGCATCGTTGATGATGCAGTTGCCCACCATGTTGACACCCATATCCGTGGGGGACTTGTAGGGGCATTCGCCCAGAATCTTCTCGAAGATGGCCACCAGGACCGGATAGGCTTCCACATCCCGGTTGTAGTTGACCGTGGTGATGCCGTAGGCATCCAGGTGGAAGGGGTCGATCATGTTCACGTCATTCAGATCGGCGGTGGCGGCTTCATAGGCCAGGTTCACGGGATGGTTGATGGACAGGTTCCAGATGGGGAAGGTCTCGAACTTGGCATAGCCTGCGGTCTTGCCCTGCACATGCTCGTGGTACAGCTGGCTCAGGCAGGTGGCCAGCTTGCCGCTGCCGGGGCCGGGGGCGGTGACCACCACCAGGGAGCGGGTGGTCTCGATGTAATCATTCTTGCCGAAGCCTTCGGGGCTGACAATATGGGCGGTGTTGTTGGGATAACCGGCAATGTCATAGTGGTGATAGACCCGGATGCCCAGCCCCTCCAGACGGGACTGGAACGCCTTCGCCAGATTCTGGCCGTGATAGCGGGTCAGAACCACGCTGGAAACATACAGACCGAAGCCGCGGAAAATATCAATGAGCCGGATCACATCCCGGTCATAGGTAATGCCCAGGTCGCCGCGAACCTTATTCTTCTCAATATCATCGGCATTGATGGCGATGACCATTTCCACCTGATCCTTCAGCTGCAGCAGCATCCGCAGCTTGCTGTCGGGCTGAAAACCGGGCAGAACACGGGAGGCATGGTTGTCGTCATACAGCTTGCCGCCGAACTCCAGATACAGCTTGCCGCCGAATTTGGCGATGCGGTCACGGATGTGAGCAGACTGGGTCTGCAGATATTTCTCATTATCAAAGGCCACGTTTATCATAGGATCGCCTCTTTCAAAAAAATCACTACCCATTATTTTACCTTATTCACTCTGAAATAGCAAGTGGATTCCGCTGTAATTTTCCGCGAAGGCAGGAATTCCGGCCTATGGCGGCGAAAACAGAGAAAATGGAAGGATGGTACAGAGAATTTACCAACCATTCACGTTTGTCACCTTGCCCTGATTTGGGAACCATGGTATAATTATAATAAGAATAAATCGCAGGAGGTGCCAATTATGAAGATTCAATTTATCGGCGCGACCCATGAGGTTACAGGAAGCTGTACCCTGCTGGAAGTGGGCGGCCGCTATTATCTGGTGGACTGCGGCATGGAGCAGGGCGTGGATGTGTTCCAGAATATGCCCCTGCCGGTGAGCGCAAACGCCATTGAGGCCGTCTTTTTGACCCATGCGCATATTGACCATTCCGGTATGCTGCCCAAGCTTTGCAGGGACGGCTTCTCCGGACCTATTTACGCAACGGAGGCAACCTGCGACCTGTGCAATATCATGCTCCGGGACTCTGCCCACATTCAGGAATCGGAAGCCCAGTGGCGCAGCCGCAAGGCGGAGCGTGCCGGTGAACCGCTGGTGGAGCCAACCTATACCATGAACGATGCACTGGCGGCTATCAAGCTGCTGCGACCGGTGCAGTACATGGAGCCGCTGCAGGTTGCGGAAGGAATCATCCTCAGAATGACAGACATCGGCCATCTTCTGGGCTCCGCTGCCATTGAGCTTTGGCTGACGGAAGGGGAAGAAACCAAAAAGATCGTTTTCAGCGGCGACGTGGGCAATACCAATCAGCCGCTGCTGAATGACCCCAAGCCGGTGGAGGAGGCGGACTATCTGGTCATCGAGTCCACCTACGGTGACCGCTACCATGAAAAAGTCCGGGGAGATGCGGTAGCCGAGCTGGCAAGCTGCATCCAGCGGGCATTCGACCGGGGCGGCAATCTGGTGATTCCGTCCTTTGCGGTGGGACGTACCCAGGAAATGCTGTACGCCATCCGGGAGATCAAGCAAAAGAGCTTGGTCAGAGGCCACGATGGCTTCCCGGTATATGTGGACTCTCCCCTGGCGGTGGAGGCTACCGGAATTTTCCTGCAGTGCAGCCATACCAATTTTGACGAAGAAACCCTGGCAGTGCTGGCACAGGGCATCAATCCCATCTGGTCTGACGGTGTGACGCTTTCTGTCACCTCGGAGGAATCCAAGCTGATCAATGCGGATCTGCAGCCAAAGGTCATTCTGTCTGCCTCCGGCATGTGTGAAGCAGGCCGCATCCGCCATCACCTGAAGCACAATCTGTGGCGCAAGGAAAGCATCATCCTGTTCGTAGGCTACCAGGCAGAGGGTTCTCTGGGACGGAAGCTTCAGGAGGGTGCGAAGTCTGTCAAACTGTTTGGTGAAGACATTGCGGTTCATGCGGAAATTTCCATGCTTCACGGCACCTCCGGTCATGCGGACAAGGAGGGACTGCTGAACTGGCTGGCCGGGTTCCGGCAGAAGCCGGGCATGGTGTTTGTCAATCATGGCGATGACAGCAGCTGTGAAGCCTTCCGGAAAACCCTGACGGACATGGGCTATCAGGCGGAAGCCCCCTATTCCGGCACAGAATATGACCTGCTGACCGGCAAGATGACCACCTACACGGAAGGCATCAAGATTGACCGGGCAGCTGCCTTCAAGGGCAGCCAGCGTGCCCGCCAGGTCTACGGCGAGCTGCTGGCCGCGGCAGAGGATCTGCTGGCTCTGGTTAAGACCCGCAAGGGCAGAACCAACAAGGACAATGCCAAGCTCACAGCCCAGATCCGCAGCCTGATCGAAAAGTGGAAATAAGACAGCAGCCGACGACAACATGTTAGAACTGGTGTAAATGATCGTTTCATGCACGAATGGTACACGCCATTGTAGGGGCGGATTTTCAATCCGCCCTGATCGACCGATAAAATCCCGGAAAAATCGACTGCAGGGATGAAGCGCTTGCATATAACATACTGCGAAACAGTCGATGCATTGAGGGCGGATTGAAAATCCGCCCCTACGATAGCGTTCCTTTTTCGTAAAATAAACGATATGTTATCTAAAACAAATACACAAGGAGACACCATGAAAGAGAAAATCAACGCATACCGCCCTGCTGCCGCGGCATTTTTGACCATGATGGCCATGGCGCTGACTTCCTCCACGTTAAGCTTTTTTCTGGAACCAATCTGTGCGGTACTGGAAATCAGCCGGGGCAGCTTTTCTTTGATCTTCAGCCTGATGAGTTTGTCGGGTGCGCTGCTGAATCCGT
Source organism: Oscillospiraceae bacterium (assembly GCA_017398105.1). The sequence continues at coordinate 16,596 of JAFQHF010000032.1, read as the reverse complement.
TTCTGGGACAGTATGTGGGCAAAAGAGGTGTGGGTGGTGTCTTGCTGGTCTGCGGAATCTGGACCGGCGGATGTATGATTCTTTTGTCCCTGGTGAAAAATCTCTGGATGCTGTATCTGACGGGATTTGCCATGGGTGCCCTTTCTTCCACCTGTGTGGCGCTGTGTGCCAATGTGATCGTTCAGCAGTCTTATTTCGGCGCCCAGGCATCGGGTATCCTGGGCGGTGTGATGGCCGGTTCCGGTGTGGGCGGTATGATTTTCAGCATTGTGATCCCGCAGTGCATGGCAGGCTTTGGCTGGCAGACGGCCCTGCGGGTCATGGGAATCTGCTGGCTGGTGCTCCTGTGGACAGCGGCGCTGCTTCTGGGAAAGCAGTCCGGTGTTGTGTCCGGCAGCGGAAACGGCGCGGTGGGCCTGGGCATGACCCGGGCGGAGGCTCTGAAAAGCCCGAAACTGTATCTGCAGATGGTGGTGATCATTATTATCTGCGCCTGCTGCGGTGTGCAGCAGCAGCTGCCGTCCCTGCTCAGCGCATACCGGTTTGAAGAGGGGACAGTCAGCGTTATGATCTCCGTTATGACGGCCTTTCTGGCAGTGGGCAAGGTGGCGCAGGGAATTCTGTACGGCAGGCTGGGTGTCCGCAGAGGCGGCGTTCTGATGATGCTGGTTTTTGCGGCAGGCTTTTTGGCCCTGCTGATGCCGGCGCTGGCATGGCCCGGTCTTCTGCTGCTCTCCTTCGGACTGGGGATTTATACCACCCTGCTGCCGCAGCTGACCCGCCGGGTCTTTGGCTCCCGGGAATATGCAGCAATCTGGGCGCTGATCGCTACGGCAGGCAGCGCAGGAACCTTCTTCGCCAATCCGCTCTGGGGCCTGATTTATGATATGACCGGCTCCTATGCCATCGGTCTGGCAGGCGCTGCGGTGCTGCTGATGGCAGCCATCTGGGCCATGCTCCTGTCGCTGCGCGAAAGCAACTGAGCACCCGGTCGTTTAATGATCGAAAAAGGAAAACTACTTTAGGGGCGGATTTTTAATCCGCCCTCAACGCAGCGACAATTATGCAGTATGTTATATGCAAGCGCTTCATCCCTGCAAGTCGATTTATCCGGGATTTTATCGGTCAATCAGGGCGGATTGAAAATCCGCTCCTACAATGGCGTGTATCATTTGTGCAGATAAACAATCATTTGCCAGAAAAAAACCAGCCTGTGAGGGTTCCTCACAGGCTGGTTTTTCATACATGTAACTTACTTCAGGCTGAACTTCTTTGCGTAATCCTTGTACTGTTCACTGAAGTGCTCGTTTTCCACCCGGGCGGAGCGGAGGGCTTCGTGGGTGTTCATATCGTGATGGGCCATATCAACCACACAGCCGGCAATGTTGGAGCAGTGGTCGCCCACACGCTCCAGGGCATTCAGCAGATCAGACCAGACAAAGCCGGTTTCGATGGAGCAGCTGCCCTGCTGCAGACGCAGGATGTGGTGCACACGCATCTTTTCCTTCAGATCGTCGATGACCTGCTCCAGAGGCTCCACCAGGTAAGCCTTCTGCAGATCTCTTTCCCAGAAAGCGGTGAAAGACAGTTCCACGATTTCCGTGACGGCGCGGATCAGTACGGACAGCTCGTGCTTTGCGGCATCGGACAGGCTCAGATTCTTCTCGTTCAATTCTTCGGCGGATTCTACCAGATTCAGGGCATGGTCGCCGATGCGCTCGAAATCGTTCTGGGCCTTCAGCAGCATGGCGGCTTCATTGCTGTCAGCGGGGCTGATTTTCAGCGTGGAGAGCTTCACCAGATAGGTGCCCAGGATATCTTCGTAATGGTCGGTCTTATCCTCCAGGTCACGAACCTGCTGACCCAGCTCGGGAGTGTAGTTCAGCAGAGAATCCATGGCGGTAAGCAGGGTCGTTGCGGCGGTATTGGCCATTTCGCCGGTGAGGACGCGGCTGCGCTCCAGCGCGATGGAGGGAGTGGCAAACAGACGCTCGTCCAGTTCGGAGGTGGATTCTGCTTCCTTGGCATCGGGAACCAGTCTGCAGACAAGCTTTTCCAGCAGACTGCCGGAGGGCAGCAGAATGGCAGTACAGGCGATGTTAAAGATGGTGTGGCAGATGGCGATGCCGAAGTGGGTGGCACCCTCGCCAAGAATTGCAGGTTGGAACAGGGCGCTGCCAATCAGGAACAGAATCAGACAGACAATGGTGCCGATGATATTGAACAGCAGATGGACGAATGCTGCCCGCTTTGCGTTCTTGGTGGCGCCCACGGAGGACAGCATGGCAGTGACACAGGTACCGATATTCTGACCCATGATGATGGGTACTGCGGCTGCATAAGTCACGGAACCGGTGGAGGACAGTGCCTGCAGAATACCGACGGATGCAGAGGAGGACTGGATCACGGCAGTCAGAACAGCACCGGCTACAACACCCAGAATGGGATTGGTGAACAGCAGGAACAGCTGCTGGAATTCCGGAACATTCTTCAGACCGGAAACAGCGTCGGACATGGTATCCATGCCGAACATCAGTGTGGCAAAACCCAGCAGGATCATTCCGATATCCTTCTTGGAGGTATCCTTGACGAACATATAGTAGAAGATACCGATGAGGGCAAGGATGGGGGTAAAGGAGGTGGGCTTCAGCATCTGGACAAAGAAATTGCCGCTTTCGATGCCGCCCAGTGACAAGATCCAGGAGGTAACGGTGGTACCGACGTTGGCACCCATGATGACATTGATGGCCTGACCCAGTGTCAGCAGGCCGGAGTTGACAAAGCCCACGACCATAACGGTTGTTGCGGAGGAGGACTGGATCACGGCCGTAACTGCCATACCGGTCAGGAAGCCCAGCATCCGGTTGGTGGTCAGCTTACCCAGGAGAGAGCGCAGGCTGTTGCCGGCTGCGCGTTCCAGGGATTCACCCATGACATTCATGCCGAACAGGAACAGGCACAGTCCGCCGATCATTGTTAGGACGTCAAAAATATCCATAGGATTCTGCCTTTCTGTGTTTATTTTATACAAGTTAAATATTAGCAAAGAAATGTCAAATTTATTACCAAGGAAATGTAAAATCTATGTAAAGTCCCGAAAAAGAAAGTGCCGCCGGCTGTGCAGAAGCCGGCGGCGGAAAGAAGGAAGTAATTGGTGGTATTTCGTTTTCTGAAAATCAGGTCAGGGCTGCGCCCAGAGCGCGGCAATCGGCCTGCCCGTCGTTGTCAGGTGTTTCCTGGCAAATTACGCTGTCACAGGCCAGAAGCGCACCGGATGCGCGGCAGGTATTCTCCCAGGAACGCATCCATTCGCCGTCACCCCAGCCGTAGGAACCGAACAGGGCGATTTTTCTGCCCCGGAGTCTGCTTTCACAATCCTGGAACATGGGCTCGAATTCATTTTCCTCCAGCTGCTCAGCACCCATGGAAGGACAGCCAAAGGCAATAGCATCAAAAGTGTCCATCAAAGCGGCGGAAAAATCTGCTGCGGTATACAGGGAGACATCTGCCCCTGCATTCCTTGCGCCGTCCGCAACGGCATTTGCCATAGCCTCCGTATTTCCGGTGCCGCTCCAGTAAACAACTGCGATCTTGCTCATAACAAATAGTCAACCTTTCCTGTAATATGGTATATCAACCGGCTACTGTGAGCCGCTCAATATCTTTTCCTTTTGCCCACTGATCCTGATAGACCCGGGTGCATTTCTTGTACTGGGCAAATTTCTTCTGTGCACCTTCCACATCGGAATAGACTTTCCAGCAGCCGGTGCATTTGCAGCAGTCCGGCCCCTGCTCAATAAAGCCGCAGACATCTGCAGGCGGATAGCCAAGAAACAAGCCAATCTCATGGGGAAATTCCTGCTGACGGCGAAGCTTGCAGGCAAGATGCCGCACACATTTTTCACAGCTGGCCGGATCGTAGCCCTGGGCACGCAGCAGCTGAGCTGCCGTATCCTGGGACAGATCCCGGCGGAGCTTTTCGGGACGGTACAGATAGATCAGGGCTTTGCTGTCAGAAAACCGCAGAGGCAGCAGCCGAAGTCCCTTGCTGCCAAGCCGCCGGTTCAGCTGCCGGAGGGAATCCAGCAGTTTTTTTCTGGACGCAAAGGGGCAGGTGAACAGACTGGCGGTTTTGAGGCCTGCCAGTGTGGGGGCACAGTTGCGGATCAGATAGTCTTCGGACATAGGCGTTCTCCTTAGGTAGGATCAGAATTTCATCATGCCTCGCAGGGCTTGCTTCAGCCAGGCGGAACCCATCAGAATCATGATAATGGCACTAAGTGCAGTCATAGTTTGTACAATGTTGTTAAGATTCATAACCGGGACCTCCTTTTATAAATGGTTAGCGATAGCTAACTAATAAAGTGAAATTGTAGTTAGCTGCTGCTAACTACAATTATAATATGCGATTTTTCCTGATTTGTCAATAGGTATTTTTGGGATGGTTTCCGGTGCCGAACAGGAATCCGGCATCGGAAGCGTACATCAGAGCGTGTGCGGCAGTTACCGGTTACTCCGCGGCAAAGAAAGCAACAGCGATGGCACCGGGGCCTGCGTGGGTGCCGACGACGCTGCCCACAATGGAAATGGGTAGGTTTTCCCCATAGCCTTCCCAGAGGGCAGCACTGTCGAGAAGGTATTTGCGCAGCAGTTCATCGCTCAGTCCGGTATAGCCCAGCAGTATGGGTTTGCTGAAATCGACACCGCCGGCCTTTTCGATTTCCTGCACCAGCAGGCTGTTGCCCTGTCTGGAACCGCGGGCTTTTCCTATGACCTGAATTTCACCGTCGGTCAGCGTGATCACAGGCTTGATGTTCAGCAATCCGCCGGCAAATGCAACGGTAGGGGAGACACGGCCGCCCTTTTTCAGGTATTCCAGTGTATCGACCAGTGCCAGCAGGCGAACACGATCCCGTTTGAGCATCAGCTCACGAACAATCTCCTGTGCGCACAGTCCCTGCTGTACAAGCCGGAGGGCGTATTCCGTCAGGATGCCCAGGGAAATGGCGATGGTATTGCTGTCGACAACCCAAACTCTGCCGGGAAACGCCTCCGCGGCGATGTTGGCGCTCTGATTGGTGCCGGACAGTTTGCCGGAGCAGGTGATGCAGACCACATCAAACCCTTCCTCCACCGCCTGACGGAAGGCTTCTTCAAAGGCGAAGGGAGTAGGCTGGCTGGTGGTGGGAAGTACATCGCTTTTTGCCAGCATTTCATAAAATTTTCTGGAATCCATATCCACACCGGAAATAAATTCCTGGTCTCCGAAATGAACGGTCAGGGGAACGATACCGACCTGAGCTGCCGTTTCCGGAATCATATCCGCAGTGGAATCAACGATAATTTTTACGCGCATGGTTACTCCTTATTTATAATTTGGCACCTCAAAAAAAGCGTTTTTAGAGGTTGCCAATGGTTCAGAGGGGATCTTTGTTCAGTCCCTCTCTGCAGATGGAATGCAGATTTCCGGCGATGATGGTCAGTACCCGGTAGAAAATCTCCCGCTCGGCATCATTGAAGCCGGTACCTGCCAGCTCCACAGCCAGCCGGGCTTTTTCCACAACTGCCTGGGCGGCGGCGTGTCCCTGGGGAGTCAGATACAGAGCAGCGCGGTAACGGCTTCCGTTTTTCTGTTCCCGTGTTACCATTCCGGCAGACTCCAGCTCCGTCAGAATCCGGGAGATGGCAGCCTTATCCTTTTCACAGACCTCGCACAATCTGGCGGCGGTCAGTCCTTCGGGATACCGTCTCAAGGCCAGCAGACATTGGGCATGGGGGCCTTTCAGGCCGTAGTGGGCCATTTCCATCCGTTCGATCTTTTGAATATCATGGTGCATGCTGGAAATCGCAGCGGAAAAGAGCTCGTATCGGCTTTCCATATGATCATCCTCCGAAAGTTGAGATATCAACGAGCTGCATTATAACAGAAAGATGTTGCGTTGTCAACATATATCTTGCATTTGAAAGAAAAGGTATCAAATTGTAATCCTTTGACCGGGGAAAATATTTTGTTTTTTACAAAATCTCCGGAAAATCCATCTTAAGAAATCCTTAATATGTTACCTTTGTAAATCCGTGTAAATATTTTTGTAATTTTTTGTAATTTTCCTATTGACGAAACCGCTTTCATAGGTTATAATGCGTGTATGAAAAAGATGCCGGAGCATGGTATCCCCGCAGGCAGGCGTCCTGTCTGAGGCAGTGATCACACTGCGGACCGGCAAACCTATTTCTAAAAAGACAAATCATTAGGAGGTTTGAAAAATGAAAACAGTATGTAAGAAGCTGCTGAGCCTGACTCTGGTGGCAATGCTGCTGGTTTCCGCCATGCCTTTCCAGGCTCTGGCTACTGAAACTGCTCCCGTTGAGACCACCGCTGCAACTGAGGCTCCTGTTGCTCCCGCTGCTGAGCCTGTGGCAGAACCCGCTGCCGAACCTGCAGCAGAGCCTGCTGCTGAGCCTGTGGTCGAAACCACTGCTGCAACGGAAGCTCCCGTTGCCCCTGTTATTGAGACTGTTCCCGCAACCGAGAGCAATGTGGCCGGTGAGGATATTGCAACTCAGCCCGCCGTGAACGCCATCAACGACGAGACCTACATCTACTTCGTCCTGCAGGATGCAGTCGGTGTCAGTGACGATGCTGTCATCAAGGAAGTGAAGACCAAGATCGGTGCAAAGGTTTCCGGCATCCCCGGCGCCACCGAGGTTATGAAGCGTTACAGCCAGATCTTCGGCTCCGACAACGGCAAGCGCTTTGATCATTGGGAACTGAACGGCAACTACGTCAATCCCAACAACCTGTACGTGACCGACACCAACATCGACGGCGACGGCCTGTACCTGTATGCTATCCTGACCGATGCTCCCAAGACCATCGTGCTGAATCCCAACGGCGGTGTCCTGGCCAACAAGAGCCACAGCGTCTTCGTTGGCGAAGGCCACACCTACGGCGAACTGGCTACCCTGCCCGTCCCCACCCGTACCAACTACACCTTCGGCGGCTGGTTCTGGAAGAATTCTGCCAACATCGAGGTTCAGGTTACCGATGATTCCACCGTTTACGATACCAAGGAGCTGAAGGCTCAGTGGATCCTGAACGACTATGTTGTCAACTACCAGCGCTACGAAGAGGGCACTGGCTGGGTTGACTCCGGCTACGGTGTTTCCGTTGCAGCCAACAGCACTGTCAGCGCTGCCAACGGCACCTTCCCCACCGATGGACAGATCGCTGCTGACTTCGCTCTGAACGGCTTCTCCATCGTTGGCTGGGAAATCGGCGAGACCGACACGGAATTCAAGCCCGGCGCAACCAAGGTCACCGGCAGCATCATTGTCCGTCCCAGATATCAGCGCACTGTTATCCTGGAAGCTCAGAACCCTGTGACTCAGGTTTCCTGGAGCACCAGAACCATCACCGTTGAGATCGGTGAGCAGTTCGGTAAGGTCGTCAAGACCCTGCCCAACCCCGGCGCCCGCGACAGCTACACCTTCAACGGCTGGCTGGTGGACGGCAACCTGATCACTGTCGAGAATCTGGGCAACTACGCTACCCATCCCATCTACTATCCTGAGCTGGGCGACAGATTCCTTGCTGACTTTATCCCCTCTATGACCGTTTACCTGTACATCCACACCAACGGCAACACCCAGACCGCTACCAAGATCGTTCCCTACTACCAGGCTCCTGCCGAGGGCACCTTCGACATGACTCTGATCAACATGTACAGCATCTTCTCCAGCTACGGCGACTATGATGATACCGTTGACGAGTCCTACGGCTGGTACACCGCTGAGCAGTGGGAGCGTTACTCCACCAACAAGTCTGCTGATGCTGCCATGTACTATGACAACATCCAGGAGAACCGTTATGGTGAGTTCCACATCATGCTGATCAACAAGGGCACCAGCGCCAGCGCTTCCAACAACTCCGCCAACAGCAACGGCTACAACAACAACAGCAGCACTGCTGACTCTTCCAACTACACCACCGGTGACATGATCTTCATGGCAATCACTGTTCTGGCAGTTTCCGGTGCAGCTCTGGCCCTGATCTTCCTGAACAAGAAGCGCAAGGTTTCCGAGTAATCATTCCCCGATAGGGTTAAAAACCAAATCCTAATGAAAATACCCGGCAGCGGTCACTCGCTGCCGGGATTTTCTGTTGTATGAAGCACCGCCGCATTCTGCAGAATGCGGCGGCGATGTATTATTCTGTCCAGAGGAAATTCATAAAGACCGGCACCAGCTTTTCCCAGTCCGCTTCACAGTGGCCGCCGCCTACCTGGCAGTGCATCTTCACGGCCGTATTTCGGGTGCGCAGATAGTCGGCGACTTTTTTGTTCCAGCTGTAGGTCTTGCTGGTATGGTCATCCTTTTCGGGATTCTTGATTCCCTGGGCTTCCCGGCTGCCCCAGGACAGGTAGATCCGGGTATCGGGGCTGATCGATTGCTTTCGCAGATCGGTCATCAGCGGCCGCATACAGAAGCCCATGGCAGTGGAGACGCAGCCGCCCTTGGAGAACCACCGGTTGTAGTGGGTGACGGCATACAGGGCCATCAGACCGCCCATGGAAGAACCGGCGATACCGGTGCATTCCCGGAAGGGAATGGTGCGGTATTCCAGATCGATCAAAGGCTTGACCTCACTTAAGATCCACTGCATGGTGGCATCGCCCATGGGAACGAATCTGGCGAAATGGCTGGTTTTGTTGGCGGGGTAGGGCAGGTATTCACTGAGCCGCTCTTCCCCGTCGTGACCGCATTCGATGCCCACCACGATGATCTGCTTACCCCAGCTGTCCAGAAATTCCTTCAGACCCCAGGACTTTCCGTAGGTGGCATCCTCATTAAAAAACAGATTGTGGCCGTCAAAAAAATACATGACGGGATAACGTTCTTCGGAGTCAAAATAGCTGTCGGGAAGGTAGATGTGCAGGGGGCGGTTCGTGCCCTTGGGAGTGTAGATGAAATCACGTTTGATGATCATGGCGGCCTCTCCTAACAATGTTTGTTGGTTAATTATAACAGGATGACATGGAAAAAGCAATAGACTTTTGTGCGATTCTGCAAAAGAAAGCGGCAGGACGGCTTCGTCAGAAGCAATCCTGCCGCAGATATTCGAAATCTGTCAGATGTTTTGGCTGGCTTCCTCAGCAGCCTGGGCAGCTGCGATCTTTTTCCGCATGCCCCGCAGAATGGGTACGGCCAGAACCATGGACAGGATATCGGCAATTGCCTGCACGCAGGCAATACCGTAGGCACCGAAGGCCCAGGCCAGGGGATACAGGATGGGGATAAAGCAGGTGCCCTGACGGGAGGTGGACAGAACCAGCGCACCCTTGGCATTGCCAAGACCGGCACAGAGCATGTTGACGATGGCGACCCAGCCGTGGATAGGAAGGGCAATACACTGGGAAACCATGCAGATCACACCAATGCGGCGCATTTCCGCATCGGCTCCGGCAAAGAGAACCACAAAGGTATCTGCCATGACGGCAACAAAGACCGCCATAATCGCGGAGCCGATAAAGGCGACCCGGGAACAAAAACGGTAGCTTTCCTCAACGCGGTCAAACCGTTTGGCACCCCAGTTGAAGCCGGCCACAGGCTGGAAGCCGGTGCCGAAGCCCAGGATGATGCTGAAGGGGAACATCATGACCTTGTTGCACACGCCAACGGCGGCCAGAACGGAATCGGAGATGTTTCCGGCGATGGAGTTGAGCATGATGGCGGAGACCACTGCCAGTCCGGAGCGGAACATGGAGGAGGAACCCACGGAAATGATCTTGGTGATGATATCCTTGGAAGGGTAGTAATTCCGGATGGACAGATGCAGCAGACTGCGCTTGGTCAGATAGGGGAAAATCAGGATGGCGAAGCTGACCCACTTGGAGATGGCGGTTGCCAGAGATGCGCCGGCAACGCCCATATTCAGGCCCCAGGGCATGATGAAAATGGGGTCCAGAATGCAGTTGAGGATGCCGCCGAAGCCCATGCCCACCATGGACAGTGTGGCGCTGCCCTCGCTGCGCAGGCACTGATTCATAACGAAGTTTGCCGCCATGAAGGGGGCCGCATAAAGAACATAGGTGGCGTAATCAATGGAATACTGCTCACAGGTGGGGGTGGCGCCCAGCAGACGTACCATAGGCAGCATGAACAGATTGCCGAAGACCATCAGAATGGCGCCGATGCCAAAGGCGGTAAAGAAGGCGGTGGACAGAACCTGACTGGCCTTCTTGTCATTGCCCTGACCCAAAAGCCGGGCAATATAGCTGTTGGCACCCACGGCAAGCATGGAGCCGCACATCATGATCAGCTGATCCAGAGAGGCATTGACGCTGACGGCGGCGGTGGCATTGGTACCCAGAGAACTGACGAAATAGGTATCTGCCAGAGAATAGATGGAGTTGATCAGGAATGCCACAATGGTGGGAATGGCCATCCTGGGAATGATCCGGGAGATGGGCTCATTGAGCATCATATTGCGGCGCTGTTCCTGAGACTGGGCGTGTTTGCTCATAAATAACTTCCCTTCTGCACATATTTCCTGTATTATACCATAATCTGTCAGAAAAGCGCAATAGGCTCACAGGAAAAATGTAGCATGCGACGTATTTTTTTATAAAGAAAAGAGATGCTCCGCAGAGCATCTCTTTTCAGATGATAGAATTACCGCAGCTTGGGAGGGGTATCCACACCCAGCTCCTTGCAGGTTTCGGACAAAATGGTCTGGCGAACTTTGCTGCGACGATATGCGAAGATGGAGATCACCATACCCATGGTCCAGGAGATCAGCAGGGAGATGGACAGGGCATAGGGATGACCGGTGGGGAATTCAGCAGACTGGGTGAAGTGTGCGATTGCGTAGGCCACAGGGATACGCAGCAGAACCGTGGAAGCAATGGAGATCCACATGGGGGTCACGGTATCGCCGGCACCGCGCATGACACCGCCCAGAACCTGGGTAACGGAAACAGCGATGTAGCCCACGGCCATGATCCGCATCATCCGGCCAGCCAGGTCGATCAGCTCGGGGGTATCGGTGAAGATGGCGAACAGATACCTGTTCAGGAACAGCAGCACCACAGTAATGGTGGCGGCGAAGGCCTGGGCAATGTAGGAGCCCTGATTGATGCCCTGGTGTACCCGGTGCCACTTGTTGGCGCCCACGTTCTGACCGGTGTAAACCGTCATGGCCTGACCGAAGGAGAAGTTGGGCATCATGGCGAAGCCGTCCACGCGCATGATGATGACGTTGGCAGCGATGACCATTTCGCCCATGGAATTGGTCAGGGACTGAACCACCATCATGGAGCAGGCCATGATGGCCTGGGTAATGCCGGAGGGAATGCCGATCTTGATGATGCGGCCGGCCACGCTGGGCTGGAAGCGGAAGGAGGACTTGTTCAGGGTGAAGACATCCTTCATGCGGATCAGCTTGATGAAGCACAGGATCGCGGAAATGCCCTGGGCAATATCGGTAGCCAGTGCCACGCCGGGAACACCCATACCGAAGGCACCTACGAATACCAGATCCAGAATGACGTTCAGAATGGCAGCCACCAGCAGGAAGCCCAGTGCGCTGACACTGTCGCCCAGACCGCGCAGAACACCGGCCAGCATATTGTACATGAAGAAACCGACGATGCCCCAGAAATAGATGTTCAGGTAATCCTCACACCAGTCAATGATGGATGCCGGGGTATCCAGAAGGTTCAGCATAGGCCGGGTGATCAGCGGGCCGAAGACCATGATAACGGCAGATGCGATGAAGGTCAGGGTAATGCAGTTGCCGATATTCCGGGACAGACCATCCCGATCCCGGGCACCGAAGCTCTGGGAAATAACGATGCCTGCGCCGGTGGAAATGCCCACGAACAGGGCCAGCAGCAGGTTCAGAATGGGGGCAGCGCTGCCGACAGCGGACAGGGCATTGTCACCCACGTACATACCGACGATGACGGTATCGGCGGTGTTGTACAGCTGCTGTGCGATATTGCCAAGCAGCATGGGGATGGAGAACTCCATGATGCGTTTCCAGGGAGAACCCAAAGTCATGTCCTTGGCGGAAAACAGACTCTTTAAACTCAAGGTAAACCACTCCTTACATATTTCTTCATTTTCTATTCTAACGGAAATTTGTTCAAAATGCAACTGCTTTCGAAAAACAAGCATTTTGGACAAAAGCAGGAAGGGGATACTGGGAAAGCTGCCGAATTGACAGTCAATCTCAGGAAATGGTAAAATATACAAGAATATATCCCTCTTTTTTGATGAAAAGGAGCTTAAAATGAAATATACAATTGAAAAACGGGAAGATCACACATTGGTCAGAAACGCAGGCGGTGCGGTTCTGGGCATGGGGACACTGCGCCTGAAGGAGCAGGACGGCCTGGCGTTTAAAAATCTGTCGGGAGAGAAAGACCTGCTTCCTTATGAGGACTGGCGGCTTCCCTGTGAGGCCCGGGCAAAGGATCTGGCGAAGCGGCTCAGCCTGGAGCAGATCGCGGGTCTGATGCTCTGGTCACCCCATCAGCTGGTGCCCTTTGTACCGGGGCTTCCCTTTAAGGGTCACTATGACGGCGGGGATTTTATTCCCGGCGTAACGGACCCGGCAGATCTGACCGATGAACAGAAGATTTTTGTGTCGGAAGAGAATCTGCGCAATTTCCTGCTGGTCACCACAGAATCTGCCCGGACGGCGGCCCGCTGGAACAACCGCCTGCAGAGTCTGGCGGAAAACAGCCCGCTGGGTGTGCCCGTCTGCATTTCCTCCGATCCCCGGCACGCAGCCGGAAAGAAGGGTGCGGAGTTTTCCGGCACCGGAAAAGAGGTTTCCCGCTGGCCGGAGGGACTGGGCATGGCAGCGACCTTTGATGCGGAGCTGATGAAGGAATTCGCGAAAGTGATCGCAAAGGAATACCGTGCCCTGGGTATTACCCAGGCGCTGGGGCCGCAGATCGATCTGGCCACAGATCCCAGGTGGATGCGCCTGGAAGATACCATGGGTGCGGATGCGGATATGGTGACCGCGTTTGCCAGAGCCTACTGCGACGGCCTGCAGACCACGGAAGGTGCAAAAAATGGCTGGGGCAGGGACAGCGTGGCTGCCATGGTCAAGCACTGGCCCGGCGGAGGCACCGGTGAAGGCGGCCGGGATGCCCACTATGCCTATGGCAAGTTTGCGGTCTATCCCGGCGGAAGGTTTGAAGAACATATGCGTCCTTTCACGGAAGGTGCCTTCTGCCTGGAAGACGGTACCGGAAAGGCGGCGGCCGTGATGCCCTACTATACCGTTTCCTGGGATCAGGATCGGAAGTATGGAGAAAATGTGGGTAATTCCTACAGTAAATATATCATTGAAGACCTGCTGCGCGGGAAGGAAGCCTACGATGGCGTGGTCTGCACCGACTGGGGCATCACCGATGATCCCTTAAGCCCCATCGACGGCTTTGGCACCCGGGCGCATGGTGTGGAGCACCTGACGGAAGCGGAGCGGTATTGGAAGATCCTTTCCAACGGCGTGGATATGTTCGGCGGCTGCAGCCGGAAGGAGCCGGTGCTGCAGGCCTGCCGTCTGGGCTGTGAAGCCTGGGGAGAGGAAGCCATGCGCAGACGGATGGAGCAGTCCGCAGAGCGGATTCTGACGCTGATGTTCCGGGTGGGACTGTTTGAAAATCCCTATCTGGAGCCGGAGGAAAGCGAAAAAATCGTGGGCGCGCCGGAATTCGTTCAGGCGGGTCTGGAAGCCCAGCGCAGGTCGGTGGTTCTGCTGAAAAACAAAGAGAATGTACTTCCTCTGAAAAAGGGCAGCAGAATTTATGTGCCCGGAAGGCATCTGGATGCGCATTATACCTTCTTCCGCAGCATTGCTCCGGCTATGGATGTACAGCCTTTGGATCAAAAGGATGTGCAGGGCTGGTTCACTCTGACGGATACCCCGGAGGAAGCGGATGCGGCAGTGGTCTTTGCGGAAAGTCCTCTGTGCGACTGCTACAGCCGGGAGGATGCGGAAAAGGGCGGAAACGGCTATCTTCCCATCACCCTGCAGTACCGGCCCTACACTGCGGAGGCTGCCCGGGAGCATTCTGTTGCCAGGGGCGATTTCCGGGAGGGTGACTGCGACCGCAGCTACCGGGGAAAGACCAACACCGCCTACAACGCATCCGACCTGGACAATATCCTCAATGCCCGCGCGGCCATGGGGGATAAGCCAGTGATCGTGGTGATGCAGGTGCACAACCCCGCTGTGGTGGCGGAATTTGAAGCTGCGGCAGACGGAATCCTGGCCCATTTCGGCGTGGAAAACGCCGTGCTGATGCAGATCCTCAGCGGTGAAGCCAAGGCAGGCGGCCGCCTGCCTCTGCTGCTTCCGGCAAATATGGAGACTGTGGAGCGGCACTGCGAGGATATTGCCGCGGATATGGAAGCCTATGTGGACGAATGCGGAAACCGCTACGGTTATGGTTTTGGATTGGTTTGAGAGATGGACAGAACAGAGAGAGTTGAACTGACGATTTTGTGCCTGGTTCATCAGGGGGATCTGCTTCTGCTGCAGGATCGGGTGAAGGCCGACTGGCGGGGCTATACCATCCCCGGCGGCCATGTGGAACCGGGAGAATCCATTGTGGATGCGGTAGTTCGGGAAATGCGGGAGGAGACAGGACTGACGGTTATCCGTCCGAACCTCTGCGGAGTCAAGCAGTTCCCGATTCCTGGGGGACGGTATCTGGTGCTGCTGTTTGAAACAGAGGCGTTTTCCGGGACACTGAATTCTTCGGAGGAAGGCCGAGTCTGCTGGATTCCCCGACAGGAACTGAGCCGGTATGATACAGTTGCGGATTTGGAGGAGCTGCTGGATGTGATGCTCAGTCCGGAACATACGGAATTTCAGTATCTGGTTCAGGAAGAGCAGTGGAAGGTAAGGCTGAGGTGAAGAAATGCATTATGTAAAAGCCAAGAGCATACTGTCCAATGATAACGGAATCAACCTGTACCGGGGCTGCACCCACGGCTGCATTTACTGCGATTCCAGAAGCCGCTGCTATCAGATCAACCACATCTTTGAGGATGTGGAGGTGAAGGAAAATGCCCTGGCTCTATTGGAGAAAGCGCTGAAGGCCAAGCGCAGGCGCTGCATGATCGGAACCGGTTCCATGACCGATCCCTACATTCCCGTTGAGGAGGAATTGCGGCTTACCCGGGGAGCGCTGGAACTGATCTGTCAATATGGGTTCGGTGCCACGGTGCATACCAAGTCGGACCGGGTGCTGCGGGATCTGGATATTCTGACAAAGATCCAGGAGCAGAGCAAGGCAGTGGTGCAGATGACCCTGACCACCTATGGCGATGGCCTGTGCCGCATTCTGGAGCCCAACGTTTCTCCAACCTCCCGGCGGGTGGCGGCGCTGAAGCAGTTCCGGGATGCAGGGGTTCCAACGGTGGTGTGGCTTGCGCCCATTCTTCCGTATATCAATGATACCCGGGAGAATATTGAGGGACTGCTGGAATGCTGCATCGAGGCCGGGGTAAAGGGAATTTTGTGCTTTAACATGGGCCTGACCCTGCGGGAGGGAAACCGGGAGTATTTCTACACCCAGCTGGATCTGCACTTTCCCGGCCTGAAAGGACAGTACATCCGGGAATATGCCAACAGCTACGAGGTAAACAGTCCCAAAAACCGGGAGCTGATGCAGCTGTTCCATGAGACCTGCGAAAAAGCGGGAATCCTCCATGACAACCGTCAGATTTTCCGGTATCTGCATGCGTTTGAGGAAAAGGAGCTCCAGATCAGCTTCTTTGACTGATTTGGTTAGAGTGCAACAAAGGAAGGTAAGGCTATTGTCTTTTTTGACAGTATGCACCCTGTAAGGTTGGGCATATCGCAACATTGACAATTGACGGATAATAGTTTATATTATATTTGGTTGAATTGCGTAAAACTTTACTACTATTAATAAAGGATAAGGTGATTAACATGTACATGGATGATTACAAGCGCTGGCTGGAAGCTTCTCTGGAAGATCCCGCTCTGACCGCAGAGCTGCAGAAGATCGAGGGCCAGGAAGAAGAGATCAAGGATCGCTTCGCTGTTGCTCTGAAGTTCGGCACCGCCGGTCTGCGCGGCGTTCTGGGCGCCGGTACCAACCGGATGAACATTTATGTTGTCCGTCAGGCTACTCAGGGCCTGGCAAACTGGGTCAAGACCCAGGGCGGCAATCAGCTGGTCGCTGTTTCCTACGACAGCCGTATCAACTCCGACGTCTTCGCCAAGGAGACTGCCCGTGTTCTGGCTGCCAACGGCATCAAGGTTCGTATCTATGATGCTCTGATGCCTGTTCCCGCTCTGTCCTTTGCTACCCGTTACTACGGCGCCAACGCCGGTGTCATGGTCACCGCTTCCCACAACCCTGCCAAGTACAACGGCTACAAGGCCTACGGCCCCGACGGCTGCCAGATGACTGACGATGCCGCTGCTGTTGTCTACGCCGAGATTCAGAACACCGACATTCTGGAGGGTGCCAAGCTGATCTCCTTCGAGGAGGGCATCGCCTCCGGTCTGATCGAGTACGTGGGCGACGACTGCAAGGAAGG
>JAFQHF010000031.1 GCA_017398105.1 Oscillospiraceae bacterium | reverse complement strand
CGATGTGGTCATGGTCGTTTCCACCATGAACATGACCGGCGCCGAAGTCGCTGCTCTGGCACACGGCAACGGTGTTACCTACACCTTCCCCGGCCACTGCTGCCATGTCTTCTCCAAGGAGACCGGCGTCAACCTGGAAGCTTAATCGCATACATAACCAACAGGCCTGCCCAACCGGCAGGCCTGTTTTTTATGCCGCCCGGATAGAACCCCGTTCTGCCCGGGCTTTTTTGTGCGGTAAATAATCGTTTGTCGGCATGGGCCGACGGCCAATGCGTATTCGGTGCGGCGGGAATCGTGACTGCCCAAACCCGCTCGGTTCGTTACTACGGTAAATGATCGTTTAGCTAATACGCCATTGTAGGGCGGGGTCATGACCCCGCCCTACAGTTAATGCAGCGATAAACGATAATTTCCTTTCCAATCTGCTCATAATTTTCGCTTTCCGGGCAATACTACCTGTGAAAAGGCGGTGTATTTTATGGAGGAATTCTCCTGCAGAACCAGGCTGATCTCCGGGACGGGGACCATTGCCATGCTGAAGAGTCTGGGATGCAAGCGGCTGTTTCTGGTGACAGATCCGTTTTTTATGAAGAATGGAACGGCGCAGCGGGTAATTGACGTGTCCGGCTGCGGCGATTGGGAAATATTCGACAAGGTACAGCCGGACCCGACGGTGGCACTGGCGGCGGAAGGGACGGCACGGCTGCGTGCGTTTGCTCCGGATTTGCTGGTGGCCCTGGGCGGCGGCAGCGCCATGGACTGCGCGAAGGCTATGGCGTATTTTGCCAAAGGAGATTATACGCTGGCGGCGATCCCCACCACCTCCGGCTCCGGGTCTGAAGTTACGGATTTTGCGATCCTTACCCACGACCGGGTGAAGCATCCGCTTGTGGACAAACGGCTTCGTCCGGATGTGGCGATCCTGGACAGTGACCTGCTGCAGGAGTTGCCCAAGGGACTCATTGCCGAAGCCGGGTTTGATGTGCTGGCCCATGCGGCGGAGAGCTATGTGGCCCGGGGTGCCGGGGCGGTTACAGACCTGTATGCCCGGGAGGCATTCAGCAGTGCCTATGCATCCCTGCCTGCCTCCTACGCCGGGAACCGGAACGTTCGGCTGAAGGTGCATTTGGCGGCCACCATGGCGGGAATGGCTTTTTCTCAGGCTGGTCTGGGGCTGTGTCATGCCATGTCCCACAGTCTGGGGGGCAGATTTCATGTGCCCCATGGCAGGCTCAATGCGATCTTACTGCCTGCCATCATCGGCTGCAATGCCCATACAGCCGGCAAAAAATACGCGGAGCTGGCCAGAGCTGCCGGGATGGGCGGCAGTGCCGATACCATCGCAGTGCGGAATCTGCGCAACGGGCTCATCCGCCTGCGAAGAGAGCTGAATCTGCCGGAAACACTGGTGCAGGCGGGGATCGACCCAAGAGCCGTTTGGCGCAATGCGGATGAAATCGTAAAGGCTACTCTGGAAGATCCCTGCTGCAAAAGCAATCCTATGGAAGCGGAGGCCTTTTTGGTGCGGCGCATTCTGGAAGAGGTCACGGGCCGTGTCTGAAATACTGCGAAGCATAGGGCTGGATGTTGGCACCACCTCCACACAGCTGATCTTATCGGAGCTGACTGTTGAAAACCGGGCATCCGGCTTTGCGGTGCCGGAGATGGAGATCACCCGGAGGCAGATCCTGTATAAAAGTCCTGTCCATTTTACACCTCTTTTGGGAGAAAATCTGGTGGACGGGGAAGGGATTCGCAGGATCGTGGAGGCGGAATACCGCAATGCGGGAATTACCCGGAAGTCGGTGGATACCGGCGCGGTGATCATCACCGGGGAGACCAGCCGGAAGGAAAATGCCCGGGCGGTATTGAATGCTCTGGCTGATCTGGCAGGGGATTTTGTGGTTGCCACTGCCGGGCCGGAGCTGGAAAGCGTTTTGGCAGCGATGGGTGCAGGGGCCGCGGCGTATTCGGAGAAGACCGGGAAAACGGTGCTGCACATGGACATCGGCGGGGGTACTTCCAATCTGGCGCTGATAAAGGCCGGAAAGATTATTCGGACAGGCTGCCTGAATGTGGGCGGACGGCTGATCCGGCTGGAGGAATCCGGCGTGATCGGCTATGTTTCTCCTGTTCTTACCGAAATCTGCCGGAAGCAGCCGGGACAGATGCTTACAGAAACGGAAGCGGAGGAAATCGCGGGGGCTCTGACGGAAGCGCTGGAAATGGCGGCGGGACTGCGAAAACCGACGGAGCTTATGCGGCACTTTCTGACACAGGAAGTATCACAAGTCTGGAAACCGCCTGAAGAAGCGGTGGTATTGTCCTTTTCCGGCGGCGTTGCAGACTGTATTGCCGCAGAGTATCCCTGGCTGACCTTTGGCGACCTGGGGCCGGTGCTGGGGCAGGCGATCCGGAAAAGCGGCCTGTGCCGGGGAGAATACCGGTTAGGCAGCGAGACCATCCGGGCCACCGTCATCGGAGCCGGGTGCCACAGCACCCAGCTGTCGGGAAGCACGGTGTTTTACCGGAATATTTCCTTTCCGCTGAAAAACCTTCCGGTGGTGAAGCTGGAAGAGGCATCCCGGCTTGCGGAAACGGCGGAGCGGGAGGAATTGATCGTTTTTGCCATGCCGGGGCTGGCTTCGCCTTCCTATCAACAGATCATAGGTCTGGCAGAACAGATCGCGGCGCAGCTGAACGGGCCGGTGCTGCTGTGCCTGGAGCGGGATATGGCAAAGGCGCTGGGTCAGGCCCTGGCACTGCGGCTGCCCGAAGACAGGCCCATTCTGTGCATTGACCGGATAAAGGTCAGCTCCGGAAGCTATCTGGATATCGGCGCGCCGGTGGGACATGCTCTGCCGGTGATCGTGAAAACTTTGGTGTTGGCGAGGTGAAACCATGTCCTTTCATGAAATACTCATCGCCGTGATGGCGGGCTTTGCCCTGCTGGGCGCGGCGGACAGAATCTTCGGAAATCGCTGGGGACTGGGAAAGGAATTCGAGGAGGGCGTTCTGGCCATGGGTTCTCTGGCGCTGGCGATGATCGGGATCGTCTGTCTGGCACCGGTGCTGGCGGAAATACTGAAGCCGGTTGTGGTTCCGGTTTATGGGTTCCTGGGCGCAGACCCGGCCATGTTTGCCGGAACCATCCTGGCCTGTGATATGGGAGGCGGTGCCCTGGCAGCACAGATGACGGAAGATTCCCAGGCTGCCCTGCTGGGTGGTGTCCTGACCGGCTCCATGCTGGGAGCGACCCTTGTGTTTACCATTCCGGTGGCTATGGGAATCCTGAAGGAAGAGGATCATCCGGTTATGGCCAAGGGGATTTTGTGCGGCATTGTTACGATTCCCCTGGGGGTTCTGGCAGGAGGACTGGCTGCGGGATTCCCGGCGGGCATGGTGCTGCGGAATCTGATCCCCATTGTCCTGATCGCGGTGCTGATCGCCCTGGGACTGTGGCGGGCGGAGCAGGCCATGGTCAGAGGCTTTGCCTGGTTTGGCAGGTTTGTGGTTGTTCTGGTGACGGTGGGACTGGCGGCCGCCATTGCCGAAGCGCTTACCGGCATTGCCGTGATTCCGGGTATGGCACCCATTTCGGAAGGCTTTGCAACGGTGGGAACCATTGCCATTCTGCTGGCAGGCGCTTTTCCGCTGGTGTTCGTGCTGACAAAGGTGCTGAGAAGACCCCTGATGGCGGCAGGTCGGAAAATCGGGATCAACGATGCGGCGGCTGCAGGACTGATCGCCAGCCTTGCCAATTCCATCGCCACCTTCGGCATGGTGAAAGATATGAACCAGCGGGGAAAGGTGGTCAATATTGCCTTTGCGGTATCGGCGGCCTTTGTGTTTGGTGACCATCTGGGGTTTACGGCAGGATTTTCGCCGGAGATGATCGGCCCCATGATCGTGGGAAAACTGGTGGGCGGCATCAGCGCCGTTGCGGTTTCCCTGTGGCTGACCAGAAGGGAAGAATAGGTGAAAAAATGGAGAAACAGGAGCTTTCGGCACTGGTGGAAACGGTGCTGGGGAATTTGTTTGTGGAAATTGAGGCCTCCGGGCGGCATGTGCATGTCACAAAAGAGCAGGCGCTGGCCCTGTTTGGGCATGGTCTGACACCCAGGCGTCCCCTGTCCCAGCCGGGGCAGTACCTGGCCAATGAGCGCTTAACGGTGGTGGGGCCGAAGGGGGAATTTCATAACGTGGCTGTCCTGGGGCCGGAACGGAAACAGGCACAGGTGGAAATATCCCTGACAGACGGAAGAATGCTGGGCCTGGAAGTGCCGGTGCGTCTCAGTGGAGATGTGGAAAATACGCCGGGTGCGACACTGGTCAGTGAGCTGGGCAGAGTCCGGCTGCGCCAGGGGGTGATAGCTGCCCAGCGGCACATTCATCTGACACCGGAGGATGCGGCGAAATTTGGTGTGAAGGATCAGCAGACGGTAAAGCTTCGTACCTTTACGGCGCGTCCGGCAGTGTTTGAGAATGTGGCGGTGCGGGTCAGTCCGGACTTTGCATCCTATGTGCATCTGGATTACGATGAGGCCAATGCCTGCGGCTTCCAAAAAGGGGATCTGGGGAGGATTCTCCCATGACGGCGCTGCTGATCGGCAGGGAACCGGGGATCGAACTGGGATACCGGTATGTGACGGAACCACCCTACGACGCGGTGGTCATCGGCTCGCTGACGCTCTCCCAGCTGCTGCGGTTCCGGGAGGAACGGGTTCTGGCGGCACTGGCAGAAGGGAAGCCGGTGTATCTGTATACGCCGGGACTTCCGGAGGCACCCAAAAACCGGGCTCTGTCCGGCAGCCTGACGGCAGCCCAGCGGGAACTGAAAAATTGGGGTGTCCTGTTTACCGACGGCGGCAGAAGGAAACTGGTAACTGCGGAGGAAGCCAGAATCCTGCGCAGCACCGGCCGGCAGCCCGCTCCCGGTGCAGTGCTGACGCCCCTGGCTAAGGAAATTATGGAGGGAACACGATGAAGGTAGGAAAAGTGATCGGCTCCGTGTGGGCCACCCGGAAGGCAGCCTGCCTGCAGGGACAGACCTTTCTGGTGGTGGAGTCCGACGGAGAGCGTATTGTGGCGGCCGACCAGGTGGGTGCCGGTGAAGGGGATCGGGTGCTGCTGGCCACGGGAACGGTAGCCTCCCGCTTCTGTATGGAAGCCCCGGTGGATGCCGCCGTTGTGGCCATTGTGGATGAAAAATAGGAGCAGATAAATTATCATTTAGCTAATACGCCATTATATGACCCCGCCCTACAGATATTGATGCATAAATGATCATCTACCGCAGTAACGATACCGAGCGGGTCAGGGAAGTAACGACAAGCAGTGCACCGAACACGCATTGGCCGTCGGCCCATGCCGACAAACGATCATTTACAATCGGACAAGGAAGTACAATATGAAGCTAAAAACGACCCTTTTGGGGAAAACCTATATCTTCCGGGACATCAAGGATGTACTGGCCAAGGCCAATGAGGAGAAGACCGGCGACAAGCTGGCCGGTCTGGCGGCGGAAACGGCACAGGAGCGGATTGCGGCCAAGGTGGTGCTGTCTGCGCTGACGCTGGGGGAGCTGCGGGAAAATCCGGCAGTACCCTATGAGGAAGACGAAGTGACCCGGATCATCCAGGATGATGTGAACGAGGCAGTCTACAGCAAAATCCGGGGCTGGACGGTATCCGACCTGCGGGAGTGGCTCCTGTCGGAGACGACCACAGGTACGGACATCCGGAAGCTGAGCCGCGGTCTTACTTCGGAAATGGTGGCAGCGGTCTGCAAGCTGATGAGCAATCTGGATCTGATCTATGCTGCCAATAAAATCACGGTTACGGCCCACTGCAATACGACCATTGGCCTGCCGGGCACCCTCTCCTGCCGCCTGCAGCCCAACCATACCACCGATGACCCGGAGGGCATCACTGCATCCACCCTGGAGGGACTGAGTTTCGGTGCAGGTGATGCGGTCATCGGCCTGAATCCGGTGACGGACAGTCCGGAGCAGGTGGGAAAGGTGCTGCGCCGGTTCCGGGAAATTAAAGAGCATTGGGAAATCCCCACCCAGATCTGTGTGCTGGCCCATGTGACGGCGCAGATGAAGGCTGTCCGGGCTGGCGCCCCCTGTGACCTGATTTTCCAGTCCATTGCGGGCAGTCAGAAGGGCAACGAGGCCTTCGGCTTCAACGCTGCCACTTTGGAGGAGGCCCGGCAGCTGCTTTTGAAGGAGGGCACTGCGGAAGGCCCCAATGTGATGTATTTTGAGACCGGTCAGGGCTCCGAGCTTTCCTCCAATGCCCATCACGGCTGCGATCAGGTGACCATGGAAGCCCGGTGCTATGGCTTTGCCAAGCGGTTCCAGCCCTTCCTGGTAAATACGGTGGTAGGCTTCATCGGGCCGGAATATCTTTATGATGCCCGTCAGGTGACCCGGGCAGGCCTGGAAGATCATTTCATGGGCAAGCTCACCGGGATCTCCATGGGCTGTGACTGCTGCTATACCAACCACATGAAGGCGGATCAGAATGATATCGAAAATCTGGCAAGCCTTCTGACCATGGCAGGGTGCAATTATTTCATGGGCATTCCCCATGGGGATGATATCATGCTGAATTACCAGACTACCGGCTTCCGGGAAACAGCGGCCCTGCGGGAGCTGACCGGAAAGACCGCCATCCCGGAATTCCAGCGCTGGCTGGAAAAAATGGGCTTTGTGGAAAACGGCAGGCTGACAAAAAAAGCCGGAGACGGATCAAGCTTGCTGTTTTGATACGAGAAATTATCATTTAGCTTACGATGATCTGTAGGGCGGGGTCATGACCCCGCCGAGCAGGTTATGAAATTTCCCAGGTAAAAAACGGTGCTAAATGATACAAATACGATAGAACGATTCATGTCAAAGATCGATGCCGGGTCGGCGGGGTCATGAC
>JAFQHF010000105.1 GCA_017398105.1 Oscillospiraceae bacterium | reverse complement strand
GCCCATCTGCGGATTGTTCTTCAATTCCACCAGCCAGAGGTCCCCATCAACTCTCAGCAGAAACCGATTTTTCTCTATGGGCTGATACAGGATCTCATCATATAGCTGGCTGATGCCTTTCATGGCACCGAAACCGCCGGGGACATAAAGCGCTGCCCATTCCTCATCCGTGTAGGGGAACTCTTGCCACGACCACTTTTCAATATCCGTTTCGTAGCTCACCGGGGTGCTTTCGGATGTATCCACATTGGGACGGGAATTGATGCTCACGACATTGCCGTTATTTCTGTTCAGGATGGTAAAGCTTCTGTCGCTGATCACATATTTGTACCCAGAGTCTCCACCCATGGCCGCATAGGAGCTGAGCGGATTCATATACAGGCACTGCCAGGATACATAGGTTGTGCCGGGGATCAATTCGTCAATTGAAACTGCCTCCGATCCTGCACTGGAGGAGGTGGTCGGCGTGCCGAATTCGATCTCCATCACGTAGACACCGGGCCCTCCCTTAATTTTGATATAGTATTTGACCGTGTCCTCCCAGCTGCCCCGGCGCTCAACCGGAAGCTCAAACTTTCCGTCCTCGTTGCGGCCCAGCTCATAGGTGTCTCTCTCAATCACAACATTCTCTTTGTCCTGCCTATTGTGGTATTCCTCACTGACCACAAGAGCATTGGTGTCATGCTCTACAGAAAAAACCAAGGTTCCGGATTCGTTGACCTCACCGCTGGGCCATAAGGGAGTGTCGCGAACGATATCGGTCTGCGGGTAATAGGCGGGCTCTACATAGGAGTTAATCCCGTCGCTGACGGCTATACAGTTGATAATATCCGTTCGCTCCAGGCGGAACAGCCAGCGGATAAGAGATTTCTCACTTTGGTCATAGCCATAGGACAGATATACCTCACCCGAGTCCGTGAGGATGAAGTAATAGAAAGCGCCATTTTCATCGTTTTCATCATCAATGCGCCACGCTTTTTTTATACTGCTCCTGAAACTGGCCCAGTCATCATTATCGACCAGCCATCCTCCCATGTCAAAATAATTATCGAAGTTTTCTGTTGTGATTCTAACTTCCTCGAAAGCGCCCTGAACACGCAGCCAGGAATCTGATTCGTGCGTATCCAGTGCGTCGCCGGAGACCAGCATCCCGTAGTCGTTTGGAAACTGATATCTGGGCGCCGTTTCAACCGTATAGGTAAATGAAAACTGAGGCGCTTCATTTATAATCTCTGCCACACGATAGCTGTGGCCAAAGGGCTCCGGTGCGTTTTGTGTGTTCTCCTTCGGATTCGTCAGCAAACACACCGCAAGAACGATACAGGCAACCACTGCCACCAGCACAACCCACACCGTGGGTTTCTTCCACTTGGACAGGTTGTTGATGCGTCCCTTGGTATCGCCTTCGCCAAAGGCCAGAGGGGTACCGGCGATGATACGCCGTCCCGTGGCCAGAGTCAGGAGCGAGGCGGAATATTCCGCCCGAACATCGCCGCCGATCTTGCGGATCACCGCCTCGTCGCAGCTCATCTCCATATCCTTGCCGGCAAGGATGAAAGCTACCCAAACCAGAGGATTGAACCAGTGGATCGCCAGAGCAAGAAATGCCAGTGCTTTCATCACATGGTCAAGCCGCTTGATATGGTGTTGCTCGTGGAGGATGATATACTCCTGCTCCTTATCTCCCAGATTACAGGGCAAATAGATTTTCGGACGGAACAGCCCCACCACGAAGGGTGACTTAATATCGTCTGCAATGAAGATGTTGTCCCGCAGCGGAACCACCACCAACAGCTTGCCCCGCAGCCGGATATAGGAAACGATGCTGTAAATGACCATCGCCAGCACGCCTGCCATCCAGACATAGGTGGCAATGAATATAGGCCCCTCCAAAGGATCGGCTCTCAACTGTTCCTCGCCCTGGGGCAAAGTCTCGTTGATCACATCGCTGATGCCCGGTACAGGCAGCGCAACAGAGGGGTACTCTGTGTGGACGATGTTGCTCGGCACATATTCGATGACACTGGTCACCGTGCCGGACTCCTCAGTGGGAGCGTCAAAGAGATTATATACGGAGAAGTCTGAACCAATTGATACCGGACACAGGAGCCTAAACAGGACCACACCCCACAGCGCATATGAAATGGCCTTGGGCGCTTTTTTCAGAAGCTGGCGCAGCAATATGACAAGCACAATGGCCACGCTTGCCGTCAGGCTCATGTTGAGCAGGGTGGGCATGAATGTATAAAAGGACATAGGGTCACCTCCTCATTCCATCAATGACCTTCTGCAGTTCGTCGATCTCTTCATCGGAGAGCTTTTTCCGTGTCCCGAAGGCAGCGAGGAACGCAGGCAAGGAGCCGCCAAAGGTCTCCTCCACATACTGCTCACTGTGTCGGGCATAGTATTCCTCCCGTGAGATCAGCGAAGTAACAGTGCCATCTTCATTCTTGAACAAGCCCCGCTCACACAGGCGCCGCAAGACGGTGTGCGAGGTGCTTTTCTTCCAGTTAAATTCTTCTGCGCCGATCTTGGCCATCTGGCCGGAGGTGATCGGCTCCCGCTCCCAGATAATATCGGCAAATCGGGCTTCGGCGGTTCCCATTTTCAGATCAGACATAAACACAGCCCCCGTGTTACAACTTGTAGTACATACTCATATACTACAGCCTGTAACACAAAAAGTCAATATGATGGGAAGCGTATTCATAGATCCTTCAAAAAGAGCGCAGCTCCCGTGCTGGGGAGCTGCGCTGTTGTTGTGTAGGGTTACTCTCCGTCCATCCGGAGGAAAAGCCAGATTGCAGGTTG
>JAFQHF010000030.1 GCA_017398105.1 Oscillospiraceae bacterium | reverse complement strand
TCGCATAGGATTACGGCGAAATTGAAACTTTGTACTGCAGCAATCCCTCAGTCAGATCACGCTTGCAGCGTAATCTGACAGCTCCCTTTACACAAGGGAGCCTTGGGCGCTCCCGCGCCAGAGGTTTTTTGACACGCTGACAAAACCGGGCACCTGCGGGTGCCCGGTTTTCCGGTTAGTGGTTATTGACAGCATCCACGAATGCCAGGAATGCGGCCCGGCCTTCGGGAGTGTTCTTGTAGACGCCTGCGTCCTCCAGGACAGCGGCAAAGACCTTGCCGGTCTCCTGCATCAGGATCTCCAGGGCATTGTCCTCGGTGAAGGTATACTGCTGCTTCAGTCTCTCGACCCAGGCGGCATGCTTGGACAGGGCCTCATCACCGGAAATATCCCGGCCCTCCACCAGTGCCTCGGCCAGGGCGTTCAGCTCGCCCTTCAGACGGCTGGGCAGGACAGCCAGACCCATGACTTCGATCAGGCCGATGTTTTCCTTCTTAATGTTGTGCTTGTCTGCATGGGGATGGAACACGCCCAGAGGATGCTCTGCGGTGGTGATGTTGCAGCGCAGAACCAGATCCAGCTCGTAGAAATCGGAACGGCGGCGGGCGATGGGGGTAATGGTATTATGGGGCTCGCCGTCAGAGAAAGCGATAACGCTGGAGCTCAGATCGGAGTAGCCGCGCCAGGTGGTCAGGATCTTGTCAGCCAGTTCTGCGATCCGGGCAGGATCTCTGCCGTTCAGACGGATGACGCTCATGGGCCACTTGACGATGCCCGCGTGGATGTCCTCGTAGCCCTTGAAGAACACTTCCTTTGCCAGTCCGGCAGATTCCATGGCGAAGCGGTAACGGCCGCCCTGGAAATGCTCGTGGCTCAGGATGGAGCCGCCCACGATGGGCAGGTCTGCGTTGGAACCCACAAAGTAATGGGGGAAGCTCCGGACAAAGTCCAGCAGCTTTTCAAAAGCGGCCTTGTCGATCTTCATGGGCACATGCTGGGAATTGAAGACGATGCAGTGCTCATTATAGTAGACATAGGGGCTGTACTGCAGGCACCAGGGCTGACCGCAGACCTCAATGGGCACAATGCGGTGGTTGGCGCGGGCAGGATGGTTCATGCGGCCGGCATAGCCTTCGTTCTCCACGCACAGCTGGCACTTGGGGTAAGCCGTCTGGGGCGCGTTCTTGGCGGCAGCAATGGCTTTGGGGTCCTTCTCAGGCTTGCTGAGGTTGATGGTGATGTCGATCTCGCCATACTCGGAAGCATACTTCCAGCGCATGTCCTTCTTGATGCGGTAACGGCGGATATAGTCCGTATCGCAGGCGAACTTATAGTACCAGTCGGTTGCCTTCATAGGGGAATCGGCATACTTTTCCCGGAAGGTGCGGATCACCTCTCTGGGCATGGGGGTTACGGCACCCATAATGCGGGTATCGAAAATGTCCTTGGCAGTGATGCCGTCATCGCAGATGCCCTTCTCCACAGCGTAATCCAGCAGACCGGCCAGGATCTCCTCCAGATCCTCCGTCTGGGTCTCATTGGAGGGAACATAGTCATCCTTGCGCAGGATGTCCAGGATGCGGTTGGTCAGCACCTGCTGGTCCAGGGGATCGGCCAGACCGTTGTTCATGGCATAGGAAACCAGAGAATCAATATAAGTTTCAATTTTCATAACTAATCACTCCGTAATATCCATTGAAAATCTCAAATTGTCAGCTTCGCTGACACCTTCATTTTCAATTTTCCATTTTCAATCTTCAATTTCCATTTCTACGCCGCCCTGGGGACGGATAGACAGGATATGGCAGGCACCTTCGCCCAGGGCTGCATCGATGCCGGCCTTGAAGGAATCCAGGATCTCGAAGGGCACAAAGGCCTGAACAGTACCGGCAAAGCCGCCGCCGTGGACACGGTATGCACCCTTGCCCTGCAGGTAATGCTCGCACAGGCCCAGAGCCACAGCCATAGCCTGCTGCTTCACATAACCGGCGGGGATCACATTCTGCAGGTACATCCAGCTGGAGAAGCCGGACTCCTTGGTCAGGCGCAGGAAGCCGTCAAAATCGCCGTTTTCCAGGCAGGCAACCTGCAGGGGCACCCGGCGGTTTTCGTTATACTCGTGGATACCGCGCATGATGGCACGATCGGGAACGATATCACGCAGAGCGGGGATGGCAGCATAGAATTCTTCCTCGGGAATCTCGGTGGTGACTTCCTTGCCGAAGTAAGCGCACAGGGCCTTCAGCTCCTGGGTAACGGCGGCATACTCATCGGTCAGATCCGCATGGTCTGCCCGGCTGTCGATGATGCACAGGGCATGGCCGGTGGAGGAGAAATCGAAGTTGACGGGACGGATATCGGGGTGGTTCTTGTCCGCAAAGTCGATGGTAACCAGGCCGCCCACTGCGGAAGCCGTCTGATCCATCAGTCCGCAGGGCTTGCCGAAGAACACATTCTCGGCATACTGGCCGATCTGGGCGATCTCGGGCTGGGAAACCTTTGCATCGAAGAACAGATGGTTGATGATGGTACCAATCAGCACTTCGTAAGCTGCGGAGGAAGACAGACCGGAGCCGGGCAGGACGGTGGACTCGCAGTAAGCATCGAAGCCCTCAACCTTGCAGCCCAGCTGGGTAAAGCGCGCAGCCACGCCGCGGATCAGTGCGGGAGTGGAGTTGATCTCAGAAGCAACGGGCTCCAGTTCGTCCAGGCAGATCTCACACATGGGATAGCCCTTGGACTGAATACGGATGCGGTTGGTTCCATTGACCTTCACAGCCGCCACAGTATCCAGATTGACAGCACCGGCCAGAACCCGGCCACGCTGATGGTCGGTGTGATTGCCGCTGACCTCTGTACGGCCGGGAGCAGAGAAATACCGCTCCGGAGCATAGCCGAAAACAGAAGCAAAACCGGCATCCAGAACAGCCTTATTCGCAGAGGAAAGAACAAGATTAGACATAATTGACCTCCCTAAAAGTTAGCCCACCTGACAATGAGCATATTATCGTTATTTTACAATGTTCATTATACAGGATTTTAAATAAAATGAAATAGACATTTCTGTAGATTTCCCGGGGGCTCAATGCACACATCCCATAAAAAAATATTTTTTTCAAAATACCCCTTGACATTTCGAGCAAATATGCTATAATACAAAAGCTATCTGACACAGACAACCGCAAAACAAAATATGGGGGTATAGCTCAGCTGGGAGCGTGGATAGTTAGAAACGCACCTGCAGAGAGGCAACCATATTCGACAATGAAATATCGTAAGTCCGAGTATCCGACCTAAAAATCGGAG
Organism: Oscillospiraceae bacterium; assembly: GCA_017398105.1. Next base: position 498 of record JAFQHF010000030.1, on the reverse strand, counting down.
TATTCGGGGGTATAGCTCAGCTGGGAGAGCGCTTGAATGGCATTCAAGAGGTCAGCGGTTCGATCCCGCTTATCTCCACCAAATCGGACTGTGAGATTGCGAAAAAGCCTTGAAACCAATGGTTTCGAGGCTTTTTTGTATACTTTTTGTTCTAAATCCTTGTTTTGCCTCTTTGGGAATTGACCTCTTGAATCACGCTCAAATTTGATGCATTCAAGAGGTGTAGTTATGGCAAGAATCTCCATGAGAAATGTTCAGAAGTCGTCTGTTTCTGAATATTTTGATCTTTACCTTTCCTCTGCCGCCGCACGAGGGATAAAAGATAAAACTTTACAGACCTACAAGAACCATTTTCGGTCAATCGCCAAGAGAATGGATGTAACCGTTCCAATGAACCGCTTGAACTCTCAGGACTTGGAAAACATGATTCTGAGTATGCGTGAAGAAGGTTTGTCCGCAAGCTCCATCAACAGTTACACCCGCACGCTAAAGGTCTTC
>JAFQHF010000029.1 GCA_017398105.1 Oscillospiraceae bacterium | reverse complement strand
TGGGCTTCTCTGTTTCCTTGGAGCCTATCCCTTCCTAATACTTTTACCCATAAAGCACAAGCCCAGCTCCTGTTGGGAGCTGAGCTCTTTTGGCATGCTTTAAGGGTACTCTTCTGCTAATTGTTTTCAGGGCAGTCTGGGAAAACCGGGCACCCGCAGGTGCCCGGTTTTGCGTATTGCGGTTTGTTCGCAAATGAACGTTTATCGGCATAGGGATCAACCAATCGTAGGGGCGGATTTCCAATCCGCCCGAAATCTATCGATCAATTCCCGGTGAAGCCAACCCTGGCAACCACGTTTTTTGCACAGATCGATATCATTCCATTGCCGTTACGTTGAGGGCGGATTGAAAATCCGCCCCTACAATAGCGTTTCGGTATTCGTGCGATAAACGATAATTTCCGGCACAATTTCCGAAAAAACACCCCGAAAGCGTTGGCTTCCGGGGTGCGGTTTTTATACGCGGAAGAAGTTGACCAGGCCTACGATGAAGATCACGCTGACAATGGCGGGCAGGACATAGGTCATGTACAGCCGCATGAACTTGCTGTTGGCCACCTTCATGCCGACGCCCTCGTTGGCCTCGGCAACGAACTTGTCCCAGCCCCAGCCGTAGCGGGTGGTGCAGAAGAGCACGAAGCACAGGGAACCCAGCGGCAGCAGCAGGTTGCTCACCAGGAAATCCTCGCTGTCCAGAATGTCCCGGCCGGCGATGGGGCGGACATTGCTCCAGACATTGTAGCCCAGCACACAGGGCAGGCTCAGCAGGAAGATGCCGATGCAGCAGACCAGACAGGTCTTTTTGCGGCTCCAGCCCGTCAGCTCGCTGACGCAGGAGACGATGTTCTCGAACACAGCCAGAACGGTGGAGTAAGCGGCAAAGGTCATGAATACGAAGAACAGGCTGCCCCACAGACGGCCCATGGGAATGTGGTTAAAGACGTTGGGCAGGGTCATGAAGATCAGCGCAGGGCCGCTCTTCACATCCACGCCATAGGCAGAGCAGGCGGGAAAGATGATCAGACCGGCGCACAGGGCCACCATGGTATCCAGCAGGCAGACCCGGACGGCTTCACCGGCCAGCGCACGGTCTTTGCCGATGTAGCTGCCGAAGATCGCCATGGAACCGATGCCCAGGCTCAGGGTAAAGAAAGCCTGATTCATGGCGCCTACGCAGACATTCAGGATGCCTTGCTCCTGCATATTTTCCAGAGAGGGCACCAGATAGAACTTCAGACCCTCTTCGCCGCCCTCCAGGAACATGGAGTTGGCTGCCAGAATCCACATCAACAGGATCAGGGCCATCATCATCCATTTGGTAACCCGCTCCAGGCCCTTCTGGACACCCAGAGAGATGATGGTAAAGCCGCTGAAGACGATAATGCCCATGTAAACCGTCATCTTTACGGGGTTGGACAGCATGGCGGGGAACATGGCCTCAGCCGCAGCGGTATCCATGCCTTCAAAGACACCGGCGGCGGTATCCACAAAATACTGCAGCATCCAGCCGGCTACGGTGGTGTAGAACATCATCAGGACGAGGTTGCCCAGCAGACAGGCATAGCCGTGCCAGCCCCATTTGGAGCCGGGCTTCAGTGCTTCATACATTTTCAGGGGAGATTTCTGAGCGGCGCGGCCCATGGCAAATTCCATGGTCAGAACGGGAACGCCCAAGATCAGCAGGAACAGCAGATAGACAACGACAAAGGCGCCGCCGCCGTACTGTCCGGCCATCCAGGGGAATTTCCACACATTGCCCACGCCGATTGCGCAGCCGGCGCTCAGGAGAATGAATCCCAGGCGGCTGCCAAGATGTTCGCGTTGCATAATAATTCCTCCAAAATACGGTCAAATACGCTGAAATTATAGGAGAACATTCCCGTTTTGTCAACAAGTTTTCGATAAAGGAACAGAAGTTTTTTTGCCGCGGACGGATGATGGGCGAATGTACGCGAAAAAAGCACGGAGCGTCCATTTTGAACACTCCGTGCGGATACAGCGCCTCAGTTATCGAGACTTTTTTCGTATTTTTTGCTGTGGGAGAAGCCGCGTCCCCAGACTTCGGTGACCCGGGTCACCACCATGAAACAGTCGGGATCGATGTCACGGGCCAGCCGCTCGATCTTGGGCATTTCGTGGTTGGATACCACGCTGAGGATCACTTCCGTATCCGTATGCAGATAGCCGCCTTCACCGTGGAGCATGGTCACACCCCGGTCAACCTTGGACAAAATGGCATCCCGGATGGCCCGGGCTTCGGGGCTGACGATCTTCACCTCCGTCTTGCTGGTACCCAGAAGCAGCACCTTATTCAGAGCGAAGGAAATGACCATCAGCAGGATAATGCCGTACAGCAAATCTTCCAGGGTATGATAGGTCATCTGGGCCAGCATGATGCAGAAATCAAAGCCCCACAGGCTGACGGAAACGGGAATGCGGAAAAGTTTCTTCAGCACCAGCGGCGGGATATCCATACCGCCGGTGGAGGCGCCTGCCCGCATGACGATGCCCAGGGACAGGCCAAGTCCCAGGCCGGAGAACAGGGTGTTCAGCAGCAGGTCGTTGGTAATATGCACGTCGCCCAGCATCCGGTCCAGAACCTCCAGCGCGAGGGGGTAGAACAGGGAGGAAAGGACGGTGGTCAGGGCGAACTTCTTTCCAAGGATGCACCAGCCCAGCACCAGCATGACCATATTGAATGCAAAAATAAAACCGGAGAGGGGAATGCCGGTCAGCTGATTCACCACCAGCGCAATACCCGTAGTGCCGCAGCTGATCAGATTGGCAGGCAGCAGAAAGAGCTTAACAGACAGCGCGTACGTGGTGTTGCCCAGCAGGACAAGCAGAAGGGAAAGTAATCTGTTTTGATGAATTCCGTTGGATGCCATGGAAAAACCGTCCTTTCATTCGCACAACAAAAAACACGTCTGTCAAGGATTTTCCCTAACAGACGTGGATCGAGGCGTTGCGCCTAATACCTTATTATTATAGCGTGGAAATGAACAAGCGTCAAGGGCGGAGAGAAAAAATATCGTTTGTCGTACTAATATCTGTAGGGCGGGGTCATGACCCCGCCGACCCGCCATCGTGGATTGCCGAGGATGACTGAATTGTATTTATTACATTTAGCGTCGTTTTTTACCCGGGCAGTTTCGTGACCTGATCGGCGGGGACATGTCCCCGCCCTACAATGGCGTTTCGAGATTTGTATGATAAACGATCTTTTACCGCAATAGATACCCTATGCAAACGTATTGACATTCTTTTTGATTATGTTAAACTTAAACTGTAATTATATTGTATCATCAGGAGGTATGCCCCCATGACACCCAAAGTTTATTTTACCGATTTCTGCACCGGCACATCCGAACCCCTGCCCAAGAAGCTGGCCCGCCTGATTCTGACCGCCGGCATTGACCAGATCGATTTTACGAACAAATTCGTTGCCATCAAGATCCACTTCGGTGAGCTGGGCAACATGGCTCATCTGCGTTCCGGCTATGCCCGTGTTCTGGTGGACATCATCAAAGACCTGGGCGGCAAGCCCTTCCTGACCGATGCCAATACCCTGTACAGAGGCTCCCGGAAGAATGCCCTGGATCATATTGAGACTGCCTATCTCAACGGTTTTACCCCCTATTCCACCGGCTGTCATGTGCTGATCGCCGATGGCCTGAAGGGCACCGATGAGGTTGCCGTGCCTGTTGTTGGCGGCGAGTATGTGAAGGAAGCCCTCATCGGCCGGGCTATTATGGATGCGGATATCGTCATCTCCCTGAACCACTTCAAGGGCCATGAGGAAGCTGGCTTCGGCGGCGCCCTGAAGAACCTGGGCATGGGCTCCGGTTCCCGGGCGGGTAAGAAGGATATGCACAATGACTGCCGTCCCGTGGTGGATGCTGAAAAGTGCGTGGCCTGCGGCGCCTGTGCCGATATCTGCGCCCACGGCGCACCCAACCTGACCGATGCCGGTGTTATGAGCGTGGACTGGAACAAGTGCTATGGCTGCGGCCGCTGCCTGGATGTGTGCCCCGTGAAGGCCATCGCCGCCGATGACCACGATGCGGCCCTGTACTTAAATTACAAGATCGCTGAATATGCCAAGGCTGTGGTGGATGGCCGTCCCCATTTCCATATCAGCCTGGTGCGGGATGTAAGCCCCTACTGCGACTGCCACGCTGAGAACGACATTCCCATCGTTCCCGATGTGGGCATGTTTGCCTCCTTCGACCCCGTGGCACTGGATCTGGCCTGTGCCGAGGCAGTCAATGCTCAGCCTGTGATGCCCAATTCCAAGCTGGCCAAGGCTGCACCTTCCGATAAGGACAACCTGACCCGGGACTTCCCCCACACCAGCTGGCGGGCACAGATCGAGCACGCCAAGAAGATCGGCCTGGGGCAGGACTGCTATGAACTGATTACCATCTGATATTTTTGCAGGGCGGAGGCTTGCCTCCGCCGGGCCCTTGGATGATTGAGCAGAAACAATTCAACCGCTCAATGACCGAAAGTGCCCGGCGGGGTCATGACCCCGCCCTACATTATATTCTCTATAGGGCGGAAACGGAATAAAAATATACTTTTTCCAACAAAATACATTGACAATAGCAAAAATTGCGTTATAGTAGTACCATGTCTAATTTTGACACTTTATGCGAGTTTTTAATAAAACGCTTCATAAGTGTTTTATTAAGCCACGCTGAAAGCGGCTGGCGGCATCGCCGCCAAAAACGAAGCCAATACATTTCTGATCGCGTTTACGCGATGTGCCGCGAAGCGGCACAATAAAATGAAGACTCATTTTATTAAGAAATCGTATTGTCTGACTAAACTATAGAAACGGGGGAGGATAATGTCCAAAGAACTCATCAGACTCCGGGACCTTACCATGGAGTTCGACGGGGAGCGTATTCTCGACGGCATCAATCTTTACTTCAATGACCATGAATTCCTCACGCTGCTGGGCCCCTCCGGCTGCGGCAAATCCACCACACTGCGGATCATCGGCGGCTTCTTAACGCCTACCTCCGGCACGGTGACCTTTGACGGCAAAGTCATCAATGACGTACCGCCCTATCAGCGGCAGGTCAACACTGTGTTCCAGCGTTACGCCCTGTTCCCGCACCTGGATGTGTATGACAACATCGCCTTCGGTCTGCGGGTCGCCAAGCTGCCCAAGGACGAAATTGACCGCCGGGTCAATGAGATGCTGGAGATCGTCAGCCTGAAGGGCTACGAGAACCGCCGCATCGACAACCTGTCCGGCGGCCAGCAGCAGCGTGTTGCCATTGCCCGCGCCCTGGTGAACCAGCCGAAAGTGCTGCTGCTGGACGAGCCTCTGGCGGCTCTGGATCTGCGCCTGCGCAAGGATATGCAGAACGAACTGAAGCGCATCCAGCAGGCCACCGGCATCACTTTCATCTATGTCACCCACGATCAGGAAGAGGCGCTTTCCATGTCCGATACCGTGGTGGTCATGGACAAAGGACGCATTCAGCAGATCGGCAGACCTGAGGATATCTATAACGAGCCGAAAAACGCATTCGTTGCGGACTTTATCGGCGAATCCAATATTCTGGACGGCGTCATGCTGGAAGACTACAAGGTCAAGTTCTTTGGCCGGGTCTTCGAGTGCGTGGACAAGGGCTTCGACACCAACGAACCGGTGGACGTGGTCATCCGTCCTGAGGATATTGACATTGTGGAGCCTGCCAAAGGCCATCTGACGGGTACGGTCACCTCCGTTACCTTCAAGGGCCTGAACTATGATATCATCGTAGATTTCCGGGGCTTCAAGTGGCTGATCCAGACCACGGACTTCCACGCAGTGGGCTCCACCATCGGAATCTTACTGAATCCCGAAGACATTCACATCATGCACAAGAGTGAGTACTCCGGCATGTTTGGCGACTACAGCTCCTACTCTGCCGAGTACGACGAGCTGACGGAGGATGCCGGGGATGAAGAAGAATAATTCCGTACTGCTCAGCACCCCTTACATCATCTGGATGGTGGTGTTCACCCTGATCCCTCTGGGTGTGGTGGGCTACTATGCCCTGACCGACCCGGCTACGGGAGAATTTACCTTCCAGAACATCCGGAACCTGAATATGTACTGGGGTGTGCTGTGGGAGTCCATTCTGTACTCCCTGGTGTCCGCCTTTATCTGCCTGCTGATGGGCTACCCGGTGGCTTACTACATTGCCCACTGCAAGGTGACCACTCAGAAATTCCTGTACATGCTGGTGATGCTGCCCATGTGCATGAGCTTTCTGCTGCGGACCCTGGCCTGGGTTGGCCTGCTGCAGGATACCGGTATTATCAATGACATTCTGGAATTTGTGGGCATTGGCCGCAAGCAGCTGATCCGAACCCCCGGTGCGGTGATCCTGGGCATGGTGTATAACTACCTGCCCTATATGATCCTGCCCCTGTATTCCACCATCGTCAAGATCGACAACCGTCTTATCGAGGCGGCCGAGGATCTGGGCTGCAACAGCATCCAGGTCTTCAGCAAGGTGGTGCTGCCTTTGTCCGTGCCGGGCATTCTGTCCGGCATCACCATGGTCTTCGTGCCTGCCGTGTCCACCTTCTATATTTCCCAGAAGCTGGGCGGCACCGACACGGTGCTCATCGGCGACGTGATCGAGCGCCAGTTTAAGCAGGGCAACAACCCCAATCTGGGCGCGGCCCTGAGCCTGGTGCTGATGATCCTGGTGTTTGTCTGCACCGGCATCATGAACCGCTTCGGCGCTGACGAGGAAGGCGGTGTCATCGCATGAAGAAGACAAACCGGTTCCTCACCATTCTGATGTTCATCTTCCTGTATATCCCCATGATCGTGCTGGTGGTGGCTTCCTTCAACACCGGCAAGGATATCACCAATTTTGAAGGCTTCACCCTGAACCGGTATGTGGAGCTTTTCCAGGATGAGCATCTTCTGCAGCTGCTGCGCAACTCCATCGTGATCTCCGTGCTGTCCACGGCCATTGCCACCACCTTCGGTACTGTGGCGGCAGTGGGTATCCACAACTTAAAGCCCAGAATGCGCAAGGTGGTCATGAGCCTGACCAACATCCCCATGACCAACCCCGATATCGTCACCGGTGTCAGTTTGTCACTGCTGTTCGTATTTGTGGGTTCCAAAATGCTGGGTCAGCGGGATGCCCTGACCTTCTGGACGCTGCTGATCGCCCACATCACCTTCAACCTGCCCTACGTCATTCTGAACGTGATGCCGAAACTGCAGCAGATGGATTCCTCCCTGACCAACGCGGCCATGGACTTAGGCTGTACGCCCCTGCAGGCCTTCTTCAAGGTGACCCTGCATGAGATCATGCCCGGCATCGTTTCCGGTGCCATCATGGCCTTCACCATGAGTCTGGACGATTTCGTCATCAGCTATTTTGTCAGCGGCCTGGACTTTGTGACATTGCCCGTTGAAATCTATTCCTATACCAAAAAGCCCATCCAGCCCAAGATCTACGCCATGTTCACGCTGCTCTTCGGTCTGATCTTCATTCTGATGCTGACCATGAACCTGATGCAGATCCGCTCGGACCGCACCAAGGGTGCCCGCCGGGCCAAGGTGGAGAGCAAAGCCATGCGCACAGTCAAGCGGGCCTGTGCAGGTGTGTGTGCATTCGCTCTTCTGCTGGGTTTCGGCTATATCTTCCTGGCGCCCCATACCCAGGAGACTGTGACCCTGAATGTGTACAACTGGGGTCAGTATATTGCTGACGGCAGCGACGACTCCATGGAGGTTATCGCGGAGTTTGAAAAGCGGTATCCCCACATCAAGGTCAACTATTCCACCTATGATTCCAACGAGATCATGTATTCCAAGCTGGCAAACGGCGGCATTACCGTGGATGTGATTATTCCCTCCGACTATATGATCGCCCGGCTGATCAGCGAGGATATGCTGCTGCCTCTGAATTTCGACAACATTCCCAACTACCGGTATATCGATGAAAGCTTCAAAAATACCTCCTATGACCCGGATAATATCTATTCTGTCCCCTACACCTGGGGCACCGTGGGCATTGTGTACAATACCAAGTACGTGGATGAAGCGGATCTGACCGGCTGGGAGCTGCTGTGGAATGAGAAGTATGCAGGCAAGATCCTGATGTTCGGCAACTCCCGGGATGCCTTTGGCATTGCCCAGTATATGCTGGGCTACGATGTGAATACCCTGGACAAATCCGAGCTGGATATCTGCGCCCGGAAGCTGCTGGAGCAGAAGCCTGTGCTGCAGCAGTACGTCATGGATGAGATTTTTGCCACCATGCAGAATGAGGAGGCCTGGATCGCCCCCTATTATGCCGGCGACTGCCTGACCATGATGGACGAAAACGAAAATCTGGACTTCTACCTGCCGGAGGATCAGGGCTTCAACCTGTTCATCGATGCCATGTGCATCCCCACCTGCGCCAAGGAGAAGGAGGCTGCGGAAACCTTCATCAACTTCCTGTGCGACCCGGAGATTGCCGGCGCCAACATGGACTGGATCTGCTATTCCACGCCCCTGTCCGCCGCCAAGGAATACATGGACCCGGAGACGGTGGCAAGTCCCATCTCCTATCCCGATGAGGAGATTCTGGCCAACGGCACCAGCTACGCTTTCCTGCCGGAGGACATCTCCCGGTATATGGAAAGCCTGTTCATGGAAGTCCGCAACGGATAACAAAACAAAGGACGAACCTTTTAAACGAGGTTCGTCCTTTTTGTATCCGTACACATTATAATGTAGGGCGGGGTCATGACCCCGCCGGGCAGTTGCAGACAGGAAATGCTCCTGTAGGGGAGGATTTTTAATCCTCCCGTGCACCTTCCCGCACAACGGGAAATCGGTGCGAAGATCCTTCGGCTCAGTTTCACTTCGCTCAGGATGACATCTGTCGATGGCCTGTGCGCCTGTTCTGCTGCTCTGACCCCATAAGATTTCGGGCGGATTGAAAATCCGCCCATACGGGAATAAAAACCGGACTGCGAATGCAGTCCGGTGGATTTTCTGTTATCCCCGATAGGGCTGTACGTACCGTTCGTGACTGAGCGACGACGGTCGGGCGTGAGCGCCGGACACAAGTCCCAGCATGGCGAAGATGGTAACCACGGAGGATGCGCCATAGCTGATCAGTGGCAGGGTCAGGCCGATAACGGGCATAACGCCGATGCACATGCCCACGTTGATCATCAGCTGGAACATCAGCGCGGAGCCTGCGCCGAAGCAGACGACCCGGCGCATGTAGTCCTGGCACTGGATGCCCACATAGAAGCACCGGGCAATGATGGCAAATTCCAGGGCCATGATCAGAACGCAGCCCAAAAAGCCCAGCTCTTCACCCATGGAGGAGAAGATGTAGTCCGTATGCTGGGCGTACAGGTTGCCGCCCTGGGTACGGTTGCCGTTGAACAGGCCCTGGCCGGTCATACCGCCGCCGGTAAGGGACTGCAGATTGATCTTGGAGTGATAGCGTTCGTTGATGCCCTGGGGGTCGATGGTCTCATCGAACAGGATCAGGATTCGGTTTCTCTGGTATTCACCCAGAAACTGCCAAAGGATCGGGAAGGCCGCTGTAATGCAGGCAATTGCCAGCGCGAACCACCAGATGCTGACACCGCCGGCGAAAGTCATGCCGATGAAAATAAACACGAAGATCAGGGAAACGCCCATGTCGGAGGAAAGCACCAGATTCATACCTACCAGCAAGCCCAGGTGCATAACCATGTGGATCACGGAGAAGGGATGGGAAATGGTGTTCTGGTGGGAGGACATGACCGACGCCATAATAATAATGTAGGTGATCTTGCAGATCTCCGCGGGCTGGATGTTAAAGGGGATGCCGGGGATATTCAGCCAGCTTCGGTTACCGGAGCCGTTGTCCGTGCCGAAGGGGATCAGCATCAGCAGCAGAATGCAGTTGAAGGCCACCAGTGCGCCCCGGTATTCCGAAAGCATGTCCAGATCCAGGGACGAGATCATGATATAGGCGGCTACACCCATGATGATAGCCACGGACTGCAGAGCCAGATAACGGAAGTTTCCGTCAAATTTTTCGGCAGAGGTGGAGCTGGCAATGGCAACCAGGCCGAAGCCTGCCACGATCAGACACAGGACAAGCAGAAAGGTGTCGCCTTTTTTGGAAAAATCCTTCAATTCTTCAAGATACCGGCGCATTTTTCAGCCTCCTTTTCGCAGATTTTCAAGTTATTATACCATTACGGCGGGGAAAAGTAAATAGAGGAAATGTGAACATTCCTCACACCGGAACATCCAGCCGGGATTCCAGGCACAGGTACTGCCCGGTCATGGGATGGATCAGCTCCAGGCGTTTTGCGCAGAGCATCTGATAGGGAAGGGCGCGTGCCAGGGAATAGGCCAGGGAGGCTTCCGTGCCGTACTGGGGGTCACCCAGAATGGGGAAGCCCGCATGGGCGCAGTGGAGCCGAAGCTGGTGTGTGCGGCCGGTGACGGGCTCCAGAGCCAGCTTGCAGCAGTGCTCACCCGTTCGCTCCAGTACCTGCCAGCTGGTCCGGGAGGGCTTTCCCTCCGGGCTGATGCAGCGCAGCAGACTGGGCAGGGGACACCGGGCGATGGGGGCATCGATGATGCCCCGTTCCTCCGGAAGCCAGCCGTAGGTCAGCGCGTGATAGGTTTTTTGTACATTGGTCTGCTGCAGAAGGGTATGGACATGGGCATTTTTTGCCAGCAGCACAATGCCGAAGGTGTCCCGGTCCAGCCGGGTCATGGGATGGAAGGCGCTTTTCTGGCCGGTTTTTTCATAATAACCGGCCACATAATTTGCCAGCGTTCCTTCGTTTCTGGAGCGGGAGGGATGGATCAGCATTCCTGCGGGCTTGTCCACGGCCAGAAGGTGCTCGTCTTCAAAAATAACGTCCAGAGGCCCCTCCTGGGCAGGATACTCCGGCGTTTCCTCGTCCAGCCGGACGGTGACCACATCCCCGGGCTTTACGGCGTAATTTGTCCGCTGAGGAATTCCGTTGACCCGGATGCCGTCGCCCCATTTTAACTTATTCATCAGGGAAGAGGACATCTTCAGCTCCCCCAGAAGGAAGGAAGACAGCCGCCCTTCTCGCTGGGCAGTGCATTTCAATTCCATATGGTCACCTCCTGATTCAGAAAATGATGGCTTGGCAGGACAATTATATTGTAGGGGCGGATTTTTAATCCGCCCTAAACCTGCCGAAGCATGCGCAGTAAAATTCTCCGTACAATTGTCGGTATCCAAGGGCGGATTGGAAATCCGCCCCTACAGAAAAAGGGAGAACCTGACTGCAAAAAAGACCCTGCCGATTCCGGCAGGGTCATGAATTGTGAACTTAGTTCAGAGCAGCCTTAGCCTTCTCGACAACAGCTGCGAAAGCGGCGGTGTCGTTGATAGCCATCTCGGACAGGCTCTTGCGGTTCAGCTCGATGCCGGCCTTCTTGATGCCGTTCATGAAGGTGGAGTAGTTCATGCCGTAGGGAGCGACGGAAGCGCTGATACGGGTGATCCACAGGCGGCGGTAATCACGCTTCTTCAGCTTGCGGCCCTTGAAAGCGTAGTTGCCGGACTTCATGACCTGCTGCTTGGCCATCTTGAAGTGCTTGGACTTGGAACCCCAGTAGCCCTTAGCCAGCTTCAGGGTTGCATTTCTTCTCTTGCGCGTCATCATTGCGCCTTTAACTCTTGCCATTTGTCAGTATCCTCCTTCTGCTCTTACTTGTAAGGAATCATTTCCTTGATGGCGCTGACGTTGGTCTGGTCAGCATAAGCGGTAGCGCGCAGATGGCGGGTACGCTTGGTGGTCTTCTTGGTCAGGATGTGGCTCTTGAAAGCGTGAGCTCTCTTAACCTTACCGCTGGCGGTCAGGTTGAATCTCTTCTTTGCACCGCTATGGGTCTTCAGCTTGGGCATAGGTGGTTCTCCTTCCGTTATCTTTGGTATTTCAAATACTTACTTGCTATTCTTGGGGGTCAGGAACATCGCCATGAAACGGCCTTCCAGCTTGGGATTCTTTTCCATGTTGGCGATCTCAGCACAGCCGGCGGCGAAATCGATGAGCAGCTTCTCACCCAGGTTGGTGTGAGCCATCTCACGGCCGCGGAAGCGGACACTGACCTTAACACGGTTGCCGTCTGCCAGGAATTTCTGGGCAGCCTTGACCTTGGTATTGAAGTCGTTGGTGTCGATGCTGGGGCTCATGCGGATTTCCTTGATTTCCACCACACGCTGGTTCTTCTTGGCATCCTTTTCCCGCTTCTTCTGGTCGTAGCAGAATTTCGAATAGTCCATGATTTTGCAGACGGGGGGGACGGCATTGGGAGAAATCTTCACCAGATCCATGCCCAGCTCCTCTGCCATGGCGTTGGCCTGTGCAGAAGACATGATGCCCAGCTGGGCACCGTCGGCACCGATCAGTCGAATTTCCTTATCCCGGATCTCCTCATTGAGCTGATGATCTAACTTTGCGATGGTAAGCACCTCCAAATTAACAACAAAAAAGCGGATGCCAAGCATCCGCACCAATCCGCACAGACTCCCCGCGGGAAATCCGTGGAATATTGACCGTTTTGCAACAGCTTACGGTGAGGCGGATGTTCAGCCTTCTTTATTACCTGAGCATTTTACCACAGGGCAGGGAATTTGTCAAGGGTTATTTTCGGTAAGTGATTGTTTATTTTACAAAGTGGAAAACATCGTAGGGGCGGATTTTCAATCCGCCCTCAGCATGGCGACAATTATGCTGTATGCTATGTGCAAAATCTTCCGTTCTGCAGATGAGTTTCCGGGAGTTTATCGGAAGATCAGGGCGGATTGGAAATCCGCCCCTACAATGGCATATATCATTTGCGTGTCAAAGGAACATCCCCGAAAAAAACCGCCCCGGTTTTCACCGGAGCGGTTTGCGGAAATGCTGTTAAAATTACTTGTGAGCGCCAGCGATCTGTGCAGCGACCTCAGCAGCGAAGTCGTCGACCTTCTTCTCAATACCCTCACCCTTGGTGTAGTGGATAGCATCGACGAAGGTGATCTTGCCGCCCAGCTTCTTGGCAGCGTCAGCAATGTAGCCGGCCACATCGCCCTTGAACAGGTCGGCGCGGACGAACTCCTGCTGCAGCAGGCAGATTTCCTTGTAGAAGGCAGCCATCTTGCCCTGAGCGATCTTTTCCTTGACCTGAGCGGGCTTGGAAGCCATCTTGGGATCGTTGTCCATCAGAGCGACCTGAACAGCCAGCTCCTTGTCGATCTCAGCCTGAGGAACCTGAGACTTGTCCCAGTACTTAGCCTTCATAGCAGCGATCTGCATAGCAACGTTCTTGCCGACTTCGGTGGCGTCAATGCCGCCCTCGACAGCCAGGTTGACCAGAACGCCGTGGGAGCCGCCTGCGTGGACGTAAGCAACGCTGGTGTTCTCGGCGAAGCGGGAGAAACGGCGGATCTGCATATTCTCGCCGATGGACATGACCTTCTCCTGCATGATCTCGGTGACGGTCAGGTTGGAGTTGGGGTACTTGGAAGCCTTCAGAGCGTCCACATCAGCGGGATTCTCGGTAGCGACAACGGTAGCCAGGTTCTTGACCAGGTCCATGAAAGCATCGGTCTTGGCAGCGAAGTCGGTCTCGGAGTTGACCTCGATGACAACGCCCACGCCGTCGATGACGGTTGCGTATGCAACACCTTCAGCAGCGATGCGGTCAGCCTTCTTGGCAGCCTTGGCCAGGCCCTTCTCACGCAGCCAGTCGACTGCCTTGTCCATATCGCCATCGGTAGCCTGGAGAGCCTTCTTGCAGTCCATCATGCCGACGTTGGTCATTTCACGGAGCTTCTTAACGTCCTGTGCGGTAAAAGCCATTTTACATATCCTCCTGTAATGTTTATCGTTGGTATGTCACCGGGAACCGGCTTGCCGGTTCCCCTGTGACAATATACTGTTAGAAATTACTCAGCAGCAGCTTCGTTCTCTGCGTCCTCGCCCTGACGGCCTTCGATGGCAGCGTTGGCCATGGTGGAAGCGATCAGACGGATGGCGCGGATAGCGTCGTCGTTGCCGGGGATGACGTAATCGATCTCATCGGGATCGCAGTTGGTGTCAACGATAGCGACGATGGGGATGTTCAGCTTGCGGGCCTCAGCGATGGC
>JAFQHF010000205.1 GCA_017398105.1 Oscillospiraceae bacterium | reverse complement strand
TTTCGTCTCCAGGATCACAGTACTTTGCGTCGGCTCAGGATTGATCTCTACCCAGGACAGAAACTCCTCGGCATCTTTGCGGATCCTGGTGTCGACAACCAGTCCCCGTAGTGTCGGATACAGGCATACTCCCAGACCCGAAAGAAACACGAGGATCATGAAGAAAAGAAAGACTCTTTTATGCCTCATATTTACCTCGATTTCTGTGAATCAGCACGAAGTAGACAATACAGGCTGCTGCAACGATTCCCACACCCCAGAAGACACCTTTCAGATACTGCTGCTCCCAGGTAGAAGCAGGTTTATATTCGGCCTCTGCTTCCACCTCAGCTACTGCAACCGCTTCTTCATAAGGAATTCTGGTTCCCTTGACCAGCAGACGGTGGGTATTGACACCGAAAGGCGTGCAGGTCACCAGCGTACAGTAGTCTTCTCCAGGGGAGATTCCAAGAAAAGATGTGTCGTGGGGTTCGACCGTATTGATCTCCTCAACCTGATACGCCAGCGTCTCGCCAAGGATCTGCAGATAGAAGATATTTCCGTAGCTCAACTGATCCAGATCGGAAAACAGCTTCTGATTGGCCATACCGGAATGCGCGGTCAGCACCGTGTGGGTAGATGCGCCGCCTACAGGCAAGGAAGTACCAAGCAGGTGGCCAATTCCGGCATCCAGGGTTTCTGCTTCTGTACCATGGTATATGGGAAGGTTCACATCGATCAAGGGGATCTGGACATAGCCCATAATTCCATCACCGGCATGATTCAGCTGTTCCTCATAATCTTCTGAAGCCAGCAATATGGCATCCTGAGAAAAGGATTCCGTCAGCTGGGCACCGGGCACAATAGACTCGTTATAAAGCTCTGCTTTCTTTTTTGCCTGCCGGAGGTCAGAGTCGTCGGTTTTCTGGACCACTTCCATATACTGGGTATGGATCTCAGATTGATGACGTTCGTTATACCAGGTACTGATGGGCGGATACAGCGTTATTCCCAGAGCAAGCAGAAACATCAGTACGGCTCCTGCAATGGTCCATGCTTTTTTATTCGTAACGCTTCCTCCTTTCCGGATGGCCCCGGGCATGCACCCGGGGCCTGTGGTGACTTACTTACGGCTCTTCTTGCGGGAAACGGCAAGGATTACAACAGCAGCGCCTGCCATCATGATGATGCCGATGACGCTGAACATCCAGGTGCCATGATCGCCGGTCTGGGGCAGATCAAAGCCGCGGGTGTTCACAACACTCAGAGGAGCGACGGCATTGACGGAACCATCGTCTTCCAGCATATTGACATTATTTGCATCAACAGTAGCGGATGCGGTCAACAGCTTGTGCTCCAGATGAGTCTGGGGCATGTTCTGAAGGCTGCCGGTGTCGTTAATGATCTGGGCATAACGGGGATCGTTTTGGATCAGGCCCAGCAGATCGGAGGCATAAATGTCGCACAGCTCAGTGGACTCAGTCTGGGAGATGATAACCTCGATGCTGTCCTTCAGCAGGGTGTAGCCATCGTCGGTAGCCTTTTCGGTGATGATGTACTTGTCATCTTCCAGGCCCTTGACGATGACCTTACCGGTCTGATTGTTGGAATCAACGGGAACGAACAGAGTTGCTTCTTCCTCGGTTGCAACATGATCGACCACATAGTAGATGCCCTCTTCCTCGTTCAGCTCGGCCTTGATAAAGTAGCCGTCGGTTGCGTTCTTCATGATGAACTTGACATTTTCGAAGTCGCCCTTGCCGTCAGAGAACAGCTTGGTCAGCTCCAGACCGTAAACGTACAGGTGAGCATCGTCGACCAGGGTGTCGTAGTAGTCCTGAGAGGTACGCTTCCACAGCAGAACAACTTCATTGGGGTTGCCGTCATCACCGTAGACAACGGAGGCATCGGAGTTCATTGTTGCAGCATAGGTAATGCGGACGGTACAGTCGGAGTAGCCGGAGTTGACCATGCCTGCTTCGGTGTAAACAGCCTTGGAGGTGTTGATCTCAGTCAGGCCTGGGAGGTCATCTCGATGGTCATGACAGACTCATTTGCGGAAGTGGTATTGTAGGTAACAGAGAACTTGCCATCAGCCTCATCCCAGGTGGTGATCAGCTTGGTGCAGTCAGCGTCGGAGA
>JAFQHF010000204.1 GCA_017398105.1 Oscillospiraceae bacterium | reverse complement strand
ACATACAGACCCTTCAGCAGTCTGGTGCAGACTGCATTTGCCCACCAGGGAAAATACTTGAACAGATGCTCGAAGCCAGCATCGTTGTGGTCAATGAGTTCGAGGTTGAATCTGGAGTAGCCTACACCGACTACACTGCCCAAGAACAGATGGATGGCGGCAATGACCAGTGCTGCCAACATGATATAGATGGCGCTTCCCGCGAGGAAGGCCCCAATGTCGGAGTTAAGGCCACCACCGGTGGAGAAGATTGTTTGACCGGCAATCTCAAAGCCCAGGTTTGCATTGCCGCCTTCAATATTCAAGTTGATTTCCGGACCTTCGTTGCCAGCGCCGCCCAGCAGGACTGCGACAAGACCCACGATGACCGCGATGCCCCATTTGCCACGTAAGGCATTACGGGCAAGCTCTCTAAAGTCTGCAGCATATTTCATTATGATCCCTCCTTATTGGATTCTATAGCCGGAGGAGCATTTCTCAATTGCGAAAGCGAGTTTCTCCTCTTGGGAAGAAAATTGCAACTGCTCAAACCCCTCTACACTTTTGAAAGACACAATCTTGTCTTTGTGGTCTATCCAGATGGGATAAGCCAGTTCTTCCTCCCGCGGTTTTTCCACGCTTCTTCCTCCTACAACTCCGTGTTTACGCTTTTATGCAGGACTTCATGATTCCTGCTGCTATACCTATCATTGCAACGGGGACAATCAAGATCGCACCGCCCACAAACAGCAGACACACGATCAGCAGGGGCAGCGCAAGCACTAAGAGAATACTTGCAACGATTTTGGCCATGCCCCATGTGAGTTTGAATGCCAGCCCAATGGTTTTGATCAACAGCCACACAAAGACAACAATGGTTAATAGCTCGAACATTTCTATTCCTTCCTTGTTATTGCTTAACCGTTTCCGGTGGGGATGTAAGGTGTGATGGATGCGGCCACGTTACTGATGGGCATAGTCTGCAGCCAGACCTTGCCGGGGCCGGTGAGCAGAGTGTTGAACAGACCCTCACCGCCCAGAAGAGCATTTTTCATGCCGGGAACCTGCTGAATATCCATTTGGACGCCGGGAGTGAAGCCAGCAACATTGCCGGTATCCACCACGAGCTGCTCTCCGGGGCGCAGGTCATACTCAACCAGCTCGCCGTCGATCTCAACGAAGGCAACACCATTACCGGAAAGGCGCTGCATAATGAAGCCCTCACCGCCGAAGAAGCCAACACCCAGCTTCTTCTTGAAGTGGATAGACAGCTCCACTCCGGCTTCGGATGCCAAGAACGCACTTTTCTGGACGATCATTTCCTGACCGGGGCCGATGTTGATGGCCTTGATCTGGCCGGGGAAGCTGGAGCCGAAGGTGATCATACCCGCACCCCTGGCAGTGTAAATATTTTGGAACATACTCTCACCGGCGAAGGCTTTTGCAAACATCTTGCCGAGACCACCACCGCGAGTTTCCATCTGCATATTGGGACTCATCCATACCATGGAGCCCCGCTCGGTTATCATCTTTTCGCCGCTTTCCAGATTACACACGACAATGGGAAAAGCGCCGCCCTTAATTTCATAACGCATACGACATATCCTCCTTATTTCATAGTTATGCTTCTAATACCAGTGCATCCAGCTTGCTCTTTGTCTGAGCTTGCTCCCGTTCTGCCGCGCTCATCATGGAGTTCAGTCGGGACAGGACGCTATCAATTTGGTTTTTGGTGCTTTGCACCTGACTCTGGGATTGGCTGATCTTATCCATTACCGCCCAGTCAGCGAACAGGCCGTCGAAGAAATAGTCGGCAAAACGAAGGAAGCCATCCACATTGACCTGCATATCGGCGTGGATCGTCACGTCGGCCAGTTCAGTTTTGAAACGGCGGAGCTGCGACTGGAGCCGCTCAATAGCTCCCTGCGCCTCGTCGAGATGGCTGTGCTTTGCCATGTCAGCCAGCAGACCACCACCCAGCAGATCCCAGGTTCCCCAGCCTTCAGCGCTATCCAAACTGCTCAGAACACTCTCAGCTGTGCTTCGAGCGGAATTACCTGCGGAGATGGCCTCACGCAGTTCCTTCTTCTGGCTTTCCAGATACGCATGGCGTTCTTCCAGTTTGAGGATCTCCTCGGCACGCGCACCGCCTGCGGACTTCACAGCGTTGGCCTTCTCTCGGAGGGTTGCTTCGTACTCTCGTTCGCAACCCCGCAGGCCACTGAGTTCAGACTCGCACCGCTGGATATCTCCGTCAATTGCCTCCAGCTCTCTGGCAGCGGCATCGTACTTGACTCTGGCGGCGTAAGCCTCCTCGCGTTCCTTATTGAGCCGCTCGTCCATTTTGCCGATCACATTGTAGAAGAACGATGCAAGGCTTCGTCCTTCCAGACGATCCACATCGGCCTGCTCATCCACCTTGATCGCTTCAAGCTCCCGAACACGGGCAGCGATGGTGTCTCTTTGGCCGCGCAGCTCCTTCAGCATCGATG
>JAFQHF010000203.1 GCA_017398105.1 Oscillospiraceae bacterium | reverse complement strand
GCACCCATTCTGGTCAGTTCCAGATTCAGTTCGTTCAGTTGTTCCTGAAAAAAGTCTCTCATATTAGCCAAACCTTCCTGTAATGTAATCTTCGGTACGCTTGTCCTTGGGCTGGGAGAACATAGCTTCGGTTTCGCCGTACTCCACCAGATCGCCCAGAAGGAAAAATGCTGTCTGGTCAGAAATGCGGACGGCCTGCTGCATATTGTGGGTGACAATGATGATGGTATAATCTTTCTTGAGTTCCATTGCCAGATCTTCAATGCGGCTGGTAGAAATTGGATCAAGGGCAGATGTAGGTTCGTCCATCAGCAGAACCTTCGGCTCCACAGCCAATGCTCTTGCGATACACAGTCGCTGCTGCTGACCACCGGACATACCGAGGGCATTCTTTTTCAGACGGTCTTTCACCTCATCCCAGATGGCAGCACCCCGAAGGGCCTTTTCAACAATATCGTCCAGCTGGGCCTTGTTCTTGATGCCGTGGGTACGGGGGCCGTAGGCAATGTTGTCGTAAATACTCATGGGGAAGGGATTGGGCTTCTGGAACACCATGCCCACCTCTTTGCGAAGATTGTTGACTTCGGATTCAAAGATGTTTTCTCCACGGTAGCGAACCTCGCCTGTAATTTTCACAGAAGGAATCAGGTCATTCATCCGGTTCAGCGTCTTCAGAAAGGTAGACTTGCCACAACCAGAGGGACCGATCAGGGCGGTGATGGACTTTTCGGGGATTTCGATGTTGATGTTTTTCAAAGCCTGAGTCTGACCATACCAGAGATTCAGGTCATTGACAGTAATGATGGGTTTGTTCATTCCATTTGCTCCTTTATACAGCATTCTTTTTCTGAAAATGCTTCGTAACCGCAGTAGCGGACAAGTTGATGCCAAAGGCCAGCACCATCAGGATGGCAGCGATGGCAAATGCCACGCCAAATTCGCCCTGTTCCTTGGCATAGACATAGAGGGCTACCGTCAGCGTTGCGCCTGCACTTCCCAGCCCTTCCACGAAACCATTCAGTGCATGGGCAAAGCCTGCAGTGAACAGCAGTGCCGCAGATTCACCCAAAATACGACCAACGGACAGGATGCAGCCTGTAATGACACCATCCACGCAACCGGGAAGCACCACTGTTCTGACAACTCTCCATTTTCCCGCCCCCAGACCGAAAGCACCTTCCCGATAGGACTGAGGAACCGTCTTCAGACTTTCCTGTGTGTTTCTCATAATTGTAGGAAGATTCATGATCACAAGCGTCAGGCTACCTGACATGAGGCTGGTTCCCAAGGAGTTAGAGAAAATCAGCATACCCACCAGACCGTAGATGATGGAAGGGATACCGGACAGGGCTTCAGCGGCGTATTCAATGATGCCGACCAGTTTCTGATTTGTAGCATATTCCGTCAGATAGACGGCGGCACCAACGCCCAGTGGAATGACGATCAAAAGTGTAGCAATGACGATATACACCGTGTTCAGGATGTCCGGCAGAATACCGATGTTACCACTCAAATAGCTGGGCTTTGTGCTGATGAATTCCCAACTCAGGTTCGGAATACCCTGAATCAGCACATAACCCACAATAAAAAGAGTCAGCAAGCCCGTCAAAGCGGTGGCAGCATACATACCGCCCCGAACCGTCCACAGGAACAGATTTCGGCTTCGGGAGATTTTGTTTGTGTTTCTCATTTGCTCTTCTCTCCTTTCAGGAAGAAATTCAGCACGGCGTTGATGAGCATAATAAACAGGAACAGTACCAACGCAATGGAGAACAGGGCCTGCCGCTGCAAACCGCTGGAATAGGACATTTCACTTGCCACAGCAGTGGTGAGGAAGCGAACGGACTGGAACAGACTGTCCGGCATATTGGAGGCATTTCCTGCCACCATCATAACCGCCATAGCTTCGCCAATGGCTCTGCCCACACCCAGAACCACAGCAGCGGCAATTCCGCTTTTGGCTGCGGGAACGGATACCCGGAACCAGGTTTCTTCCGGCGTAGCACCCAGAGCAAGGGAAGCATCCTCGTATTCCTTGGGAACAGCTTCCAGAGCGGTGACAGACATTTTGATGATGGAGGGCAGGATCATAATGGCAAGCACGATGATGGATGCCAGCAGGCTTGCGCCATCCGGGACGTCGAAGATCTTCCGGATGCCGGGTACCAGCACCATCATGCCCACCAGACCATAAACCACGGAGGGAATGCCTGCCAGCATGGATACCGCCTGGCCCATGACCTCCTTGACCTTTTTCGGAGCCATCTTTGCAAGATAAACAGCGGTCAGAAAACCAATGGGAACACCCAGCAGGATCGCTCCTGCAGTGCCATAGATACTGGTGAGGATAAAGGGCAGAATACCGTATTTCGGCTCAGCCGCGGTGGAGGCCCAGGTATCTCCAAAGAGAAAGTCCACCAAACCGATTTCCCGAATGGCAGGAATACCGGAAATTACCAGATAGACCGTAATCAGCAGGACACAGCCGATGGTCACAAGGCCAAGGATCAAAAAGATGCCATGGATAACCGACTCCCATATATTTCGTTTTTTCTTCATTCTATCGACCTTTCCAAATGTAGGGCGGGGTCATGACCCCGCCGGGCAGTATCGTCCATTGAGTGCTCTATCTAAACACTCAGTCT
>JAFQHF010000202.1 GCA_017398105.1 Oscillospiraceae bacterium | reverse complement strand
GGAGGGAAGCAAAGTGCCCAGAAGAGGTAATGTTCCCAAGAGAGAGGTTCTCCCGGATCCTAATTACAATTCCGTTCTGGTTACCAAGCTCGTTAACAGCATCATGCTGGACGGCAAGAAGGGCGTCGCCCAGAAGGTCGTTTATGGTGCTTTTGAAATTGTCGAGAACAAGACCGGCAAGAACGGCCTGGAAGTCTTCCAGCAGGCTATGGAAAACATCATGCCCGCAGTGGAGCTGAAGGCTCGCCGTGTCGGTGGCGCTACCTACCAGGTGCCCATCGAAGTCCGTCCCGATCGTCGTCAGACCCTGGGTCTGCGTTGGATCACCACCTACTCCCGCAATCGCAGCGAGAACACCATGAAGGAGCGTCTGGCTGCTGAAATCATGGACGCCGCCAACAACACCGGCGCATCCGTGAAGAAGCGCGAGGACGTCCACAAGATGGCCGAAGCCAACAAGGCATTCGCCCATTTCCGCTGGTAATAAAGGAGTTACACCTAAATGGCAAGACAGTATTCTCTGGAGAATACCAGAAACTTCGGCATCATGGCTCACATCGATGCCGGCAAGACCACCACTTCCGAGCGTATCCTGTTCTACACCGGCAAGAACTACAAGCTGGGTGAAACCCACGACGGTTCTGCTACCATGGACTGGATGGCTCAGGAGCAGGAGCGCGGCATCACCATCACTTCCGCTGCTACCACCTGCTTCTGGAAGGGCTGCCGTCTGAATATTATCGACACCCCCGGCCACGTCGACTTCACCGTCGAGGTTGAGCGTTCCCTGCGCGTCCTGGACGGCGCTGTGACCGTTCTGTGTGCTAAGGGCGGCGTCGAGCCCCAGACCGAGACCGTTTGGCGTCAGGCCGACGAGTACAAGGTCCCCCGTATGATCTACGTCAACAAGATGGATATCATGGGCGCCGACTTCTACCGCGTGCTGCAGATGATCGATGATCGTCTGAAGTGCAACGCCGTTGCAATCCAGCTGCCCATCGGCTCCGAGGCTTTCTTCAAGGGCAACATCGACCTGATCACCATGAAGGCTAACGTCTACTATGATGACAAGGGTAAGGATGTCCGCATCGAGGAGATCCCCGAGGACATGATGGACCTGGCTGAAGAGTACCGCGAGAAGCTGATGGATGCTGTCTCTTCCTTCGACGATGACATCGCTATGATGTATCTGGAAGGCGAAGAGGTTCCCGTTGACATGATCAAGGCTGTCATCCGTAAGGCTACCATCGCCAATGAGATGGTTCCTGTCGTTTGCGGCACCTCTTACAAGAACAAGGGTGTTCAGCAGGTTCTGGACGCTGTTGTTGACTTCATGCCCAGCCCCCTGGATAAGAAGGGCATCAAGGGCGTGAACCCCGAGACCGAGGAAGAGGACTTCCGTCCCGCTTCCGATGAGGCTCCCTTCTCCGCTCTGGCATTCAAGATCGCTACCGACCCCTATGTTGGTAAGCTGTGCTACTTCCGTGTGTACTCCGGTACTCTGGAGAAGGGCACTTCCGTCCTGAACTGCACCAAGGGCACCAAGGAGCGTATGGGCCGTATCCTGCAGATGCACTCCAACCACCGTGAAGACATCGATATCGTCTACGCTGGCGACATCGCTGCCGTTGTCGGTGTCAAGAACACCACCACCGGTGATACCTTCTGCGATGAGGAGCATCCCATCGTGCTGGAGTCCATGGTCTTCCCCGAGCCCGTTATCGAGGTCGCTATCGAGCCCAAGACCAAGGCCGGTCAGGAAAAGATGGGCATTGCTCTGGCTAAGCTGGCTGAAGAAGACCCCACCTTCCGCACCTACACCAACAAGGAAACCGGTCAGACCATCATCGCCGGCATGGGCGAGCTGCACCTGGAAATCATTGTTGACCGTCTGCTGCGTGAGTTCAAGGTTGAAGCCAACGTCGGCGCACCCCAGGTTTCCTACAAGGAAACCATCCGCAAGTCTGTCGAGCAGGACACCAAGTATGCCCGTCAGTCCGGTGGTAAGGGCCAGTACGGCCATGTCAAGATCCGCGTCGAGCCCAATGAGCCCGGCAAGGGTTACGAGTTCATCAACGCTGTCGTCGGCGGCTCTGTTCCCAAGGAATATATCCCCGCTGTCGATGCCGGTATTCAGGGCGCAATGGAAGCCGGTGTTATGGCTGGCTATCCCGTCGTCGACGTGAAGGTTACCCTGTTCGACGGTTCCTACCACGAAGTCGACTCCTCCGAAATGGCATTTAAGATTGCCGGTTCCATGGCATTCAAGGAAGCCTGCCGGAAGGCCAACCCCGCTATCCTGGAGCCCATCATGAAGGTCTCCGTCACTGTGCCTGATGAATACATGGGCACCGTCATCGGCGACATCACTGCCCGCCGCGGCAACATCCTGGGTCAGATCACCCGTATCGGTGCTGTCCAGATCGATGCCAACGTGCCCCTGGCAGAAATGTTCGGCTACGCTACCGACCTGCGTTCCAAGACTCAGGGCCGCGGTAACTACGCCATGGAGCCCAGCCACAATGCTGAGCTGCCCAAGTCCAAGACCGAAGAGCTGGTCAAGGCCCGCGGCAAGGACTGATTCCTACAAAATTTCTGATAGGAAGGGAGACCTTCCTATCAGAATTCCAACAATTTAGGTGAAAAATGAAAAATTTCTCTTGTGTTTCCGGCAATTGTGTAGTATGATGTATACGATGTGCGGAAGCGCACGAACCTAAGTTGTTCATAATTTAATTTTTTTAAACATTATCTAGGAGGAAATTTCAAATGGCAAAGCAGAAGTTTGAAAGAACCAAGCCTCACGTTAACATTGGCACCATCGGCCACGTTGACCACGGCAAGACCACTCTGACCGCAGCTATCACCAAGTACCTGTCCATGAAGGGCTACGCTGACTTCGAAGACTACGCTTCCATCGACAAGGCTCCCGAAGAGAAGGCTCGTGGTATCACGATCAACACCGCTCACGTTGAGTACCAGACCGACGCTCGTCACTACGCTCACGTTGACTGCCCCGGCCACGCTGACTATATCAAGAACATGATCACCGGTGCTG
>JAFQHF010000201.1 GCA_017398105.1 Oscillospiraceae bacterium | reverse complement strand
TGATTTGCCCGGCCACCTTATGTCTATCATTATACGGATTTTTTCAGTTATGTCCCTACCCCAAATTGCGATTTGGGTAGGTAATTTGAAAAAAATTCGTGTTTTTTCTCGATTTTTTCAAAATTTCGGGTAGGTAAAGGGGTAGTTGACGCCGTGACGGAGGTTTTTGCAATGAAGAAGTCCATCGCACTCATTTTGACCTTGGTTTTGATCCTTTCGGTGCTGCTGACCGGATGCTCAAGCTCTGTTCTCGATCCGAAAAATCCCATCACCCTCACCATGTGGCACAATTATGGCGGGGATATGCAATCCACCATGGATTATCTGATCGACGAGTTTAACGCAACGGTCGGAAAGGACAAGGGCATCATTATCAACGTGACTGCCATATCCTCCAGCTCGGAGCTGAACAAAAGCCTGGACATGATCGCAAACGGCGATCCCGGCGCACCGGATATGCCCGACATATTTACGGGATATCCCAAGGTGGCGATACAGTTCCAGGAAAAAGGAATGCTGGTCAACTTTGACGATTACTTTACCGAGGACGAGCTTTCCGCTTACGTAGAGGATTTCGTTGCGGAGGGCAGACTTGCCGACGGCGGTCTTTACGTATTTCCCATTGCCAAGTCCACCGAGGTGCTTTACGTCAATCAGACCTTGTTTGACCGCTTCTCGGCAGCGACCGGAGCGAAGATGGACGACCTTGCCACCTTTGAGGGCATTGCGCGGCTTTCCGAGCAGTATTACGAATACAGCGGCGGCAAGCAGTTCTACGCAGCCGATTCCTGGTTCAACTATGCCGAGGTAGGTATGGCACAGCTTGGCACCAGCATTTTTAACGGCGAAGCTCTTTCCCTTGCGGGAGACAGCTTTTCCCATATCTTCAACACGGTATATACCCCTGCGGTGGAGGGCGGCATTGCCATCTACGACGGCTATTCCTCCGACCTCTCCAAGACCGGAGACATTGTTTGCTCTACCGGTTCGTCTGCGGGTATTCTGTTCTACGGCGATACCATCACCTATACCGACGGCACGGTGGAGAGCGTGGAATACAGTATCCTGCCGTATCCCGTATTTGAGAACGGCTCCAAGACCGCCCTTCAGCGCGGAGGCGGCTTGATGGTTGCCAAGGGCGACGAGAAGAAGGAATACGCCGCCTGTGAGTTTATCAAGTGGCTGACCGCCTCCGAGCAGAATATGAAGTTTATCGACGAGACGGGTTATCTGCCCGTTACCAGGCAGGCTTTTGAAAACGATATGACGACGCACCTTGCGTCCATTGAAAACGCCGGCGTTAAGAAGATGCTCACCTCGGTTCTTTCGATGTATGAGGACTACACCTTCTTCTCCGCGCCGACCTATTCGGGCTTTGACGACGACTGCGACGGCTTTGAGGAGGATTTCTTCAAGCTGCTTACCGACGAACGCAATGCTTTCCTCGCAGGAGAGACGGTCAGCGCCGCCGATGCGCTTGCAAAGCTCAGAAAATAACCGTGTGATCCGAATACTGCCGGAAAGGAGGGATATGCCGGATGCTGAAAAAAGCAATAGCGCTTTGGAAACAGGAGCGCAAGCACAAGGGAACGACGCTGCACCGCAGACTGCTGATCTTCTTTATCAGCGTTTCGGTGGTGCTGATCCTGCTCTTTACGCTGCTTCTGTCCATATTCGGAATCGACGGCAAGCAGGAGCACAGCGTACAGGCACAGCTCACCACGCAGCTTTCCATGCTTGCAGACAGCGTTGAGGATGACTTCGGGCGTATCTCACTGGACGGTATCGGCATTGCCGAGGATTTGGCGGCACGGAGTGACCGTTTCTTTTCCGATAACGGTATCTCTGCCGACGGGCTGCAGGAGCATCCCGAACTGATAGAGCCGCTTCTTGATCAATATATGCAAACGCTCGTAAATACCGTCAAAACCCGCTATTGCGGCGGTGTATTTGTGATGCTGGACGCTTCGGTACGGCAGGACTCCGAAACCGCCAAGGCGGGCATCTTCCTGAAAAAGACACAGCCCACCGCTACCGAAAACGTGGGTGTGGATATCCACTGTCTGCGCGGCCCTGCACAGCTTGCCCGTGACAACGGTATTATGCTGATGGGACAATGGAAGATGGAATACGACATCTCCGATCAGCCCTTTTGGAACGAGGTCATGCAGACCGCAAGGGATAACCCCGATCTGCCGCTGTCCCGTCTGTATTACTGGTCGGGGCGTGTGGTGCTGAAAGGAAACAGCGAAGCGGGATTTCTGCTTTGCGTTCCGATGATCAGCAAGGACGGCACGGTATTCGGCGTATGCGGTATTGAAGTAAGCGATCGTATGTTCAAGCTCCTGTACACGCCGGAGAGCGACTATTTTGACGAGATCTTTACCGTTGCGGCTCCTGTTTGCGAGGGTGGAATCTGCACCTCCAAGGGACTGCTTGCGGGTAATAGGTTCCTTTCGGGAACCAGATGGGACGAGGACTTGAAGATCACCGACAGTCACGACGGCTTTGTTCACTATTCCGGTGCTGCCGACGATTACGGCGGTAAGGCCGTTTCGGTGCGGTTGTATTCCGATGATTCTCCCTACAAGGATCGGGAATGGTCGGTATCTCTGCTGATGCCGCAGGACATTCTGCACAATGCCGTGGAGGGCAACCGATACATTTTCATTACCGTTGTGATCGGGTTGCTTATCCTGGCGATCACCGCTTCGGTCATTATCTCCCGCCGTTACATCAAGCCGGTCAACGAAGCCTTTGAACAGATCCGCAGCAAGGGCTATCACGAAAGCAGTGCGACGACACGCATCCCCGAAATCGCCGACCTGTTCGCATTCCTTGCACAGCAAGACCGTGAGCACGAGGATCAGATGCAAACGCAAAGGGAACGCACCGAAACCCTGCAAAGCGAGGTAGAGCGTCTGCACGGCGAAAAGACCGCATTGCAATCTCAGGTGGAGATGGTAAAGACCGACAATACCCGTCTTGCTTATCTGCGCAAGGACGAGGTCGATCCCGACAGCTATGCGCTCTTTTTGGAATGTATGCGCTCGCTTTCCAAGCGTGAGAGAGCCGTTTTCGATCTGTACGTTGAAGGCAAGACCGCAAAGGAGATCGTGGAGATCCTGGGCATTACCGACAACGGACTGAAATACCACAACAAGAACATTTACTCAAAGCTCGGTGTATCCTCCCGCAAGGAGCTTTTGAGATACGTAGCCATTTTGAAGCAAGAGCAAGGAGGTAATGTGTAAAATGACGTTAGCTGACAGATTAAACCGGATTATTAACGAACAGCAGATCAGCAAGGCAGAATTTGCACGGCGGATCGGCGTGACACCGCAGTACGTTCTTCTGCTGACAGGCAACGCCAAGGCACGTCCCGAAAGCATCAAGCCTGCCCTTGCCAAGCTGATCGCTTTGGAGTTTGATTGCGACTACGATTGGCTCCTTCACGGCAAGGAGCCGGAGCCGACAGAGACCGCAAAGCCGAATAAACGCACCTGTGAGGGGCCGCTTCGTGCCTACGG
>JAFQHF010000200.1 GCA_017398105.1 Oscillospiraceae bacterium | reverse complement strand
GATGATCACGCCCAGGGCGCTGGCCATTGCCAGAATACCGATGACGGAGTACCACATGGTACCGGTATCGCCAGTCTGGGGCAGGTCAAAGCCACGGGTGTTCACGATGGTCAGAGGTGCCTCTGCATTCTCGCTGCCATTGTCAGCCAGCATTGTCACATCGTTGCCGTCTACAGTTGCGTAAGCGGTCAGCAGGTTGTGCTCCATGTACTTCTGGGGAATGTTGGTCAGGTGCAGGACATTGTCATCGTTCAGGTCCAGAGCCATTTCCTTACCGTGGCAGTAGTGGGGGTCATTCTGCAGGAGACCCAGCACATCCTTGGAGTAGATGTCGCAGATGCGATCGTCATCATACATAGCGTAGATGTCCAGGTAAATGCTGTCCTTCAGCAGAGTGTAGCCATTGGCGGTCTCAACTTCGGTGATGGTGTAATAGTCGTCTTCCATACCCTTGACGATGACCTTACCAAACTGGTCGCCACTGGTGACAGGATAGAAAATGGTTGCGTCAGTTTCCTCAGTAACGTGACCGGTGACATAGTACACGCCTTCAGCGTCGTTACGGGTAGCGGTCAGCCAGTAACCGTCAGCCTCATTCCAGATCTTGAACTTGACGTGCTTGTACATACCGGTGTCTTCAGCGGTCTCAGCGTCAACATCGGAGAACAGCTTGGTCAGGTCCATGCCGAAGCTATAAACGTGGCAGTCGTCGATCAGGGTGTCATAGTAGTCGCCGGAGGTTCTGCGCCAGGTCAGAACGATCTCATTGCAGTTGCCGTTCTCACCATACACGAAGGAAGCATCGGAGTTGATGGTGGCAGTATAGGTTACACGAACTGTGTAGTTGGAGTAGCCTCTGTACAGCTTGCCGTTGACGTTCTCACCCTCATCCAGGGTAACAGCCTCAACAAGCTCAGTGCCGTTGATCTCTGCCAGACCGATTTCAGTTACATCGATGGTCATATGACGATCGTCGCTGGAGTAAGTAACAGTAAAGCGGCCGTCATCCTGAACCCAGGTTGCTACCTTATCGGTGCAGTTTGCATCGGTGAAGAACTCGATCTTGACATCCTTCAGAGCCTTGTTGTAGGTCAGACCGGCACTGATGGTGTCATAGAAGTTGTAGGTGGTCAGGCTGGTCGCCTTGGAGGTAATGGTGGGCAGAGTGGACAGGATCTGATATTCCATCACGTCGCCGGCAGAACCGGTGGCATTGTGCTCGAAACCGTCGTTGATGTTGTCAGTGCCGTCGTTCTTACCGGTGTCCTTGATAGCCTCACGAACGGTCTTCTCCAGGGTGGGAATGCCAGTCTCATTCTTGGGGTATACGACGACATCGTAGTTCCAGAAGTGGCCGCCCTCGGGGGAAGCAGACTCAACATTGCCGGAAACGGTGGTCATGGGCAAGGATACGAAGAAGGGGTTGGTGGTGCTGGTGACCATTTCAGGTACGCAATCCTCAACAACCAGGTACAAGCCGATGGGCAGATTCCGCTGGATGGTCTTACCGTTGTTGTCGGTCAGATCCATGTACAAGGTGGTGGGATGGCTGTGGATGTAGTTTTCCAGAGCGTCCTTAACAACAGTGGAGTTGTCGGCCAGAGCAGAAGCCATTGCCTTGTTCAGGACATCAGACTCGTAGAACCAGAACTCATCGGGATCATACTCGGTCAGTGCCATGGGCTGTGCGCCGGGCCAAGTTGCCATGTAGTCAGCATTCTCATAACGGCCTTCGCCATCGGGCAGACCGATTGCAGCCAGCAGTTCAGCGGTGTCAGCCTTATTGAATGCGTACAGCAGCTTAGTCAGATTGTAGTCGGGATGGTCATCATTGGCAGACTCAGAGAAG
>JAFQHF010000028.1 GCA_017398105.1 Oscillospiraceae bacterium | reverse complement strand
GACAATGGAATGGTATCGACCCGTACAAAGACCGTGGTCGCCGGAGTTGGCTTCACCGGGAATTGATCGATAGATTTCGGGCGGATTGGAAATCCGCCCCTACGATTGGTTGATCCCTATGCCGATAAACGATCATTTATAAGTATATCATACAATAAAGAACAGTCTTTCATCAAGATAAAATTTCCAAAACCTCCTGTGTGTTCCTTTTTTTTCGACATTTTCAGCGGTTACATTCCGGTGTGCGGGTCATATTAAGAGGGCAGAGAAAAAGGAGGGCTGAGCATGAAACGATTGATAAGCTCCATCGTTGCTTCGGTGGTGCTTTTTACGCTTCTGCCGCTGAATGCTGCGGCGGCACAATTGCTGATCCCGGTGGGCAGGGTCATCGGGCTGCAGCTGCACAATGATGCCATCATGGTGGTGGCCTACGATGATGTTCTGGGACATCAGGCCCGCAGCGCGGGACTGAAGATCGGTGATGAAATCGTCACCATTGACGGTGCGGCGGTGGACAGTGCGGAGGACGTCCGCTGCGCTCTGGGCCGGTGCGGCGACACGGTGGAGCTGTCAGTCCGCCGGGGCAGCAAAATCAACAAGATCAGCATGAAGCCGGCCCGGACTCAGGACGGCCCCCGGCTTGGTGTGTATCTGCGGCAGGGAATCGCGGGCATCGGGACGGTGACCTTTTATGATCCGGAAACCGGGGCCTTCGGCACACTGGGCCACGGTGTCAGCGATGCCAAAGGAAAGCTGCTGGACATGACCCGGGGAAACGCCTATGAGGCGGTGATCCAGACGGTAAAAAAGGGAAAAAGCGGCGATCCCGGCCAGCTGAAGGGCAGTGCGGATTCCGATTCGGCCTTCGGCACCCTTCTGCGCAACACGCCCCAGGGCGTTTTTGGCATCACGAAGCAGGGCTGGAAGGGAGAAGCGCTGCCTGTGGCAGCCTATGAGGAAGTTACACCCGGTACAGCCTGCATCCGCAGCCAGATAACCGGGGACAGTGTCCGGGAGTATTCTGTGGAGATCCTGAAAATCTATCCAAAGGACAGACCGGACGGCCGGAATTTCCTGATCAGGGTGACAGATCCCGCCCTTCTGGCAGAGACCGGAGGGATCGTACAGGGCATGTCCGGTTCCCCAATTTGCCAGAACGGGAAAATTGTGGGAGCAGTGACCCATGTGCTGGTGAATGACCCGACTATGGGGTATGGAATTTTTATTGAGAATATGCTGGAAGCGGCGGAATAATCTCAAGCAGGTAATGTGATGAGTAGATCATTATGTTGCCTGCTTTTTTGAAAAGTGATTGGAGCTGCAAATAGCAAGAAATATGAAAACTACTTCACGTTTCTTTGCTATAATTTTGTGCAGAGAGGAGGGGAAAACAATGGAAAATCTTATTATGAATATAGAGACAGTCATTGACTATATTGAATCTCATATTGATGAAAAGCTTGATCTGGAAAAGGTGTCGGAAGCGGTTCATTATTCGAAATACCACCTGCACCGTATGTTTACCAATACGGTAGGAATGACGATTCATGATTATGTGCAGAGACGTCAGTTGACAGAAGCTGCAAAGCTATTGGTATTTTCCTCTAAACCGATCATTGAAGTTGCTTTTTTCTGCGGTTATGAAAGCCAGCAAGCATTTTCATCTGCCTTTAAATCCATGTATAAAGTACCGCCTGCGCAGTATCGGGACAAAGGAAATTTTTATCCGTTGCAGCTCCAATTTGTATTGCATAAGAATATCCCTTCCAAAGTTTTTACAAAGGAAGATGTCTGCATTGCAAGAGTAGAAGATATTCCAGCTTGGATAGATTTGATGCGTTTGGTGATTGACGGATATCCGGTCATGGATGAAACGGATTATTTGAATGAGATTACAAAAGCTATAGAAGAAAAGAGAGCGCTCACTTTAAAAGAAGGCAATGTTTTGATCGGAGCCATGACGTTTTCAAGGCACTCAGGCAGTATTGATTTTTTGGGGATTCATCCACAATTTCGCAATCAAGAGATTCAGAAATTATTTTTAGAAGTGCTTTTGGAAAAATATTTACCTGGGAAGGAAATCAGTATGACCACTTATCGTGAAGGAGATAAAGCGGATACCGGGCATCGTGATTTGCTGAAAAGCCTTGGTTTTGCAGAACGGGAATTACTGATAGAATATGGCTATCCGACACAGCGATTTGTCTTTTCACCTTCAGATAAGGAGGAAATAATATAATGGCAAGAGAAATCAACCCCAAAGATACATCAAGAGCATCGGCATATGAACTTTGGATGGGCGCACCTAATCCAATGGTCACATTTTTCAAAACTTTGGATGTGACAAATTTAATTAAAAAATCGAAAAAGAAGCACCTGAAATTTAATATGCTTCTTGATTTTTGTATTGGAAAAGCAGCAGTTTCTGTAAAAGAATTCTACATACTTCCGGTTGGTGAAAAGTTGATAAAGTACGATTGTATTGCGGTGAACACCATTGTAAAAAACAAGACCGGAGAAGTAAGCTCCTGCGATATTTCATATACGGATAATTTGGAAAAATTCAATCAGGATTATTTAAAATATACCATACAAGTGGCCGAAACTTGTCAGGACAGGGATTTATCGAATGATAGTATGGTGATCGGAACTTCAGCAATTATTGATACCGAAATTGATGGTGCGGTTGGCATGAACAGTGGAATTTTCAATAATCCATTTATCATTTGGGGAAGATACAGAAGGAAATTATTTCGATATTATTTACCGATATCCTTTCAGTTTCATCATACACAAATGGATGGTGCCCATGCAGGACAATTTTTAAGAAATCTGCAAAATGAGATAAACAGACTTTAAAACTGTTGTTCCTAATGACAATCACTCGTGTCCGGTTCCACAATTTGCCAGAACGGGAAAATTGTGGGAGCGGTGACCCATGTGCTGGTGAATGACCCGACTGTTGGGTATGGAATTTTTATTGAGAATATGCTGGATGCGGCGGGATAAAGGAGAGAAACTATATGGATTTTTACAAGGTGCCCATCGGTTTTGGTATGGCCTTAGCTATGAACCCACCTGCACTGAATGCCTACTCTGCAATGACAGAAGAGCAAAAACAGGCCGTTCTTAATCGGGCGCATAATGCTTGCAGTGAGAAGGAAATGCACGCCTTGGTTGCCGGCCTTGCGGACAATGGGGTGCAATAATGTGGTGGGTGGTCTCTGGCCGCCCACTTCAGCGTGTCGAAAATCCCCTCCGGGGCTTTCCGCCAGTTTTTTGCAGTCTGCTGCGCGCACTTCGTCGATGCATCAGATACACTGTTGCATTTTCTGCAAGCAGAAAATTCCACCTGTATCTGCGCATCTCCTCTCCCCATCAAGCACAATTTGCTTGATGGGGGCCCGTAGCCTTTGGCACACAACTCGCACACTTGCAGCCTGAGAAGTGTTTTCGCCCACGTACAGAAGGTGAATTGCCCTGAAAGGGCAAGAGAAGCCACCCTGGGGTGCGCCGCGGTCGAAAACGATTCGGATTTTTTTTTCTGCTTACGCAGAAAACTCTGCGAGGCTTTTTCTACAGTCTGTGGTGGGTGGTCTCTGACCGCCCACTTTTTCTTGAGCTTAATAGGTTCTTATGGTATAGTATACTTGAGAATGCGTAAGGAGGCGTAACTATGAAACTGCGTATCCAAACATTGTGGAAAGTACCTGTATATTGTGCCGTTTCCAGTTGGATTGGCTTTTATCTGACAGTTTATATTGGCGGATTCTTTTTTACTGTTAAGTCGGTTGGTGCGGATGGCGTTACGCAGGTTTCTGCGGATCCGATCCGTTCTGCAATCTTCAACGGCGTTTTGTTCCTTCTTGTGCTGTTGGTTGGCGGTCTATGGGCATTCCGCTCCATGACGAGAGCAGAAGTCGCAGTTTCTGCTGGGATCGCATCGGGTATTTATCTTCTGATGGTTCTGGCACAGCTTTATGTTTCGAATTTCCCGCTTTCTTTGAGCATCACCCTGGCATACATTCAGAATTGGACGGGCACACTTTCCTTCTTCCTGCTAAAGCTGACGAATAATCTTACGCTGTCTGTGATCCTTTCATCTTTTGCGCCTCTGATGTTTATTCCGTTTGGGAGGAAATCAAGTACATAATGTACGAGGACCTGCATTGAACTGCCCTCTGTCATTTTTTGCGATTGTGTGGTATAACAATGGCACAGACACAGATAAGGAGATCGAAAGAATGAAACAAGCAACCCTTGCGAAACTGGCGTTGTTTCTGACGGCGGTTCTTTGGGGCAGTACATTTACCATCGGAAAACTGGCTGCGCAGGTGTTTTCACCGTCGTTTATTATCGCGTTTCGGTTCCTGGTTGCCGGGATCGCACTGCTGATCGCCGCGTACCCCCTGAGAAAGCAGCTGGATCGGAACTATTTTGTGGATGGCTTCTGGATGGGGTTTACCCTGTATATTTCCTATGTGCTTCAGGTGGGCGGGCTGGCCCTGGACACATCTCCCGGAAAAAGTGCGTTTCTGTGCACCACATACAGCGTAATGGTGCCCTTTCTGTATTGGCTTGTGAAAAAAGAGCCGCCCAAAGCCCGTCATATCCTGTGTATCCTGCTCTGCCTTGCGGGTGTGGGGATACTGTCGCTGTCAGGGGGCTGGGGAATGTCGGCCGGAGATATCCTGACGGTGCTCAGCGGCATTCCCTGCGCCATGAATATTGTCATATCCTCCATCGTCTGCCAGAACAGAAACGTCCTGCTGCTGACCACCATCGAATTGTGGGTCGTAACGGCTTTTGCCTGGGTCTTCGTCTTTGTGGGAAGGGAATTCCCGACAGAATTCCCCATGGGTGCCGTGGGCGGCATCGTATACCTGGGGCTGTTCGCAACAGCGCTTTGCCTGTATATGCAGAGCTACGGGCTGAAATATGCGGAACCTGCCATCGGCGCTCTGCTGCTGAGCCTGGAGTCCGTATTCGGTGTGGTATTTTCCGTGATCATTTATCATGAAAAGATCACCCTGCGCATGATGGGCGGATTCTGTGTGATCTTCCTGGCAATCTTGCTGTCCCAATGGGAGGGGAAAAAGAAAGACCCTGCCGCGCTGAGAAAATATCCCCAAATAGCAGAAAACAGGGGAGAATCGGAGGAGAGAAGGTTTGATTGATTTTGAATCCGCGCAGTTCGCGCTGCAGCAAAGCTGGGAAGTGCACCGTCAGGCATTCGGTCCCATTCTGGAACCGGCGTTTGCCGAAAATCAGCAGGTGCGCATTTTGCTGATTAACGCCCTGAACCATATCAGCAGGCGGGAAGTCAAGCGGGGTATGGAGCTTCTGAAGGAGATCCACCCATACTGTATTTACGACGAGGACAGAGCTGCCTGGGCTTTTTTTGTGGGTTTGTGTTTTGAGATGGGCGGCGCAGGAAAGCAGATGCTGGAATGGTATGAAAAAGCGGGAGAAGTAGGTCATCGCTTTTATCTGCCTTATCTCAAGCTGGCAAAAGCCGCACATTCTGCCGGTCAGTTTGAAAAGGCGCAGGGGTATTACAGAACCGCCATTGACTGTCTGCTGGAAATGCCCGAAAATGATCGGGATGATATCATACTGGGGTCAGCCTATACAAATCTGACATCCTGCCTGACGATGCTCCACCGGTATCGTGAGGCGGAAGGTGCCTGGAACTGTGCACAGCAATATCCCTCCCAGCCTGGCGCGGATGCCACGGCAGCGATCCTGTATGCAGCTATGGGCAATGCGGAAAAAACTGCGGAGCATATCGACAGCTTAAAAGAAAAATTCCCGGCCTGGGTGACCCAGACCCAGCAAATGACGCAGCAGATTTTAAACGGCACACATCCTGCCTTTTTGGCAGATTTGTGATAAAATGCGCCTGTCTATTTGAAAGTGTGAGGTCTGCAGATGAATTTTCTGAAAAACAAATCAAAGACTGCAAAACTGCTGATGCTGCTGGCGGCAGTTTTGCTGATCGGCATTGCAGCGTGCGCAGGATATCTCAATGATTACTATCCTGCAGATCCGGATGCCGCAGCGGTGTTTCCCGGCAGTGTGCAGATGCGCGTTTGCGAAAACGGAAATCTGGTGTGGGAACCGGAGGAGGCTGTCTCCGGACTGATTTTTTATCCCGGCGGAAAGGTGGAGCATACTGCCTACGTTCCGCTGATGAATGCCCTTGCCTCCCGGGACATCCTGTGTGTTCTGGTGGAGATGCCGTTGCGTCTGGCGGTTATGGATATGGACGCGGCAGAGGGCATCCGGGAGGAATTTCCGCAGATCGAAAGCTGGTACATAGGCGGTCATTCCCTGGGCGGCTCCATGGCGGCATCCTATCTTTCGGAGAATACGGCTGCCTTTGCGGGCCTGATCCTGCTGGGGTCGTATTCCACAGCGGATCTGTCCGAAACGGCGCTGTCTGTCCTTTCCGTTTATGGCAGCGAGGATCAGGTTCTGAACCGTGAAAAATACGAACAGAATAAGCGCAACCTTCCTGATGCATTTCAGGAGCTTGTGATCGATGGCGGCTGCCATGCGTATTTTGGCGCGTACGGCCCCCAGGAGGGAGACGGGACACCGGAAATTACCAACGAAGCGCAGATCATCTGTTCCGCAGAGGCCATTGCGGCAATGATCCGAGCCGAAGAAACGGCCGGTCCGTGAAGACAAAAAGAAATCCCGGCAGGAAACGCGTATGCGCACGTTTTCAGCCGGGGTATTTTGCTATACCACAAACCGGTATCCCAGACCCCGTACGGTCTGGATGTACTTCGGCTTTGAGGGGTCGTCCTCGATCTTCTGGCGCAGGCGGTTGATGTAGACCATGATGGCGTTTTCGTCAATAATGGCTTCCCCCCACACCAGATCATAGATCATGTCCTTGGAGAAAATCCGGTTCACATTGTCCAGGAACAGCTTCATGATGGCGTTTTCCTTGGAGGAGAGAATGATCTCCCTGTCGTTTTTATAGAAACGAAGGGTGCTGGTATTGTAGCGGAAGGGTCCGGCGGTGAGGATGGGATCGCTGCCGGAGGCGCTGCCCCGGCTCCTGCGGATCAGAGCCTTGACCTTGGCCCCCAGGACGATGGGGTTGAAGGGCTTGGTCACATAGTCATCGGCGCCGATGTCCAGACCGTAGAGGGTATCGTAATCCTCCTGCCGTCCGCTGACGATGATGATGGGGGTGGTAATTCCCCGGCGGCGCAGCTGCTGGATCACCTCAAAGCCATCCATGCCGTGCATGTTCACATCCAGCAGGATCAGATCATAGGTTCTGCTGCGGATCATATCCAGCGCGGCTTCGCCGCTGGATGCGGTCTGTGCCTGCAGGCCGTTGCTGCGGATCACCTTGCAGAGCATGGTCTGTACGGCTTCGTCATCATCAACGATCAGAACGGTATCTGCCATGGCAAATTCCCCCTTTACAGATTGATTTCGTATTGATAGTATAATCAAAACAGGGAAAAAACACAAGGGGGTAACGGCATGAAAAAACCTTCCATCTCCCGGACGATGGTGCTGTTCTTCCTGCTGGCACTGGTGCTCATCGGGCTGGGACTGGCAGGCGGGATGCAGACCTTCGGCCATTTTGAGCAGCTGGCGGTGGAACACGAGGATCATCAGCAGCTGCTGGATTCTGTCCGCGTCACGGCCTTTTACACCATGGTCATGGGCAGCATGGTGGTGACGGGCATCGGCATCCTGATCCTCTGCCTGCTGCATCTGATGCGCCGTTCCGCCCGGATACAGCGGGAGGCGGAAGTCCTGCGCCGGAGAAATGAGGCCATGGAGGAGCTGAACCGGAAGACCCGGCAGCTGGCCCGTCATCAGCGTCTGGAGACGGTGGGCACCCTGACCTCCTCCATTGCCCATGAATTCAACAATCTTCTGACCCCCATTATGGGCTACAGCCTGTTGGCCCTGGAAAAGCTGCCTGCGGAGGAGGAAGAGTTGTACGACAATATTCTGGAGATCTACAATGCCTCCCGGAAGGCCAAGGAGATCATCTCCCGGTTAAGCGACCTGACCCGGAAAA
This sequence comes from Oscillospiraceae bacterium, assembly GCA_017398105.1. The sequence continues at coordinate 33,427 of JAFQHF010000028.1, read as the reverse complement.
ATACGGATACCGCCTTCCGGCAGGTGTCGCCGGATGATTTGATCCGGAAAACACTGTCGGTTGCCAATCCGGCCAAGCCCAGAAAGGTGGAGATCAAGCTGGATCTGAACTGCTCGGATCAGCGGATTCGGGCCAATGAGATCCAGCTGTCCCAGCTGCTGCTGAATCTGATCCTCAATGGCTTTCAGGCTATGGAAAACGGCGGAAGTCTGACGGTGAACACCTCCTTTGATGAAACCCACATCCGTATCCGGGTGGCAGATACCGGCTGCGGCATCCCGAAGGAGCTGCACAGCAAAATTTTTGAGCCGTTTTTTACCACCAAGGAAGCGGGCAAGGGCACCGGACTGGGTCTTGCCATTGCGGCGCAGGTGGTGGAGGATCATGGCGGAAAAATCAAGGTGGAGTCGGCAGAAGGGGAGGGCACAGCCTTCACCGTAAGCCTGCCGAGAAATACCTGAAGATTTCAACGGGCCGCCGGGAATGTTCCCGGCGGCCCATCATAGTGTCAAAAAGCCTCGCAGAGTTTTCTGCGTAAGCAGAAAATAAATTCCAAATCGTTTTCGGCCGCGGCATGTACGTGGTCGAAAACACTTCTCAGGCTGCAAGTGTGGAATTTATTCGCCACCGGCGAATAAATTATGCGCGCAGCAGACTGCAAAAAAACTGGCGGAAAGCCCCGAAGGGGATTTTCGGCATGCTGCGGGCCACCGGGAATGTTCCCGGCGGCCCATCAAAGAGGAAAGAAAAGAAGCTGGCAGAGATTATTGTCCCAGAGCGAAGAATTCCATGGGGTCCATGGGTTCATCGTGCCGGGTAACGCTGAAATGCAGATGGCTGCCCAGAGTGCTCTCCACAATGGCGCTGTCTCCGGTATAGCCGATGGTCTGTCCCATGGTTACCGCATCTCCGGGCTTTACGGGAATGTCCTCTGTCAGGGAGCAGTAGCGGGTGGTATAGCCGTCACTGTGGCGGATGACTACGGTATGGCCCATGGCATCGTCCTCATAGACGGTGTAAACCTCCCCGTCAGCGGCTGCGCAGACCTCTGAGCCGGGTTCTGCCGCCAGGTCAATGCCGTTGTGGACCCGCCAGTCCCGGGTGGTCTGGTTGTAGCTCAGGGCCTCCATGGAGTAGCCGTAGATCTCGTTCCCGGACAGGGGATACATGGTCTTCAGCACCGGTTTTTCCGTGGGTGCAGGTGTGGTTGCCTTCGGGGCAGCCGGCGCAGTGGCCTGGGCAGGCGGCTGGGTGGCAATGACGGCCACATCCTCCGTGCCGAGGGTTCCTGCCAGGACATCCTCGTAGGTTTCTTCCAGGGAAACCTCCCGGGTCTGGGTGTTCCGGTAAAATACATAGCCTGTGATCCAGATGGCCGCAGCGCACAGGATCAGGGCTATGTAATAGCCCTTGCCGCCGCGACCGGTTCTTTTGTTGTCGCTCATAAATAAGCACCTCCGAAGCTGAGTATAGACGGAAAAGGCGGAGGTTAAACCGGTTTCATGAAAAAATCACAGAGTACGTAAAATTATCGTTTGTCCTACAATCAACGCATGCTACTGTAGGGCGGGGTCATGACCCCGCCGAGCAGGTTGCGAAACTGCCCAGGCAAAAAACGGTGCAAAATGTAACAAATGCAATCATACCATCCGTGGCAATCCTCGATAGCGGGTCGGCGGGGTCATGACCCCGCCCTACAGATATTTATGGACAAACAATCATTTACCGTAGTAACGATACCGAGCGGGTTTGGGCAGTTACGATTCCCGCCGCACCGAACACGTATTGGCCGTCGGCCAATGCCGACAAACGATAATTTAGCATATCATATCTGGGTCACTTCCTTATGCAATGGTATAAGTGAAAACCTGCAGGCCGTTTTCGACCTGCAGGTTTTGTTATTCCTTTGCATCCTTCAGAAGATCGGCAATGGTGATGCCTTCGAAGAAATCATCGATCATCTTGTCCAGCCTGTCCCACATGGGCTTGGCCTGGCAGCATTCTGTCCGGGAGCAGGCGGAAGCTCCCTGGCTGGTGCAGGAGACGGCGCTTAAGCCGCCCTCGGTCAGCTTCAGGATACTGCCGACGGTGTATTCTTCCGGTGTCCGGTTCAGGCGGTAGCCGCCGCCCTTACCGTGGACCGCATCCAGAAAGCCTGCCTTGGACAGTGTGGACATGATGGATTCCAGATATTTCTGAGAAATCCCTTCCGCTTCTGCGATCTCTTTTAAGGGGATATATTCCTCCCCGCCCCGCTGGGCAAAGTGTACCATGACCCGCAGGGCATAGCGTCCCTTGGTTGATACGATCATAAGCCTTACTCGCCGTGAACCTGGGCGTGGAGCTCGTCGTGATCGGTCTCCACGAACTTGTCGGCATCGTAGGGGATGTTGTTCTTGTCGAAGTAGTCCTTCAGGGCGTTCTTGATGGCCTCTTCCGCCAGCACGGAGCAGTGCATCTTGTGGGCGGGCAGACCGTCCAGAGCCTCAGCAACGGCCTTGTTGGTCAGCTCCAGAGCCTCGTGAATGGACTTGCCCATGATCATCTCGGTGGCCATGGAGGAGGAGGCGATGGCGGAGCCGCAGCCGAAGGTCTCGAACTTTACATCTTCGATGATGTCGTTCTCAATCTTCAGATAGATCTTCATAATATCGCCGCACTTGGCATTGCCCACTTCGCCTACGCCGCTGGCGTTGTCGATGGTGCCTACGTTTCTGGGATTCATAAAATGGTCCATGACCTTTTCGCTGTACAGTGCCATATTGATAAAACTCCTTATTGTAGATTATATTTTAGAGGATATAGGTTCTCTTGCCGGTCTGCAGATCACGCCACACAGGGCTCATGTTCCGCAGCTGCTGAACCACCTCGGGGACGACCTTCAGAATGTGGTCGATCTCTTCTTCGGTGTTGTATTCGCAGATGCTCAGGCGCAGGGAGCCGTGGGCAACATCGTGGACACGGCCGATGGCCAGCAGCACATGGCTGGGGTCCAGGGAGCCGGAGGTGCAGGCGGAACCGGAGGAGGCGCTGACACCCTTGTAGTCCAGCAGGAGCAGCAGGCTCTCGCCTTCGATGCCCTCGAAGCAGAAGCTGACGTTGCCGGGCAGGCGGTTTACAGGATCGCCGTTCAGGGCGCTGTGGGGGATCTGGCTCAGACCTGCAATGAGCTTGTCCCGCATGGCAGCCACCCGGGGCATGTTCTCATCGATGTGGTCGCAGGCATCCTTCATGGCAGCTGCCATGCCGCAGATACCGGCGATGTTCTCAGTACCGGCACGCTTGCCCCGCTCCTGAGCGCCGCCCTCGATGATGTTCACCAGGGGGAAGCCACGGCGGACATACAGGGCGCCCACGCCCTTGGGGCCGTGGAACTTGTGGCCGGACAGGCTCAGCATGTCGATGTTCTGTTCCTTGACGTTGATTTTGATGTGACCGACGGCCTGGACAGCATCCGTGTGGAAGGGAACACCGGCAGCCTTGCAGACGGCGCCGATCTCGGGAATAGGCAGCACGGAGCCGATCTCGTTGTTGGCGTACATGGTGGTCACCAGGCAGGTGTCGGGACGGATGGCATCGGCCACCTGCTGTGCGGTGATGGTATGGCCGACCGAAACATCCAGATAGGTCACCTCAAAGCCTTCCTTCTCCAGCTTTGCCAGGGTGTGCAGCACGGCGTGGTGCTCGAAGGCGGTGGAGATGATGTGCTTCTTACCCTTCCGGGCGCCGAAGCGGGCGGCGGAGACAATGGCCTGATTGTCGGCCTCGCTGCCGCCGGAGGTGAAGATGATCTCCCGGGGCTCGCAGCCAAGGCACTGGGCCACGGTGGCGCGGGCGGCATCCAGAGCCTCCTTGGCCTCCTGGCCGATGGAGTGCAGGGAAGAGGGGTTGCCGTAAACCTTATTAAAATAGGGCAGCATTGCGTCGATGGCCACCTGACTCATGGCCGTCGTTGCTGCGTTGTCTGCATAAACGTGCATATAAAAACCTCCAGTGGGTATTTACCTAGTAATTCCATGGGTAATGGTAGCACCAATTACCTACCTTGTCAATGGGTAAATAGTTTGTGACGTTTTTTCGGCATTATGTACAGTTTTCTGCCAAAGAAATTAGATAAGATTCTGAGGCTATGATTCCGGGAATTCAAAGAAAGTCTGCTGTTTCTGACATATTTTTCCGAATCTTAACAAATATTAAGGCACTGTAAATCCTGGGTTAAGATGCTTATGATATTATAATATCGAATAAATCTATGGAGGTAACCCCAACATGAAAAAAGTATCTGTTTTTCTGGCTCTGACCCTGGTCATGAGTCTGCTTGCCGGATGCGCAGGCACACCTGTAATCTACTACACCGACTGCACCTGCCCCACCGGCAGCCATGAGCAGGCGGCTCCTGTGGTGGAAGAGACCGCGGCTCCCGAAGCACCCGCTGCCGAAGGCGCACTGAAGACCGGCCTGCACATCGCAACCAGCATTTCCGACAGCAAGTCTGCTGCAGCCGAAGAAAACGGCGAAGGCAAGTACGATGTGACTCTGGTTGCCGTTCTGGTGGATGACAACGGTGTCATTCAGGACTGCATCATCGACGGCATTGCCGCTTCCGTGAAGTTCGATGCTTCCGGCGCCATCACCTCTGACCTGACTGCTGCGCCTCAGACCAAGAACGAGCAGGGTGAAAACTACGGCATGGTGGCCTGGGGCGGCGCCATCGCTGAGTGGGATGCCCAGGCTGCTGCGCTGGCTTCCTTCGCCATCGGCAAGACGGTGGAAGAACTGAAGTCCGGCGCCGTTGACGAGAGCGGCTATGCTCCCGAGGGCACTGACCTGGCTTCCTCCGCTACCATCTATCTGGGCGGCTATGTATCCGCCATCGAAGCTGCCGCAGCCAATGCCCGGCACCTGGGTGCCCAGGCCGGTGACGAGCTGAAGCTGGCTGTCATCAACGGCATCGACAGCAGCAAGAGCGCCGATGCGGAAAATGCGGGCAACGCACAGCTGGATGTAAACGCCGCTGTTGTCACCATGAACGGTGAAACCATCACCTCCTGCGTCATCGATGCCGTTCAGGCAAAGGTGGCCTTTGACGCTTCCGGTGTCATCACCTCCGATGTGTCCGCTCCCGTTCAGACCAAGAATGAACTGGGCGAGAACTACGGCATGGTGGCCTGGGGCGGTGCCATCGCCGAGTGGAACGAGCAGGCTGCTTCCTTTGCTGCCTATGTCACCGGCAAGACCGCTGAAGAAGTTTCCGGCATTGCTGTGGACGAAAGCACCCATCCGACGGATGTGGATCTGGCTTCCTCCGTCACCATCGCCATCGGCGGCTTCCAGGCCCTGATCGCCAAGGCTGCCTGATTTTCGCAGTGCCATCCTCAAAGGCTTCCTCCGGGGGAGACTTTGGAGGGTGCAAAGTTGAAATGAAAAAGATGATGCTATGAAACAACGTATGTTCGCGCTGTTCCTGCTTTGTGCCCTGCTTCTGACAGGCTGCGCAGGGAATGCGGCACCGGAGAAAAAACAATACACAGCTACATTTCTGACCCTCTTTGATACGGTCACCTCCATCGTCGGCAGAGCCGAAAGCGAGGAAGCCTTCAAAGAAACGGCCCGGAAGCTCCATGATGAGCTGCTTCAGTACCACCGGTTATTCGATGTCTACAATGACTACGAAGGCCTGAATAACCTGAAGACCGTCAACGACAATGCCGGCGGCGCGCCTGTGAAGGTGGACAGAAAGATCATCGATCTGCTGCTGGAGTGCAGGACTTACTATGAAGCGACGAACGGCAGGGTCAACGCCGCCATGGGCAGCGTTCTGAAGCTGTGGCATGAGGCCAGAAATGACGGCCTGGATGACCCGGCCAATGCGTATCTGCCTGAGGGCGAAGCACTGGCAGAAGCGGCGAAGCACACAGACTTTTCTTCCGTGGTCATCGACCGGGAAAACGGAACGGTCTGCATCACCGATCCCCATGTCCGGCTGGACGTGGGCGCCGTTGCCAAGGGCTGGGCTGTCCAGCGGGTCTGTGAAAACGCACCTTCGGGACTGCTCATCAGCGTGGGCGGCAATGTCTGTGCCACAGGGCCAAAGGATGAAGCCGGAACCGCCTGGGTGGTGGGCGTTCAGAATCCCGACGGGGGCGACAGCTACCTGCATACCCTGTATGTGACAAAGGGCAGTGTGGTCACCAGCGGAGATTACCAGCGGGCTTATGTGGTGGACGGAAAGCTGTATCATCACATCATCGATCCGCAGACGCTGTATCCCAGCGAATACTGGCGGTCCGTGACGATCCTGTGTGACGACTCCGGCCTTGCCGATGCCCTGTCCACCGCGCTGTTCGTACTTTCCCGGGAAGAGGGCGCGGCACTGTTGGAACAATTCAACGCAGAAGCCATGTGGGTTGACCGGGAGGGAAATCTCTTCTACAGCCCCGGCTTCGAAAGCAATATCCGAACTTAATGAAAATGAGGTGAAAACCAAATGAAACGCCTGTTTTTTGGCGGTATCCACCCCAAATACAATAAGGAAATGTCCACGAGAGTGACCACATTTCATACCATTACCCCTGCACAGGTGGTGATCCCCCTGCAGCAGCACATCGGCGCACCCTGTAATCCTCTGGTCAGCGTGGGCGATCATGTGCTCCGGGGTCAGAAGATCGGTGACGGCGAGGGACTGTGCGTGCCTGTACATGCTTCCGTTTCCGGCACTGTAACGGCCATCGAGCCCCGGCCCCATACCAGCGGCCGGATGGTCAACGCCATCGTCATTGACAACGATTTCCAGGACACCCCCATTGCCATGAACGGCAATGATCTGCCCCTGGATCAGCTGGATGCGGATGACATTCTGCACCGCATCCGGGAAGCCGGCATCGTTGGCATGGGCGGTGCAGCCTTCCCCGGCAATGTCAAGGCCCTGTCCGCCATGGGCAACGTGGACACCCTGATTGCCAATGCCTGTGAGTGTGAGCCCTACATCACTGCCGATGATTCCCTGCTGCGTACCAACCCCGAGCATGTGCTGGAGGGTATGCAGATTTTGGGCCAGGTTCTGAAGCCCAACCGCATGGTGCTGGCCGTGGAGGACAACAAGGCCGAGGCAATTGAAAAGGTAAACGGCCTGCTGAAGGATTTTCCCGGCATCGAGCTGGCAGTGCTGCCCACCCGGTATCCCCAGGGCGCGGAAAAGCAGCTGATCCAGTCTCTGACAAAGCGGGAGGTTCCTCCCGGACAGCTGCCTGTCAGTGTGGGCTGTGCAGTGTTCAATGTGTCCACCTTTGCGGCCATCTACCGCGCCGTCCGTCTGGGTCTGCCTCTGATCCAGCGAATCGTCACCATCTCCGGCGAAGCCATTGCGGAACCCCAGAACTTTATCGTCCGCATCGGCACCTCCTTCCATGACCTGATCGAGGTGGCAGGCGGCCTTCACGACAAGACCGAGCGTGTCATCAGCGGCGGCCCCATGATGGGCATTGCCCAGAGTGATCTGGCGGTTCCCGTCATCAAGGCTACCAACTCCATTCTGTGCCTGCTGAAGGACGAAAACGGCGCTGCGGAGAACCCCGTATGCCTGCGCTGCGGCAAGTGTGTGGCCGTGTGCCCCATGCGGCTGCACCCGCTGTATATGTACCGCTTCACCAACGCCGGACGGGTGGAGGAACTGAAGCGGCTGAACGTGCTGGACTGCATTGAGTGCGGCAGCTGCGCGTTCACCTGTCCCGGCAAGCTGCCCCTGGTGGAGCGGTTCCGCAAGGGCAAACAAATGGTAAGGGAGGCAAGCGCAAAATGAAACTGACTGTTGCTTCTTCTCCCCACATCCGGGGAAATTTCCGAACCAACCGCATCATGCTGGACGTGGTGCTGGCCCTGCTGCCTGCCCTGGCTGTGGGCGTGTGGGCCTTTGGGCTCCGGGCATTGCTGGTAACGCTGGTGTGCAGCCTCAGCGCAGTGGGCGCGGAATGGCTGTACAGCCTGGTTACCAGGACCCGCAACACCGTCGTGGACGGCTCTGCACTGGTTACCGGCGTGCTGCTGGCCATGACCCTGCCCGCAAGCGTACCTTACTGGCTGGCGGCCTTCGGCAGTGTGTTTGCGATTATTATTGTGAAGGCCCTGTGCGGCGGCCTGGGGCAGAATATCTTCAATCCCGCCCTGGCAGCCCGTGCGGTGATGCTTCTGGTCTATCCCGTGGGCCTGACCCGGTATGAAGGACTGGACGGTGTGACTGCGGCCACTGCGCTGCACCACATGGTCATGCCCGCTCTGCCGGAAGAGAGCATTCTGGATATGTTCCTGGGCAATTGTCCCGGTTCCATCGGAGAAATTTCCACTCTGGCACTGCTGGCCGGCGGCGTGTATCTGCTGTACCGCAAGGTCATTTCCATCCGGATTCCCGCGGCTTACATCGGCACAGCTGCAATCCTGACTCTGGTATTCCACAAGACCGATGCGCCTGTGCAGTGGATGCTTTACAGCCTCTTCTCCGGCGGCCTGATGCTGGGTGCCATCTTCATGGCTACGGACTATGCCACCTCTCCTGCAACCCCTGTGGGCCATATTGTCTACGGTGTCGGCTGCGGTGTGCTGACGGTTCTGTTCCGGTATTACGGCCTGTTCCCCGAAGGTGTCACCTACGCCATTCTGATCATGAACGCCTTTGTCTGGTTTATTGACCGCCATACCGCAATGCGGCGCTTCGGCACCGGGAAAGGAGGCGCGGCAAAATGAAACGTATCGTCATTTCCATTCTGATCTGCGCCCTGATTCTGTTTGGTATGTCTTTTGCCCTGCAGAGTGTGGGTGCAAAGAAGGCTCAGGAAGAACACCTCTGGCTCATGCAGACCCTGCTGCCCGGCAGCGAACATTTCACCGTGGAACCGTATTCCGGTGAGGATGCCAACATCCGTTCTGTCCACAAGGCAGAAAATGGATTTGTGGTTGAAACGGTTACTTATGGCTATGCCGGTGAGATCACCATGATGATTGGCGTGAACAATGCAGGCCGTGTCACCGGCCTGGTGGTTCGGGAAGCTCATGAGACCTGGGGCCTTGGCAGCAAGATCCTGACCGACCACGAATTTTTGGCCCAGTTCCTGAACGGAACCGGCAGCTTTGAGGTGCAGACCGCCGGTGCTGATGCCTTCAGCGGAGCGACTGCCCAGGCAGAGACCGAAGGTGAGGCCACCGGCATCGATGCTGTGTCCGGCGCCACCGTTTCTTCCAAGGCGGTTGTCCGCTGTGTCAATTCCGCCATTGCCTATGTCACCGGCGCGGATGCCGTGTCCGCTGCCACCACCTGGGGAGGTTGAGTTATGGAAAAGAAAACCTATACTTTGAATACCCTCCTGGCAGTGGTGCTGGGGGCAGCGCTGTTTGTCTGTGTGCTGGTGCGAACCTTCGCTCCCCGGATGATCCTGCCCGTGCTGGATATCCCCAATATGGTGCTGATTTCTCTGGGGGCGCTGCTGCTGGATCATTATCTGGCTCCCGGTGCCAAGCGGTGCTACATCTGCATTCCGGTGTTCTCCGCCATCACCTTCGGCCTGCTGCCCTTTGCCGCCTGCTTTGTGGGCGCAGCGGAGGCTGTGAAGCTGGCTGCCGTGGGATGCGCTGTGTTCACGGCTTCTACCTGGCTGTTCAGCTCCATGGTGGACCGGATCGCCACCGGCCCCGCCGCCAAGGCAGCCCCCTTCGTCAGCGCATTGGGATTGTACCTGGCAGTGCAGTGCTTCATGGGCATGATCCTGTAAATTTCCGTTTGGCGGCATGGGAATCGACCAATTGTAGGGGCGGATTTCCAATCCGCCCTCCATGTACAGATAAATGTGCGCCATATTCCCCTGCATTTGGTTCGATACATTTAGGGCGGATTGAAAATCCGCCCCTACAGGCCTTATTTTCGGACAGAAAGTTAAACGATCATTTACCACTCTGGACATTTCCTCTGAAATCCGTTATAATCCGACATTAGAAAGGAGCGCGCCTATGACCATCGATGTAAAGCAGTTTCTCTATGCAAAAGGAAGCGATAAGACGCTGGATGCGCAGTTGTCTGCGGCCCCGGTATTCGGTAAGGTTCGGCCCGGCAGTACGGTGCTGTTCTGGAAAAATGGCTTCCGGTGGTATCATATTCCCTATAGTCAGCTTCAGCGTATCCGCCGCGGAATCAGTACCGTGGTGGGCAGGCTCTGTGCTGGGGGAAGAAATTATGATATCGAATATCTGATACTGATCCTGCACAGTGGGGAAGAACTGACCATTCACATCGGAGACGATGTGAAAGAACAGGCCGAAGCCCTGCTGGAATACCTGAAAGGCGCGCATCCGGAGATCTCCTACGGAAAGGTTTGAAACAAATCATGTTCAGAGAAATGGCAAGAAAAAAACAGCAGCTGACCCAGGAAACCTGCATCAAACTGCTGAAAAATGAACCCCGGGGCGTTCTGTCCCTGATTGGTGACGATGGCTATCCCTACGGCCTGCCCATCGACCACTGGTATAATGAAGAAGACGGTATGCTCTATTTCCACAGCGGCAAATTTGGCCACAAGGTCGATGCCATGAAGGCCAATTCCAAAGCCTCCTTCTGCGTATATGACCAGGGCTGCCGGGAGGAAGGGGACTGGGCGCTGAATATCAAAAGCGTCATCGTCTTCGGAAAAATCGAGATTGTGGAAGACCATGCAAAAGCCATCGAGCTGACCCGGGCTCTGAGCTTTAAGTATACATCCGATGATTCTTACATCGAAGCGGAAATCGAGAAGTACGGAAGCGGTGTTCTGGTATTCCGTCTGGTGCCGGAGCACATGACGGGCAAAATTACAAAAGAGTCCTGAATAAAAATTGTAGGGCGGAGGCATGCCTCCGCCGGGCAGTATCGATACCTGAGCAGTAAGATCAGAACGCTCAGAAGATACAGCTGCCCGGCGGGGACGTGTCCCCGCCCTACAGGTTTTTATCGGTTACACTCAGCTGAAGGCCCAGCCGCCCAGTTCGCGTTCTTCCACATCTTTGCTGGCAGCAGGTACTTCCATATCTGCATCCCACAGAAGGAGCGCCTCCCCCCGGTCGGGACAGCCCAGGTAAAATGCGGTCAGGGGCATTTCCTTTCCGGTGTCTGTGTGCATAATGTTATTTTCCGGATCGATCAGAAAGCTTCTGGTGGTGCCGCCGTTGGCATCTTGCCGGAACACAAGCCGGGGGCGGTACTCCGTCACATGAATGGCACCATCATCTGTACGGCAAATATCTGCGCCATAGGAAGCAAACGCATAGGGGTGCTTGTATTCCAGATAATAGGTACCGTCAGATAGGCGACAGACATTCGTAATGGTATAGTCGGCCACGGCCATAGGTACATAGCAGTTCTGCGTCAGCTGGAACCAAACCGTGAAAGCCAGCAGGAACACGACCAGTCCGATGCAGATGCCCTTCAGCCGGGTCTTTTTCTTCCACTTGGATTTAATGGATTTCAGGAGCTTGGCAGAATCGACTTCCAGCTTGGGAATCTCGATTTCCGCATCCAGAGCGTTCAGTGCGGCGGTGCAGTCCCTGCAGCCGCTCAGATGCTCTTTGACCAGCGCCTTGCTGACATCGCTGCATACACCGTCGTGGTACAGCGGCAGAATGTCGCGAATCATTTCACAGGGTAATTTCATTTTATTTCCTCCTTGATTTTCAGTCTTGCCCGGTGATAGGTGACCCGGGCCCAGCTTTCTGTTTTTCCGAACAGAATACTGATTTGGGAAAAGGACAGTTCACCGAAAACCCGCAGGGAAAAGACCTCTTTATAAGGCTCTTGCAGAGAATGCAGGATCTTATGGATCTCAAAGGCGGATTCTTTGGTAATCAGATGCTCTTCCAGACTCTCCTGGGAAGGGGCTTCCTGATCCGGTGCGGTTCGGCGGGATTTTTGAGAATATGAATAATAAGTATTTTTGGCGATCTGACACAGCCAGACGTACAGTCGGCACTGCCCCTTGAAGGAGTCAATATTTTTGAGTGCCTTGAAGAAGGTCTCTTGGGTGATCTCCTCTGCCAGGCTGGTGTCCCGGCACAAAGACAGTGCGTATTTGTAGACATCTTTGAAGTATTGGTCGTAGACCTCCTGGAAATCTGTCACATTCTCACCTCACTTTCGCCTATAAGACTGGAAAGAAGGACGTTTGTTACAGGAAATTTGAAAAATTATTGCATGCGCTCCCGGATCCGCTCCAGCAGCATGCCCCGGGCGAAGTACATGGTTTCGTATTTGATGTACATCAGGGCATTTTCATCCCACAGAAAGCGGAGGCTGGCGGGGAATTCCTCGTCCCCGAACCACAGCTGCAGGGCGATCTCCAGCCCGTCGAACAGCTCAATGGCATAGCACAGGTCGCCCATGGGAAGCTCGCGGCCTCCGAGAGAACGGCAGGCTTTGGAAAAGGCCTCCGGGTTTTGCTCAAACAGGTCTGCCCAGGGGTCCTTTTGCCCCTCCAGCAGATTCTGGTGGAACAGCAGGCCGAAATTTGCCATGTTCTTCCAACTGCCGGTAAGAAAGCGGCTGTCCCGGCTGTCGCAGACCAGGTCAAGCAGGGTCATCACTTCCCCGTGGGAATTGGCATCGACCCAGCCGGTTTCCGTCAGCCGCTCCATATCGCCGGTAACCCTGTGAATCCGGTGCTTCTGGGAGAGCATGGGGATGTAGAGAAAGGTCTCGTCATGCTCCATATGGAATTTTTGAATGAGTTTTTCCTGATCAAAGGTCAGAAACAGATCCTTCGCCTGCCGGGCCTGGATCAGATAATTATTCACACGGGCCATGGGAATGCCTCCTTTGGGGAAATTATCATGGGGATCAACCAATCGTAGGGGCGGATTTTCAATCCGCCCTCCGGATACCGACAATTATACGGAGAATTTTACGGTATATGTATCGGCGGGATTAGGGCGGATTAAAAATCCGCCCCTACAATGGTGTGGTGTATCTGTCAGCTAAACGATAACTTATCATACCATCTTCTATTGAAAACCGCAAGGAAACCTTAAGGACTTTCCTTGTTTACTTTTGTTACCTTCTGTGTTAGAATGGGTATAATTGTAATTTGTAAGGACTGATTTGCTTGAATTTTGACAGTACCCGGGTCAAAATTGACCTGGATGCCATTTCTGAGAATTTTGATGCCATCCGGGAAAAAGTGAAGGTTCCGGTGATGGCGGTGGTGAAGGCCGATGCCTATGGTCACGGCGCTGTTCAGGTGGCAAGGCTCCTGCAGGGAAAATGCGCCTTTTTCGGGGTCAGCTCCATGCTGGAAGCCATGGAGCTCCGGCAGGCCGGGCTGACCACGCCAATCCTGATCCTGGGCCATACACCGGTCAGTGCCTTCCGCACGGCCATCCGGGAGAATATCCGACCGGCTATTTTCCGGTGGGAGGATGCCCAGGCCCTCTCGGAAGCGGCACAGCAGGAGGGCATGACAGCGCGGTTCCATCTGGCTGTGGATACAGGCATGAGCCGCCTGGGCTTTCAGGTAACGCAGGCGGATGCGGATATCTGCGCCCGGATCGCTGCCCTGCCCGGTCTGGAACCGGAGGGGATTTTCAGCCACTTTGCCACTGCGGACTGTGAGGATTTGTCCCGCTCCCTGGCCCAGGCGGACCGGTTTGATGCCTTCTGTGCCATGCTGGCGGAACGGGGCGTGAAGGTTCCTGTCCGGCATCTGAACAACTCCGCGGGCCTGATGAATTTTGACCGGCACTATGATATGGTTCGGGCGGGCATTGTGCTTTACGGAATGTATCCCAGTGAAGAGGTCGATCCACAGCTGCTGCGGCTGAAGCCAGCCCTGCAGTTTTTGAGCAAGATCACCAATGTGAAAACCCTGCCCCCCGGACGGGAGGTCAGCTACGGCGGCACCTACACCACCACGAAGGAAACCGTCATCGCCACCATTCCCGTGGGGTATGCCGACGGCTACCGCCGGAATCTGTCCGGAAAGTTCCATGTGCTGATCCACGGAAAAAAAGTTCCCATCATCGGCCGCATCTGCATGGATCAGATGATGGCGGACGTGACGGATATTCCCAATGTACGGCCTGGTGACCGGGTGACCCTGGTGGGCACCGATGGTGAGGAAACCATCACCATGGAGGAGATCTCCGCCCGGGCAGACAGCTTCAATTATGAATTCGTCTGCGGCATCAGCCGCAGGGTTCCCAGAATTTACGTCAGCGGCGGAGAGAATATTCATTCCGTCCATTACCTTACCGATTCGTTCCAATAAAGAAAAGGAGGATCTCTCATGTCCAAGAACCCCAAGCGGCTTGGCGGTGCCGGTACTGCCATTGCGATGCTGCTGATCCTGGCACTGATCGCAGCCACCGGTTATTTTGTCTGGCTGTGTGTTGATATGGTGAATCTGGAATCCAGCCAGACGGCACCTACTGATGCGGTCATCCAGCTGCCTACGGAAGCTGCCGGTTCCGAAACCGAGGCACCCACGGAAACCACCGTGCCTCCCACTACGGTACCTCCCGTGGAGCCGGAGACTGTGGTGGCCACCGCAACCATCAGTTCCCAGGGCGATTTGCTGATGCACAAGCCGGTGTTCGATTCCTGCCGTGTCAGCGGCGGCTATGATTTCTCGTCTATTTTCAAGTATACCAAGGATTATGTGTCCTCCTACGATTATGCTCTGGCAAATCTGGAGACCACCTTCGGCGGCGATGACTTTGTCTATCAGGGCAACCCTGCCTTCAACTGCCCCGATCAGCTGGCGGATGCGGTGGTGGATGCCGGCTATGATATGCTTCTGACTGCCAATAACCACTGCGGCGACACCATGGCAGCCGGTGTGGCAAGAACCCTGGAGCATTCCCGCAGCAAGGGCCTGGCGACTCTGGGCACCCAGCTCAGCGATGAGGAACCCAAGTTTGCCGTGGTGGACATCAACGGCATCAAGGTGGGCATGGTCTGCTACAGCTGGGCCTTCAATTTCACCGGTTCCAAGGTGTCCATGAACGGTCTGACTCCCATTCCTGCAGACGGCACCATCAATTTCTTTATGAACAACAATCTGCCTGCCTTCTACGAAGAGCTGAAGAACATTATGCAGCAGATGAAGCAAGCCGGTGCGGAAGTGACCATGATGCAGATCCACTGGGGCCTGGAATACCAGCTGGAGGAAAATGCCACCCAGAACAAGATCGCCCAGGAGCTGTGCGACATTGGCTTCGATGTGATCGTGGGCGGCCATCCCCATGTGGTGCAGCCTATGGAACTGCTGGAAAGCACCGTTGATCCCAATCATAAAACCGTCTGTATCTATTCCCTGGGCAATGCGGTTTCCAACCAGCGTCAGGGCAATATCTCCCAAATCCAGAGCGCCCATACCGAGGACGGTGTCCTGTTTGCTGTGGAATTTGAGAAGTATTCCGACGGTAAGGTCTATGTTTCCGGTGTGGAAGTGCTGCCCACCTGGGTGAATATGCACACTGCAAACGGCGGCCGGGAATACAACATCCTGCCTCTGGACAAGGAGCGGGAGGCAGAGTGGAAGGATCTGTTTGGTCTGAACGACCATTATTTCAGCGCAGCGGTCAAGTCCTATGACCGTACCATGAAGATCGTGGGCGAAGGACTGACTCAGTGCCAGACCTACCTGGAACAGGCAAAGGTGGACCGGGAGCAGTATTACTACGACCTGGCCCATAACCCGGAAAAATTCGCCACAGAGGCAACTGAGGCCCCTGTGGAAACCACCGCAGCAGCGGAGACTACCCTTCCTGCGGCATAATTCAAGAAAAGTATGTAGGGCGGAGGCATGCCTCCGCCGGGCAGTATCGATCCCTGAGTGTTAACAGTGAAACACTCAGAATCTGTAAGTGCCCGGCGGGGACATGTCCCCGCCCTACAAGTCATTTGAAGTTATTTCTGATCTTCCCAGAAGGGCTCCGGCTTGTCGCAGCTCTGGCAGTTGCCGCCGCAGTTTCTGGGTTTGAACTGCAGCTCCTGGCTCTTGACGCTGACGGTGGTGCAGGCCGGAATGGAATGGGTGATGAACACGTTGGAGCCGATGACGCTGTCCCGTCCGATGACCGTGCCGCCGCCCAGGATAGAGGCACCGGCATAGATGGTCACGTTGTCCTCAATGGTGGGGTGACGCTTCTTGCCCCGCAGGCTCTGTCCGCCCCGGGTGGTCAAAGCACCCAGTGTCACGCCCTGGTAGATCTTCACATGGTCGCCGATGGTGGTAGTCTCACCGATGACGATGCCGGTACCGTGGTCGATGAAGAAATACTTGCCCACGGTGGCGCCGGGGTTGATATCGATACCGGTGATGGAATGGGCGTGCTCGGTCATGATTCGCGGCAGCATGGGAACGCCCAGACTGTACAGCACATGGGCCAGCCGGTAAACGGTAATGGCATACAGACCGGGATAGCAGAAGATGATCTCGTCTACGCTGAAGGCAGCGGGATCGCCGTCAAAGAAGGCTTCCACATCCGTCTGGGACACAGCCCGGACAGCGGGAATTTCCCGGAAAAACTCCAGGCTCAGCTGCTGGGCCTTTGCCCGGGCCGCTGCTTTCTCCATGGAGCCCAGGAAAACCAGAGTCATCTGCTTGTTCAGATTGTACATCACATCTTCGATCAGCATGGAAAGATTATGCCGCGCGTTGTAGATGCGGAAGGTTTTTTCCTTGGTGGCACCGGGGTAGACGATGCGCAGGAGCTTGCCGATCATGTCAATGACGATGTCCTTATCCGGCAGGCAGGACTGATCCAGCTTATCGATTGCACGTCCGTGGCAGTAATCCTCCAGAATATTGTCAACGATACCTTCAATTTCCAGTTCAATGGGAGTCATATCCAATCCCTCCTTAATTTGTTGTATCAGTTTATCATATGGATTTGCCAAAGTCAATTGACATGGGCAGGAGAGTTGGGTATAATTTCAGGTATCAATCAGTATGATAAATGATCGTTTATCGGCATAGGAATCAACCAATCGTAGGGGCGGATTTCCAATCCGCCCGAAATCTATCGATCAATTCCCGGTGAAGCCAACTCCGGCGACCACGGTCTTTGTTCAGATCGATACCATTCCATTGTCGTTACGTTGAGGGCGGATTGAAAATCCGCCCCTACAGTAGCGTTTCGAGATTCGTGCGATAAACGGTCATTTATCTCACCAGGAGGTAATCTTATGTCCAACATCTACACATCTGTTTCCCAGCTGATCGGCCGCACGCCTTTGCTGGAGATCTGCAATATTGAAAGAACCGACGGCCTGAAGGCCCGGGTTCTGGTCAAGCTGGAGGGCTGCAATCCTGCCGGCTCTGCCAAAGACCGGGTGGGTCTTTCCATGATCGACGATGCGGAAAGAAAGGGCATCCTGAAGCCCGGTTCCGTGATCATTGAACCCACCTCCGGCAATACCGGCATCGGTCTGTGCAGCGTGGCGGCTTCCCGGGGATACAAGTGCATCATCATCATGCCCGATTCCATGAGCATGGAGCGCCGGCTTCTCATGACGGCCTTCGGCGGTGAGCTGGTGCTGACCCCCGGCGCAGAAGGCATGTCCGGTGCCATTGCCAAGGCGGAGGAACTGGCAAAGCAGTATCCTGACAGCCTGATCGCCGGTCAGTTTGTGAACCCGGCCAATCCCGAGGCCCATTACCGCACCACCGGTCCGGAGATCTGGGAGGATACCGATGGTAAGGTGGATATCTTTGTTGCTGGCATCGGCACCGGCGGCACCATCACCGGTACTGGCCGGTTCCTGAAGGAAAAGAATCCTGCGGTGAAGGTCGTGGGCGTGGAGCCTGCAGATTCTCCGCTGCTGACCAGGGGTCAGGCAGGGCCTCACGGCATTCAGGGCATCGGTGCCAATTTTGTGCCCGAAATTCTGGACACCGGACTGCTGGACGCGGTTGTCACTGTGACCACGGAGCAGGCCTATGCCGCCGGCCGCCGCATGGGCACCCAGGAGGGCATCCTGGCTGGTATTTCCGGCGGTGCAGCCCTGCACGCGGCTCTGGAGCTGGCAAAGCAGGAGCAGAACGCAGGCAAGACCATCGTTGTGCTCCTGCCCGACTCCGGCGAACGGTATCTGACTACGGCGATGTATCAGAAGTAAGTGATCGTTTCACGTACCGGCTAAACCGCATTCTGTAGGGGCGGATTTTCAATCCGCCCCTACGATGTTTTTTTATACAATATATGGCCGTTTCCATACGAAACAGCAAACCGGCTGCGGATTTCCGCAGCCGGTTTTTTGTGATTATTCTGCAAATTCCAGAACGTCGCTGAACTTTTCCTTGAAGATGGCGAAAACCGCATCCAGGACAGCTTCGTCTTCCACTGCCAGGTAGTTCTCGACCTCTTCGTCCACAGGCTCAACTTCCAGGATGACGACTTCGTTGGTTTCGTCTTCCTCGGGCATCAGAACCAGGTATTCAACGCCATTGTATTCGATGCAGTCCAGGTATTCGAAATTGACATCCTGGCCGTTCTCATCGGTGAGGGTGAGGATGCTGACCTCTTCCTCGGGGATCATGTTTTCGTTTTCCATGGGGGTTCCTCCTGAAAAATTGTATTTTCTGGCTATGATTATACCCGATGACGATCAGAAAAGCAAGATGTCAGGGGAAAAGATCGCAGGAGAAAACTGATCTGCTTATTCCAGCTCGAACACGCCGGTATACAGCTTGTAGTAGGTGCCCTTCTTTTCAATCAGCTCCTCATGGGTGCCGCGCTCAATGATGCGTCCGTGATCCAGGACCATGATGCAGTCGGAATTCATAATGGTGCTCAGGCGATGGGCAATGACGAAGACGGTGCGCCCGTGCATCAGGGCATCCATGCCGTCCTGCACCAGCTTTTCGGTACGGGTATCGATGGAGGAGGTGGCTTCATCCAGGATCATGACAGGAGGATCAGCAACCGCTGCGCGGGCAATGGCGATCAGCTGCCGCTGACCCTGGGACAGGCTGGCGCCGTTTCCGGTCAGCTCTGTGTCGTAGCCCTTGGGCAGGCGGGTGATGAAATCATGGGCATTTGCCAGTTTGGCGGCCTGGATGCATTCTTCATCGGTGGCATCCAGCTTACCGTAGCGGATATTCTCCATGACGGTGCCGGTGAACAGGTTGGTCTCCTGAAGGACAACACCCAGGGACCGGCGCAGATCCGCCTTGCAGATCTTGTTGATGTTGATATCATCGTAACGGATCTTGCCGTCGGCAATGTCATAGAACCGGTTGATCAGATTGGTGATGGTGGTCTTGCCGGCACCGGTGGCACCAACGAAGGCGATCTTCTGACCGGGACGGGCATAGAGGGTAATGTCATGCAGCACCGTCTTTTCGGGAACGTAGCCAAAGTCCACATTGAACAGGGTAATGTCGCCCTTCAGCTCGGTGTAGGTGGTGGTGTCATCTGCCTTGTGATAGTGCTTCCAGGCCCAGTGACCGGTACGCTCGGCAGATTCGGTGATGGTGCCGTCCTGTGCGATGTGGGCGTTGACCAGCTTTACATAGCCTTCATCCACTTCCGGCTTCTCGTCCATCATTTCAAAGATCCGCTCCGCACCGGCCAGGGCCATGATGATGGCATTGAACTGGTTGGAAATCTGGTTGATGGGCTGGTTAAAGTTCCGGGACAGGGTCATAAAGGTCATCAGACTGCCAAGCGACAGCAGACTTCCTTCGGACTTGACCACGATAATGCCGCCTACAATGGCCAGAATGGCATACTGGACATAGCCCAGGTTGTTGTTGATCGGGCCCATCATATTGGAGAATTTGCCTGCGGAGAAGGCATTCTTCTGCAGAATCCCGTTCAGCTCATCAAATTCTTCCTTGCAGACTTCCTCGTGGTTGAAGATCTTGACGACCTTCTGGCCGGTGATCATTTCTTCAATGTAACCGTTGACTGCGCCCAGAGAACGCTGCTGGCCGATAAAATACTTGCTGGCCTTACCAGCCAGATTGACCGTAACGAATACCATGCCTACCACGGTGATCATGGTCACAATGGTCAGAATCCAGGATTCGGCCACCATGGCGGCAAAGACGACCACCAGGGTAACCACGGAGGACACTGCCTGGGGGATGGACTGGGAGATCATCTGCCGAAGGGTGTCGATATCACTGGTATAGCGGGACATGATGTTGCCCGCGGTGTTGGTATCGAAATAGCGCAGGGGCAGGGTCTGCATTTTCCGGAACATTTCATCCCGGACGGTTTTCTGGATGCCCTGGGTAACGCCTACCATCAGATAGCTCTGGAAGAAGCTGGCAAAAATACCAACCACAAAAACACAGCCGATCTTGATGATAAACCGGGTCAGGGGGGCAAAATCCGTGGAGCCTTCGGCAACCATGGGCAGGATGAAGGTATCCACCAGGTCGCCCAGCGCAGTGGAACCGGTGATCTGGGCAACAGCGGATGCCAGAACGCAGCCCATCACGATCAGAAGGACCGGCCAATATTTTTTCAGGTAGCCCAGAAGCCGCAGAAATGTCTTTTTGGGGTCCTTGGCTTTGCGGCCATCGCCGCGCATTTTAGCAGGAGGCATTATTCCAGCCCTCCTTTCTGCTGAGAGTAATAGATTTCCTGATAGATTTCAGCGGTCTTCATCAATTCCTCGTGATTGCCCACAGCATTGATCTGGCCGTTTTCCATCAGGATGATGATATCGGATTCCTGAACGGAGGCGATCCGCTGGGCAATGATCAGCTTGGTGGTGCCGGGGATCTCCTCCCGGAAGGCCTTGCGGATGGAAGCGTCGGTGGCGGTATCCACGGCGGAGGTGGAGTCATCCAGAATCAGGATCTGCGGCTTCTTCAGCAGAGCCCGGGCAATACACAGGCGCTGCTTCTGACCGCCGGAGACGTTGGTGCCGCCCTGCTCGATCTTATGGTCATAGCCGGCGGGGAAGCCCATGATAAAGTCGTGGGCACAGGCCAGCTTACAGGCATGGATCAGCTCTTCGTCGGTGGCATCGGGATTACCCCAGCGCAGGTTTTCCTTGATGGTGCCGGAGAACAGCACGTTCTTCTGCAGTACCATGGCCACGTTGTCCCGGAGCGTTTCCAGGTCGTACTGGCGCACATCGATGCCGCCTACCTTTAGGACACCTTCACTGACATCGTACAGACGGGGAATCAGCTGCACCAGAGTGGACTTGGAGGAACCGGTGGAACCCAGAATGCCTACGGTGGCACCGGAGGGAATGTGCAGAGATACTTCCTTCAGGGCCCGGTGCTGGGCTTCGGCGGAATAGCGGAAGGAGACATTTTCGAAATCAATGGAGCCATCGGGAACGACAGTGACGGCCTCATTTTTGTTGGGAGAACACAGATCGGGGGTTTCTTCCAGGATCTCATAGCAGCGGCGCAGGGGCGTGCGGGACATGGTCATCATAACGAACACCATGGACAGCATCATCAGGCCGGACAGGATCTGAGTGGTATACGTGAACATGGAGCTGAGCTGACCGGTGGTCAGGCCGAGCAGGGGATTGTTCCCGGACTCCACCACCATTTTTGCGCCCACAAAGGAGATGGTCAGCATGCAGATATAGACACAGCCCTGCATAATGGGGTTGTTCAGGGCCAGGATTTTTTCCGCACGGGAGAAATTCCGGGCCAGCTCCGCGGAAACATCCGTAAACTTCTGTACTTCCTTTTCCTCGCGGACATAGGACTTGACCACCCGGATGCCGTGGATGTTTTCCTGAACGGTATTATTCATCTTATCCATCAGCCGGAAGCCCCGGTCAAAGATCTTAAAGACCGTGGGCACCAGACAGACCAGTGCAATGGCCATGACGGGAATGACCGCAAGATAGATGCGGGTCAGCTTTGGACTGATGCGCAGGGCGGAGACCAGGGCCAGCACCAGCATCATGGGACAGCGGATGGCCATACGGATCATCATCTGGAAGGTCATCTGCAGATTGGCCACATCAGAGGTCAGTCGGGTGACGATGGATGCGGAGGAGAATTTGTCAATATTGGAGAAGCTGAACTGCTGCACATTGTAGAACATATCATGCCGCAGATTTTTGGCAAAGCCGGTGCCTGCCTTGGATGCGTAGATGGCGGAGGCAACGCCGAAGCCCAGGGAAATCAGGGCATACAGTACCAGCTGAAGGGATTTGATAATCACAACATGCATGTCCTGCAGCACCACACCGTAGTCATACAGGTCTGCCATGACCAGCGGGATCATAACCTCCATGGCAACCTCGCCCACCATGCACAGGGGACTGAGCAGGGCTGCCCATTTGTATTCCCGGATACACCGGGCCAGTCGTTTTAGCATTCGTTATCTTCCTCCTTGTGTCTGCGGGGGCAGGGACTGCCGCCCATGTTGGTGATGGCACGCTGCAGCATGTCACCAAACAGCGCCTGTTCTTCCTGGGTAAACCCTTCCACAATGCGCTGCTCATTGGACTGGATGGTGCTGTGCATCAGGTCGTGGCACTGCTGACCCTTTTCCAGAATAAAGATCCGCTTGCAGCGGCGGTCTTCCGGATCGGTGCGCAGCTCGATGAAGCCTTTCTGCTCCAGCCGTGACAGAATGCCGGAAACCGTGGGATGGCTCAGCTGGAATTCCGCTTCGATATCCCGGGGACAGGGGGGCTGCTTCCGGTGGGCCAGATAGCCCATGATGTGCCCCTGAGCGGCTGTCAGCTCCATGGTTTCCAGTGCGTTGGTCATGGCCTGATCCGTGCACCAGTGCAGGATGCGCAGCAAATGTCCGTAATGGTAATTCAGAAAGATCACCTCCCGAATGAAATGTAGCACGCTACATATTAGTTTATCAAAGACGGCGTTAATATGCAAGAGGTTGCCCAAAAGTTTACAGTCCCGTCAAATTACAGGGTGGTTTTCTGTACAAAATGTATCACGGTTTCCGGGAATGCGCATACTATGAACGAGGTGAGAAAACCATGAAAGAGGAAGAAAAAAAGCCGATCCCCTGGGAAGCCGTCGACCCCAAGCCCCCGGTGATCCGTTCGGGGCATATGGAGAATCAGATCCGAAACCGGTAAAGGAGCGTTTTCCGGCATAGGAATCAACCAATTGCAGGGGCGGATTTCCAATCCGCCCTCCGGATACCGGCAAATGTACGGAGAATTTTCCCGTGCATGCGTCGACAGGGGTAGGGCGGATTAAAAATCCGCCCCTACAATCCTGCGGCAAACGAAAATTTACCGCCCCCGGTTTTTTCGGGGGCGGCGGTACTTATTTCAGGCGGTAGCCCTCCTGGGTCACTTCCAGGCAGGCGCTGTAATAGGCGGTCATGGCGTTTTCCAGGGCGATGGCATCTGCTGTGGCTGCGGTTTCATAGCAGGAGTGCATGGCCAGCTGGGGCAGACCGATATCTGCTGTGAGGATGCTGACTTTGCCCAGGGAGATCCGTCCCAGGGTGGAGCCGCCGGGAATGTCGGCGCGGTTGTAGTAGGTCTGCAGGGGAGCCTGGGCTCTGGCGCAGATCTTTCGGAAAATGGCGGCGGAAACGCCGTCTGTGCAGTAGCTCAGGTTGGCGTTGTGCTTCAGGACGATGCCCTTGCCCATGACAGGTGCGTTGGTGGGATCGCCCAGCTCCGGATGATTGGGGTGGAGGGCATGGGCATTGTCAGCGGAGACCATAAAGGACTGGGCCAGCATCCGGTCCATGTCCCAGCCGCAGCTGACGCAGATCCGGCGAAGAACATCCGGCAGCAGCATGGAGCCGGCACCCTGGACACTGCCGGAGCCGACCTCCTCACTGTCAAAGATGCACAGCACCGGCACGCTTTCACTTTCGGAAGCCTTCAGGAAGCCCTGGGTGCAGCCCCAGGCGCATTCCAGATCGTCCAGTGCGGCGCCGGAGATATATTCCTCATCGATGCCCCAGACGGAAGCCTGCTGGCGCACATACAGATACAGGTCATGGCCCAGAATTCTGCCGCCGGCCTGCTGCTCGAGCAGTGCTTCCAGCTTTCCGGCAGCTTCCCTGCCGCCGATGAGAGGCAGCAGATCCACGGCGGGGTTCCACTTGTAGCCGTCGTTGACCTGACGGTTCATATGAATGGCAACGTTGGGGATCAGCAGCAGATCCCGGTCGATGTCGATAAGCTTTGTCTGGATACCATCCTCAGTCTCCACGATGATCCGTCCGGCCAGGGACAGGGGACGATCCAGCCAGGTGAACAGCAGCTGTCCGCCGTAGCGCTCTACGGCCATACGGGTATATTTTCCATCCAGGGTGAAGTTTTCCTTTACCTTGAAGCAGGGGCGGTCTGCGTGGCTGGCGCTCAGCAGGAAGCCCTTGGGATCGGACAGGGGAATGCGGAAGGCAAGAACAGCCGTACCGCCCCGGACCAGAAAATATTTCCCGCCGGGAACCAGATCCCATTTTTCGTGTTCATACAGCCGGGTATAGCCAGCCTCCTGCAGAAGGTCCATGATATATGCCTGCGCATGATACAGGCTGTGGGAGGCATTCAGAAAATCACACAGGGCACGGATGCGGTTATCCATAAAAAGTCTCCTTTTCCTATATTATCAATTATCGTTTATCTAACGAAATGTACAATCCTATTGTAGGGCGGGGACATGTCCCCGCCGACCAGCTTCCAACAACCTCTGCAGCTGGTTTTATCATAGACGGCACATTGTACGCCACGTTTTGTCTGCGCAATTTCGTTACCTGAACGGCGGGGTCATGACCCCGCCCTACAGAAGACAAGATGTTAAACGATCATTTGTGTTTTATTCCTGCACCAGCTTGCAGAACAGGTCGATTTTGTCGGCCACGGTCTGCAGGGCGCTGCGCCAGAAGTTTACATCGGTCAGGTCAATGCCTGCGGCCAGGGCTGCGTCCTCTGCCATGGCGATGGGGGTGGTATAGAGCAGCTTCTTGTAGCCGGGAACGAAGGCTGCACCTTCCTTTTCGTATCTGGCATACAGACCCCGGGCAAAGAGACCGCCGAAGGCATAGGGGAAATTGTAGAAGGTGGGGCCATAATAATGGGATTTGCAGATCCACATATAGGGATGACGGAAAGCAGCGTCCAGTCCGTCGCCATAGGCTTCCTCCTGGGCTTTTGTCATCAGCCCGCACAGGTCGTCCGCATCCATAAAGCGGCTTTCCCGGTTCTCAAAGACCATGGCTTCAAACCGGAAGCGGGAATAAATATCGCAGATGATCTGGGTAACATCCTGAAGCTGGGACTCAATCAGAGCCAGCTTTTCGGCCGGGTTTTCCGCACGGTCAATGGCTGCTGCCATGACCACGCATTCATTGAAGGTGGATGCCGTCTCGGCGACAGGCATGGAATAGTTCTTGTTCAGGGGCCGGTGCTCCCGGATGCACTGATTGTGGAAGGCATGGCCCAGCTCATGGGCAAGGGTCACCACGTCCGTAAACAGTCCGTCAAAATTGGTCAGGATTCGGCTTTCACCCAGACAGTCCACGATCTCGCAGAAAGCGCCGCCGGTCTTGCCGTCACGGGGATAGAAATCAATCCATTCCTCGTCAAAGGCCCGCTGCACCATGTCTGCCAGCTCCGTGTCAAAGCCGGAGAACAGCGTTACCAGAAGATCCCGGGTCTGTTCCGTGGTATAGCGGCTGCCGGATGTTCCCATGGGGGCAAACAGGTCATACCAGGGCAGACCGTTTTCGTGGCCCAGAACCTTTGCCTTGGTTTTCAGGTAGGTCCGGAATTTGGGAAGATATTCCCGGATGGCCTCCAGCATGGCTTCCAGGGTCTCCCGTTTCATATCCGAGTGCTCCAGCGTTCTGTCCAGCGGGGAGGCGTAGCCGCGAAGGGAACAGTCAGAAAGGGTCTCCAGCTTGATGGAATTCAGAGCATAGGCCACAGGGGCGGCGATTTTTCCATAGCAGGCCAGCTCGGCCTCGTAAGCCGCCCTGCGGACTGCAGGGTCAGGATCATAGGCCAGATTCCGGATGGCGGACAGGTTGGTGATGCTGCCGTTGTATTCCACCGGCACGGTGCTGGTCAGGTAGCCGTGCATGTCGCTCCAGGCATTGCCGCCGGACAGCTCCAGACGGGCGCAGATCTCCTCTCCCTTGCTGCCCAGCAGGTGGGTGCTGTCCCGGCGCAGCTTTTCGAAGAGGAAGGTGTATTCCTGAAGATCAGGGTCCTGCTTTACCAGCTCCATCAGATCCGGCAGGGCGGCTGCCCATTCCTGCCAGGCAGCCTGGGCGCCGGCTGCGGCGCTGAGGGTCTGCAGAACCTGTCCCAGCTGCGATGCGCACTGGGTATCCCGGGTGTCTACAGACTGGCGCAGCTGACAGTAGGCAGCCAGCTTCTGCACCAGGCGGGTCAGCTCCTCCTCCAGGGCAATGCCCCGCTTCAGACCGGCAAGATGGTCGGCCTGTGCCAGCCGGGATGCAAAAACACGGTAGGCTTCCACTGTTTCTTCCAAAGCGGTTTTATCTGCCGCAAAGGCAGGGTCTTCAAAGCCGTGATAGATTCTGTCCAGATTCCAAACTTCGTTCATGTTCGTTCCTCCTAAGTTGTTTCTGCTATTTTACATCAGGAAAGTCTTTCCGTCAACCGGAACCGCAGGGTGGCCGCAGCTTTGTCAATTCCTGTCGAAAAGTTAAAAATATGTAATACTTCTTCGGAAAAGTGCGGTTTTTGACGATTATTTGTTTTCGAATCTCCTTGCAAAAGGACTCGTTTCATGCTATGCTTTAGTTGTCGCACGCGGGGGATACCCTGCGTACTGGGGAGAATTTACATGACAGGAGAGGAATGTATGGAACACACGACAACTGTATTCATCGCCGACAGCGCGGAAGAGTTTTGCTCCGGCCTGACCGCTGCGCTGCATCGTGCCGGTGGTTTTCATGTAGTGGGGACGGCCTCCGACGGGGAGCAGGCCATCCGACTGATTGAAGAGAGAAAACCCGATGTGCTGGTTCTGGATCTGATGCTGGCAAAAAAGGACGGCATCAGCGTACTGAAGTCCATCGCAAATACGGGCCGCAAGCCCATAACGCTGGCGACTTCCGCGTTTATTACCGAATATGTGTCCGCTGCAGCAGCCAATCTGGGTGTCCGCTATCTGATGCTGAAGCCCTGCGATATGACGGCGCTGGTGGAGCGCCTGGAAGAGATCCGGAGTGGGGAGAACCTCCGGCTTCCGGACAAGCGCCGCACGGACAAGCACAGCATCGAATCCCTGGTCACCAGCATCATCCACGAGATTGGCGTCCCCGCCCATATCAAGGGCTATCAGTATCTGCGGGAAGCCATCATCATTGCCGTCAACGACATGGATGTGATCAACGCCATTACAAAAGTATTGTACCCCCAGGTGGCGAAAACATTCCAGACCACACCGTCCAGAGTAGAGCGGGCCATCCGCCATGCCATCGAAGTGGCCTGGGACCGGGGTGATTTGGACACTTTGCAAAGATTTTTCGGCTATACAGTTAGTAATACCAAGGGAAAACCCACTAACTCAGAATTTATTGCTTTAATCGCTGATAAGTTGCAGCTTCAGCTGAAATCTTCCGAAGTGGCGAATTTCTGATAATGAAAAGTTAAGAAAATGCTCCTGCCTTATTTGGTTTCCAACCCGGTAAAGCAGGAGCGTTTTTTGGAAATGTTGGGATTTTGCCGAGTGCGGTTATGGAGGCAAGCTGTGATTTACGGTGCAGTCATGACGAAGGGAATGCCGGAAATGATGCATTCCCGTATTTTCCGTAAAGAAGAATGGAGAAACGGAATGTTTGTTTTCTTCGGGCTTTCTGCGAAATTGTGCGCTGTCCCATTGACTCCCGGCGGGAAAAAAGGTAAAATGTAAAAAATATTGTATTCAGCTTCGGAGGATGATCCATGAATGCAACAACGCTTACCGGCAGCCCTGCCCGGCAGGGCCGGATGGAGCAGCTGCAGTTTCTGCGGTTCCTGGCTTTCTTTAATGTTTTTGTGACCCATGCGGATACACTGGTATTTTTTAAATATCCAAGCACCCATTGTGCCTATGCTGCCGTCAGCTTTTTCTTTGTGCTGAGCGGCCTGTTGTCCGGTTATTCCCTGTACGGAAAACCCATCAGCCTGAAGCCGCGGGATCAGGTGTCCTATCTCTGGCGAAAGATCAGAAAACTGTATCCGTTATATTTTGCAACGGTTTTACTGGCGGTCTGCCGTCAGTCTATCCCGGAAATGATCATCAGTCGGGATTTTGCTGCCTTGTCGGTTCATCTTCGGCAGCTTGTGAAGAATCTGCTGCTGATCCATGCCTGGTTTCCCACCGGGCAGCTGAGCTTTAACTATGTAAGCTGGTTTTTGTCGGCGCTGATGTTTCTGTATGCACTGAATCTGCCTGCGGCATGGCTTCTGGGCAAAGTATTCCGGCACCCTAAAAAATACTGGTTTTTCAGCAGTGCAATTTTAGGAATTCTGGGAGTGACTGTCGTCTACTGTTATCTGACACAGAACCTGGACATGCAATACTGGCATCATTTTTTTCCACCTGCAAGAATGGGAGAATATTTGTCAGCACTGATTTTGGGATATATGCTCCGTTCGCTGGATCTTCCCAACCGTAAGATTCCGGTTAACACCATAGTATTCACCATTGCAGAAGCTGCTGTTCTGCTTTACTGGTTTATTTCCTTTCACCGTCCCGGCAATTACTGGCGTAACGTGATTGTCAGCTGGCTGATCCCGGATTTTGCAGTGTGTATCGTATTCCTGCTGGGGCGGGGCTGGATCTCCCGGCTGTTCTGCCGGAAACCTCTGGTTCGCTTGGGAGACGCTTCTTTTGAATGCTACCTGCTCCATGGCATGATTCTGATCGAATACCTTTCCTATCATCCCAATGCTGTAAATACGCCTCTGGATCAGGCGGTGGGGTTTGCCCTGTGCCTGCTGCTCACCGTTGTATTTGCTCTGCTTCTGAGTAAAAACAGATAGTAGAAATTCTTGATAAAATGCCTGCTGCCATTTTATTGTGCCACTGGGATGGTACGCCGCTTGCAGCGACAGAAAATCGTATTGACTTCGTTTTTGCGGCTGCGACGCAGTTTCCGTTCACAACCCGATAAAACTCGTATAAACCCCTGCTTTTTGAAATTTGAGCATCGATTGTGTGCTGTTTCGGAGGATGATTCATGAATGCAACAACGCTTACCGGCAGCCCTGCCCGGCAGGGCCGGATGGAACAGCTGCAGTTTCTGCGGTTCCTGGCTTTCTTTAATGTTTTTGTGACCCATGCGGACACGCTTGTGTTTTTCAAATATCCCCATACCCATTGCGGTTATGCTGCCGTCAGCTTTTTCTTTGTGCTGAGCGGCCTGCTGTCCGGTTATTCCCTGTATGGAAAACCCATCAGCCTGAAGCCCCGGGATCAGGTGACCTATCTCTGGCGGAAGATCAGAAAGCTGTACCCGTTATATTTTGCGACGCTTTTGCTGGCACTGTGCCATCAGGCAATTCCGGAAGTGATCATCAGCCGGGATTTTGCTGCCTTGTCGGTTCATTTGCGGCAGCTTGTGAAGAATCTTCTGCTGGTTCAGGCCTGGTTCCCCGGAGGACAGCTGAGTTTTAATGGTGTGGGCTGGTTTTTGTCCGCGCTGCTGTTCCTGTATGCGCTGAATCTGCCGGCTGGATGGATTCTGGAGAAGCTCCACCGCCATCCGAAAAAATACTGGTTCTTCAGCATCGCGATTCTGGGCATTCTGGGAGTCACTGTGGTCTATTGCTATCTGACCCAGAAGCTGGATATGTACTACTGGCACCTGGTTTTCCCGCCTGCAAGAATGGGAGAATATCTGGCGGCGCTGATTCTGGGATATATGCTCCGCTCACTGGATCTTCCCAACCGCAAAATTCCCGTTAAGCCCTTCTTCTTTACACTGCTGGAAGCTGCGGTTCTGGTTTACTGGTTCATCGCCTTCCACCGCCCCGGCAATTACTGGCGCAATCTGATCGTCAGCTGGCTGATCCCGGATTTTGCACTGTGCATCGTTTTCCTGCTGGGACGGGGCTGGATCTCCCGGCTGTTCCGCTGGAAGCCCCTGGTTCGTTTGGGAGATGCGTCCTTTGAATGCTATCTGATCCACGGCCTTATTCTGATCGAATATCTTTCCTATCATCCCAATGCCGTGCATACGACCCTGGATCAGGCTGTGGGCTTTACGCTGTGCCTGCTGATGAGTGTGGTGTTTGCCCTGCTCCTGAGCAAAAAGCCTGAAAAAGCCCGCTGAATATTCCAAGAAAATCATAGGAGACAGATCAATGAAAACCATACAACGATTTTGGCTGCTTTTGCTCTTGCTGAATTTCTGCATCGGCCTTGCCGCCCCTGCGCTGGCAGTGACCACCACCACGACCACCGAGGATGGTCTGCAGGTGACGGTGGAGATGGACAAGGAAATGTATGAGCCGGATGAGCCCATCACCGCGACCATTACCCTTAAAAATACCAAATACACAGAAGTGACCATCACCAATCTGGAACAGCTGATCCCGGAGGGCTTTGAACTGGCGGAAGAATCCCGGGTAGCGCTCAAGAACAAGACCCTGGGTGCGAAGGCCAGCATGAAGCTGGTGGTGACCATGGTGCGTTCCGGTGAGGATACTCAGGAGGGGGCGCAGGATGCCGGGAATGTTGTGAAGATCGGTTCCTTTGAACCGCCCAGTCTCAGTGAAGTGTTCTTTGGTGAAACAGCAGGCGTTCCCCATTTCCCCTTCTGGTGCGTCCTGCTGGTAGTGTTCCTTATTTTTATGAAACTGACATAACGGATACGAGCCGTTCCCGGTTTTGGAAACGGCTCGATAGCCTGTCAAAAGAGGCTTCGCAGAATTTGCCGCCAAAGCGGCAAACCCATCTGAATCATTTTTGGCCGTGGCATGTACGTGGACAAAAATACATCTCAGGCTGCAAGTGTGCGAGTTGTGCGCTTTTGGCGCACAAGGAGTGCGCGCAGCAGACTGCAAAAGGCTGGCGAAAAAATCCGCAAGGGGTTTTTCGACAAGTTTACGAGCCGTTCCCGGTTTGGGGAACGGCTCGATTTCATTATGCGCAATATTCCAGATAAGTGCTTCTTCGCAGCGTGGCGGGGATGCACTTTTCGCAGAGGTAATCGTCTGTCAGGATATGGCCGGAGGTCTCCATCTCGCTGCCACAGCGGCTACAGTTGGGAATCCGGGTGACCTTATCCTCATAAATCCAGTAACCGGAAGCCGCTGCCGTCACGGTTCCCCAGGCATGGGAATCGATTTTATGACCCTTCAGCTTACCGTAATTATACAGGTTGGAATCCCGGACCTGAACCTTGTCGTTTTCGTCGATGGCTTCCAGAACGATGTAATGACCTGCCCGGGTCCAGTAGCCGCTGCGCTGCACGGAGATTACGATCTGACCTTCCTGCAGGGCGGCCTTGACTTCTTTCACATCGTGGGATTTCTTTCTCAGATAGAAGCCCATTTCCGGAGGCTCGTGGATAAAGATCATCCCGTCCGTACCGTTATAGTGGCTGTAATGGCCGAACATACGGCACATTTCCGGAGGGGTCAGCTCATCATCGGCCATATAGCTTGCCAGCATGGCCAGGGAGGTGATGCCGCAGCCGTTGCTGTTCAGAGGGAAATTGCCGTACATGGTCTTTTCGTAATCCTGCTGCAGATACAGCGGGATCTCCGGGAACCGCTCGTGGGCAATATCCGGATACAGCAGGTCGGAAACTGTGATTTCCGTCTGTCCGTCACCCAGAACGATGGCACTGTAGTCCACCTTCATGGGATTGGCCTTCCGGGCCTGCCCAATCAGCTTCTGCTGCTGGGTGCGGTAATAATCCGCTTCCGCACGGACGAATCCCGCCGTCTGCTTTCCGGAAAAATACAGAAGGTGCAGACCTGCGTCGGTTTCCAGGGTCACAGTATCGCCGGGCTGACGGATTTCATCGAAGCACCACTGTTCCAGTTCCGGGATCAGCTGACCTTTGCGCACCCGGTAGTAACGGCCGCCGTCCAGGGCGGAGCCCAGATCTTCCGAATTGTGATACGCCAGATCCGCAAAGGCGCCTTCGCCGCCTTTTGTCTTCTTGTCCCAGTAGCGCAGCAGATCGGAAGCTTCCTTGTGCAGCGCGGCAGAGTCCTCGCCGGTCAGCAGAATATGGCGGACTGTTACGCAGGTTTCCTCCTCCGGATAATCCGCAGGGTTTTCTTCGTAGAAGGCCTGCAGCTGTGCATCTGTGGGCTCAATATAATAGCTCATGGTGGTAAAGTACATATAGCCCAGATTCAACCGGGATACTGCCTGACAGAGCAGCGCCTCCCGGGTGCCGAATCCCTGCTCTGCCAGTGCGGCGGCATCGGCATAGCCGTTCTGCCGGGCCAGTTCCGTCAGTGTCTGGGGCAGCGTATCCAGATATGCCTGATGCATGGAGTTGGGGCGGAAATATTCGTAATACCCATAGCGGACTTCATTGGCGGGGATGCCGGTCATGTAAGTCTCATGATTCTTCTTTGAGGGCTTGTAAGCTTCCTCGGTGGGCATGGGGACAGTTTCACTCTGATGCACCAGTGCCTGCGCCGTATGCCAGCGCTCCAGCGCCTGACGAAGAAAATACTGCTGCCAGGAACCGACACTGTCATCGATCTGACAGACCTGCGTATCCAGCGGCAATGAGAAGTCCGGCATGATCTCATGATTTTCCTGCCGGTACTGGGCAGCCTGGGCCCAATACCAGACCTGAAGCTCTCCAAGAGTCAGCTGTGTATCTGCACAGACAGCTGCCACTGCGTCTGCATCCACCTGGCCGGAGTAGCTTCCTTTGCAGGTCACATCACCGGGATTTCCGTCCGCCGGGATGGTAGCTGCGGGAATCGTTTCTTCCGCAGCAGTGGATTCGGCAGTGGTTTCAGATGCGCAGCCGTACAGCAGCAGGGCCAGAACCGGGAGCAGGATGTATATCCATTTTCGCATAAAATTGCCTCTTTTTTCCGATAATGAATGATAATACCATACTTTGTGCTGGAATGCAAGACAGTGGGGAAAAGTTCCGGCAGATGGTCAAAACGCCTAAATGGAGCGGCGGAAAACTGTAGGAACCCACCATTGCCACTGCTTGAAAAGTATGGTATCATAGGCATATCCAGGTGGATTATGCCTACTCCACAAAATAGGCTTCAATCCGCTAAAAATAAAGGAGGAAATATCCGTCTGACGCACGGTGCGGCAGTGTGGAGACCTGTCGTAATGCTCCCGCAGATTGGTTACTATGCGGGTATGCGAGAACGTACGCGAAATGGTAGGTACGTTTAGCGTCGAAAACAGTATGGCAAGCTTAACTCTGAAGAACATCACCAAGATCTACCCCCACAGCGAAGACACCAAGAAGAAAAAGAAGAAGGGCGAGCCCGAGAAGAAGACCAACCTGAAGATCACCGAAGCCGGCG
>JAFQHF010000104.1 GCA_017398105.1 Oscillospiraceae bacterium | reverse complement strand
GTACAGAGTTCAGCAAGGATGCAAAGGATGCACTGAATATACCGGAATATATCCTGATGAAAATGGTATCTGACGGAAATACCAATCTGGCCCAGATCCGGGAATATCTTGCTGTTTCAAAGCCTGCTGTATCCCAGATGCTTTCCGCTTTGGAGAAACGGGGGCTGCTTACAAAGGAACCCGATCCCGAAAGCCGTCGCAATCTTATTGTGAAACTGACCCCTGCCGGACAGGCTGTTCTGGCGGGAAAGGAATTGGAATTTGAGGCCCGATACGAAAAAATCCGTCACAATTTGACTGATGCTGAAATTACGCAATTTGTAGCTCTGATAAGCAAAATGAATACTGCCATCGAACGCGCCAGAGAAACCGCGGATAGCTGACAAGAATCTCATTCTAACCGCTCTTTCAGGGCGGCATAGTATTTACGCTATGCCGCCTTACGCCAAAGGTATCCGCCAGCCGTCCGACCGCTTCCTTCTCCATTTCAGTTGCAACCAGAACGGGTCTTTTGCCATTGTTTGCGGGCGGCTGACGGATGCTTTTGGACATACCGAATCATCAGATCCATTTCACACAGTAACTGCCTTATGGTAGTTGCTGATAAATTCACCGCAACAGTTAAGAAATTAACTGTTGCGCAAGATGCCCTTCCGCGCAAACTTCATCCATTGACCGCACCGATGCGGATAACTGAAAGGAGATGCCCTATGGCACACATTAAAATCGATCCCAGTATTGTAAAACCCCTGCACGAGTCCAACCCCATGATGATGTCCTACAACGTGGAATTTACCGAGGTGACCGGCGGTACTTTCTGGAAGGAGTACACTCCCGGTCAGATCGCAGGTACGGAACCCTTTGTGCTGGATTTGAGCAGCGGCAACTTCATGGAGATCCAGAAGGGCATGATGCAGTATTATCCCCCTGTGGATCTGTATAACAGCCGCATCCGCAAGCTGGCAAAGGCCTTTGGCCCTGCATGGATTCGGGTTTCCGGCACCTGGGCAACCAAGACCTACTATGATTTTGACGGCACCACCGACGGAGTTGCACCGGAAGGTTTTGACAGCGTGCTAACCAAGCAGCAGTGGATCGGTGTGCTGGATTTTGTAAAAGCCGTTGGCGGCAAGCTGTTGGTTTCCGTGTCTAACTGTGAGGGCATCCATACAGCAGAGGAACCCTGGAATCCCAGTGAAGCGGAAAAACTGTTTGGATTTAGTAAAGCATACGGCGTTCCCATTCTGGCAGCCGAATTTATGAACGAACCCAACATGATGGCAACATCCGGCGGTCCCAAGGGATACACCGCCGAGCATTTTGTCCGCGATCAGGATATTTTCTTTGCCTGGGTCCGGGCAAATTATCCCGAATGCCAGCTGGTGGGTCCCTGCGGCAATGCGGAAGCTTCCGAGGAATCCAAGGCAAGAACCGGCGGTATTGCCAAGCTGTTCAGTCTTGCTACTGCTGACGATCTGCTCCGTGGCAGCAAGGAACCTCTGGATGTTTACAGCTACCACGCTTACAACGGTATTTCCGAGCGGCTTGCACCCATGCTGCCCCATATGCATTGGGACCCCGAGAAAGTGACCAGCGAAGAATATCTGAACAGCGCCATTGACAGTGCGATCCGCACCATTCCCACCAAGGAAAAGTATTGCCCCGGCGGAGAGATCTGGGTCACAGAGTCCGGCGATGCGGGCGCAGGCGGCAACACCTGGGCATCCACCTATCTGGATGTGCTGCGCACTTTGAATGAGCTGGGCGGTTTTTCCAAGGCTACC
>JAFQHF010000199.1 GCA_017398105.1 Oscillospiraceae bacterium | reverse complement strand
TATTTCCCCAGAGAAAAGGAGGTGGTAGTGATGCAAGAGCCTATTAAGGAGCAGTTTGGCGACGGTCAGGACAACTTCGGCCAGGCCGCCGCCAAAGCTTCCGAAGCTGCAAGGCAGTTTTCAGAAATATCTGCAGCCAAAGGTACCGAAATGGCAGTCAATTCTGCAGCAGCGTCCGTTCAGGCTGGCCTGGAAGGTGGCAGTGCTGTTGCGAATGTGGCAGCTGGTACTGCTGCAGGCGGTCCTTGGGGTGCTGTTTTATCTGCAGCTGGGCCATGCGTCACACACTATACAAAATACTTATTTGCATATGTCTACTATTTACTGTGATCATTGTTCTGGTTGTGGCACTTCCTAGTATTGTGACAGAAAGCATTTTCGGACTCAATGGCACTCAGCCGGATCCCAATGCCACTCTGGAGAGCTCTTATACCGAAATGGCAGCAGCGGTTTCCTCAGCTATAGAGGCGGGATATGACCAATCCCTGGCTCGGGAGAGGAGATTATTCTGGACGGCGGTTATGACTATGATTTGTCCATGGATGCACTGATCAACCATGCACAAAGTACAGCTGGTTATGATGTGGCATATATTCTGGCTGCCTATTCTGCTTCCTTACAGCAGAAGGATACTAGCGTGGATGATATGCTCGAAAAACTTGCGGATGTCGGCGACATCATGTTTCCGGTCACCCATGAAGAAAAAGAACAGGAGCGGATCATTCCGGTTACATATTCCACCTATAAGCCAGTCACGGTGACGGTCATAAAGACCATCACCGTGACCGGCTATGTGAATAATATTCCCAGCTATGATTACACCACCGAATCCAGAACTTATTACGTTCCAGACGAAACACTCCAGTCTGAAGTGCCTGTTACACAGACAGCTTACAAAGCAGTCACAGTTATGCTTCCGGTTTATACCAACGGAAGACTGACCAGTACCCGGAACGCTACTTACTATGAGGAAAACGGAACGGAAACACTGGAGCCAACCATAGAGATCATCAAGTATGTGGAATGTACGATTCATCCCTTTGATAATACCGTCATTGCTGACGCTTTTGATATCGACCTTTCCGCAGAGTATCCCACATTTAACATTACTTATGGAGAGGCGATTCGCAATATGGCTGATGCACTGAAGATGACCTTGTACGGTTCTCTGGGAAGCGGTGAATCTATTCCGCTCACGGATGCCGAGCTTTTGGGAATCGTTGGCAGTCAGACCTGCAATGATACCCGAAAATTGATTCTGACTACTGCCTTATCCCTGGTTGGCAAGGTGCCCTATTTCTGGGGCGGCAAAAGTGAAGCAGGCTGGAATGATGAATGGAACAAACCCAAACTGGTTACCTCTGCAGGTTCTTCCAGTACAGGCACCATTCGGCCTTTTGGCCTGGATTGCTCCGGTTTTACCGACTGGGTATATAAGACAGCGCTTGGTGTAAGCATTCAGGCAGGTTCCTGGGGACAGTATACCCATTCCAACCCCATCAGTGAGTCGGAACTGCTTCCCGGTGACTTGGGTTTTCTGATGAATGCCCAGGGTACCACGAGTCATGTCCTGATCTTTGCCGGGTATACCGAAAGTGGTGCCAGACAATGGGTCCACAGTGAATCCGGTACAGGCGTTCATGTCAGTACCCCAAGATATGACTCTGAATTGGTTCTGAGAAGACCCAACAATGTTGATTTCAGTCAGGATGTCGGCTCCAGTGCTTATGGCGATCCGCTGTATTCCCTTACCGTAGATGTGACACATTACTGTGCCTGCACACGATGCTGCGGTCCCAATGCTCAGGGAATCACTGCAAGCGGTAAGCGGGTTGCTGAGGGGATGGTTGCTATGTCCAGCCATTATCCTTTCGGCACCCAGATTATGATCAACGGTGTTATGTATACCGTTGAGGACAGAGGCGGTTCTGGGATTGAAAATGACATATCCCGTGTCGATATTTATGTGTCTGACCACAATTACGCGCTGCGTCTTGGCCGATTTGAGACCACCGCATTCATCTACAGATTAGGAAGGTAACTCACATGGAAGTTCAGGAATACTTTATTCACCTGATCGGTGGAG
Source organism: Oscillospiraceae bacterium (assembly GCA_017398105.1). The sequence continues at coordinate 695 of JAFQHF010000199.1, read as the reverse complement.
CGCGCATTTGCATCTGCGAAGAAATTCATTTACCCCACCATAAGCGTCTGGTTTCAAGATTTGCCGAGGCGAAGGATGAAGAGACGTTTAAGTTGGGTGACGATGTTATGGGTTTTTACTATGTTCCCAAGCGCAATGTTCTGTACATTGAAAGCGGCGCGAAAAGATACAGATAAAGTCTGCAAAAACATAGACTGCAATTTTTTAGATGGAAGGTGAAAACAATGTTTGTAAATCAGTATCGGATCCATTTTGTGAACGGTCAGGTGATCAGCGTTGCAGAATGTGTAGAGGAAGATAATGAAATGTCCAGCGACCTGATTGACCGGTTCATGGAGGCTCTGCCCGGCGGTGTTCTCATGGTTGGTACCGAGGATACCCCTCAGGCATTCATCCCCGTAAATAACATCCTGTATATCTCTCAGATTCCGGAAGACTGCCTGTAAGAGGTAAGCATGGAAGAAAAGGAATACAGCAACGTTTACGCGATCCCTGCCAATTACACGGATTCCGGTAAACTCTTCGGCGGCATGGTGGAGACACGCAATGCCGTTGAAGCTGTTTTCCTTGTGGTTTTGGTAGGCTATCCGGAGCTGATGTGGATTCCTATGTCTACCACGATCCGGATCGTTGTTATGACGGTGACCCTGCTCCCGCTGGCGGTGGTCTCCTTTATGGGAATCGACGGTGATTCG
>JAFQHF010000198.1 GCA_017398105.1 Oscillospiraceae bacterium | reverse complement strand
GAGCGCCATCATCGGGTACACCACTTCCTATACGGATACCTATCCCGAAAAAGATGGCGAGACCAATTTCAACCGGGAGCTGAATATGCCCTACGCCAGAGTGGAAGGCGGCATTGCAGTCCTCTATGAGAATGAATGGTATCTGTGTACGCCGAAGGAAGAGAATGCTGGTTCTGGTGGCGGAACGATTTCGTTCTATTCGGAGCCCACACGTGAAGGCACGGACCCTGTCGATTACCACTGCTCGTCCATCTCCAAGAAGCAGGCAGAAGAACTGCGGAAAATTATTGATGATGTTGATACATGGGTAAACGATGCCCTTGTGGATCGTCTGGCCTATTACTTTGACGGACACATTGAGTTCGCTGGCGACAAGAAGCTGTACTATTTTTCCTACGAGTACAATGTCATTTATTTCAGTCAGCAGTTCGCGGAGATCCCCGCAGAGGATATGCAGGTCATCAAGGATATTGCTATTTCCAAAGGCATCCCAGTGGATCTGCATCTGGAGCAGCCGGGGAGCTTCTCCTATACAGAGGTGACGGCCACATTCAAGACTGGCGACCCTGGTGTAAAGAGCGAAGGCTTTGTGAACACCGAGTCTGCTCCTATCAGCAGGATTTGGGATGTAAAGACGCAGGCTCTGAACGAATGCACCATCGAATACGACACAGTGACCGTCAATTATGATGAGACAGCAAAGGTCTGGGAGGTCACATGTTCGACTGCAAACACGCTGGGCAACTGCCAGAGCGTGTATATGGATGAAAACGGTGTGACGCTGCTGATCGTTTACGGTGAGTGAGGATTGGAGGTGCGATGATGAAAAAGCTGATTGCAATACTTGCTCTCTCGTTGAGCCTTCTCCTTTGCCTGACGGCCTGCGGCTCCAAGATGCCCTATGACCTCTCCGGAACAGCTTCTGTTGAGTTGCACGCCTACGATAGCGACTCGACAGAACCGTTTGCCAAGATTGTCGTAGATGGCGAGGAGGTTGCGACCATTGTGGAAATGTTCAGTTCTTTGAAACTTAAAGAACTGGACTATACGGAGCCGTCCATCAATGGCTACGACTTCTGGTTTAAGGATGTGGACGGAAACGAGATTGCCAAACTCTCTTTGCCTTATGGTCCTTCTCCGTGGGTGGTTGTTGGAGCAACGGCCTATCAGGATGTAAATGGCGGCGTTGATGTTGATTATCTGGCTCAGTTGGTAGACATGACGGTGTCTGCTGGCCCGATGTAACCGGGAGACGGTGCTGACCACAATGCACCTGTTGAGCCGTTGTTCTATAAGTCTGCTCCTGGGCTGTCCGTGCAGCATGATGGTCAGAGCGTGCGGGCTCTGAAGGGTACATCTTCCTGGACATACATGAATCCCGACGGCACATCCACCGGGATTGAAGCGGATAGTATGCACCCGCTGGATGCCAAGGAGTATATGCCTGTTCTCCCTGCGGTGGAGGGCGAGGTATCGCTGGTGTTTAAGACCGCACCGGATGAAGTCACAGTAAAAGCGTGGCCTGTTTCTGAGTGGGGCAATCTGGATGCTGTGGACGAAGCCATTGCCGTACCTGTTTCCGGGGAAAAAATCACACTTCTGGAAGGCGGACACATTTACGAGGTGTTTGCCAAATGGACTCGATTTGAGGAGTTCGGCGGTGCGGCATATTATTCTTTCTGCACATCACCGCTTGGCGTGACGCTGACTGCGGAGGATGTGACGCCCAATGGACTCACACTGGTCTGCACCCAATCCGGAGGCGCACCCACCGGCGAACTCCAGACTGGCAGCCGCTTCTGGCTTGAGGTCTACAGCGAGGGCAACTGGTTCCCTGTGAAAGACGATATGGAGGATGTTTTCTGGACTATGGAGGCATGGTCCATCCCCAGAAACAAGCGTGTG
>JAFQHF010000197.1 GCA_017398105.1 Oscillospiraceae bacterium | reverse complement strand
CGGAAACCACACCGCCTGTTACAAATATATATTTTGTCATGTTTCTCACTCCACAGTTACGGATTTTGCCAGATTCTTTGGTTTATCGATGTCGCAGCCGTTTTCCTTTGCCACATGGTAGGCGAGAATCTGCAGAGGCACAATTTCTACTGCCGCGCTGAACAGCGGATCGATTTTGGGGATATACAGCATATCGTCCGCAAGCGATACGATTCTGGTGTCGTCCCGGAAAGCAACTGCCAATACCTCAGCGCCACGGGCTTTCACTTCCACGATATTGCTCATGGTTTTTTCTGCAATGGAATCATTGCAGCACAGTGCAATCACAGGTTGCCCCTCACAGATCAGTGCAATGGTTCCATGCTTCAATTCGCCGGCAGCATAGGACTCTGCGTGGATGTAGGAGATTTCCTTCATCTTCAATGCACCCTCTAACGCAACGGCATAGTCAGTATTCCGGCCAATGAAGAACATGGAGCAGGAGCAGTGGTATTTCTTTGCCAGATGCACTATTCCGGGATTCATATCCAGTGCCTGTTGGATTTGTTTGGGTAATGCCTTTAAGGTACTGAGGAGTTTTCGCCAGGTACTATCTTCAACGGTTTCCAACTTTTTGGCTGCATAGAGGGCGAACAGGTACAGAACAGTTAGCTGTGTGGTATAACCCTTGGTGGTAGCGACTGCGATTTCAGGTCCTGCCCAGGTATACAGACACCAGTCGGCAATTTTTGCAATGGTACTGCCGACCACATTTACGATGGCCAGTGTTTTGGCACCTCGTCTTTGACATTCCCGCATGGCGGCAATGGTATCTGCCGTTTCACCGGACTGAGATAAGACAATCAGAAGTGTTTGGTTGTCGATCAGCGGATCACTGTAGCGCAGTTCACTGGCAAGCTCTGTCTGCACAGGTAATTTACATAACTTCTCGATTGCGTATTTTGCGGCACAGCCTGCATAATACGCAGAACCGCAGGCAGTAATGAGAATATTGCGGATGCCGGACAAGTCGATATCCAAATCATCAAGGGAAATATCACAGCCCTTCATTCTAGGTGCCATGGTAGCTTTGACAGCCCGGGGCTGCTCCATAATCTCCTTCAGCATGAAGTGATCATATCCGCCTTTCTCAGCAGCCTGGATGTCCCATGTGACTCTGCTGATCCTTTTCTGAACAGTATGCCCTGTGCAGTCGAAGATGGTAACGCAGTCCGGTGTAAGTTCAGCAAATTCACCATCTTCCAGATAGATTGCATTTCTGGTATAGGCCACCAGTGCTGTCACATCGGATGCAAAGTAGTTTTCTCCGATTCCCAAACCCAGAATCAACGGACTGGATTCCCGAACCGCAAAAATCTTTTCCGGCTCGTCGGCACAGATGATACCCAGTGCATAGGAACCTCTCAGCCTTGCGGATGTCCGCATGACAGCCTGCTTCAGATTTCCTTTGTAATACATTTCAATCAAATGGACGACTACTTCAGTGTCGGTTTCACTTTCAAAGTGATAGCCTTTCCGGGTAAGCTCTTCACGAAGGTCCATATAGTTTTCAATGATACCGTTATGCACCACAGCGAACCGGCCATTATTGCTGGTGTGGGGATGGGCATTGGGTTCTGTTGGCGCACCGTGGGTTGCCCAGCGGGTGTGACCGATTCCGGTCATGCCTGGTAGCAGTTTTCCGTCATCTGTTTTCTCGGCCAGTCCGGCGATCCTGCCCGTGACCTTGCTGACCGAAATATGATTATCCTGAACCACTGCCATTCCGGCTGAGTCGTATCCCCTGTATTCCAGCTTTTTTAGCCCTTCCAACAAAATGGGGGCTGCGTTCTGCGTTCCTGTGTATCCGACGATTCCGCACATATAAGTTCCTCCATGAATAAAGTAAGCCTGTGATTTCAATTGGTTGGACCCGCTTGCGGTGCCCGACATCTTCCTTGCGCCGAAGCGCTGCGTCATCTGTCGACCGCTGCGCAATAAATCATCTCGCTTTTTCTGCCGCTGGCAGCGCTCGTTGATTTATTCCCATTCCACCGTTGCCGGAGGCTTGGATGTAATGTCATACACGACCCGGTTGATACCGGGAACCTCTCCTGTGATCCGGCTGCTGACACGTTCCAGAAGATCAAAGGGCAATTTCGTCCAGTCTACTGTCATAAAGTCATCTGTTGTAATACAGCGAAGGGCAATGGTATGACCGTAAGTTCGCATATCGCCCATAACACCTACGCTTCTGGTATCCGTAAGTACGGCG
>JAFQHF010000196.1 GCA_017398105.1 Oscillospiraceae bacterium | reverse complement strand
TTCCGCCAGCTTTTTGCAGCCTGCTGCGCGCACTTCGTCGATGCATCAGATACACTGTTGCATTTTCTGCAAGCAGAAAATTCCACCTGTATCTGCGCATCTCCTCTCCCCATCAAGCACAATTTGCTTGATGGGGGCCCCGTAACCTTTGGCGCACAACTCGCACACTTGCAGTCTGAGATGTATTTTTGTCCACGTACACGCCGCGGCCAAAAATGATTCAGATGGGTTTGCCGTTTTGGCGGCAAATTCTGCGAAGCCTATTTTGACAGTCTAAGCCGCAGAGGAAGGCCAAAACCCTCCCCTGCGGCTGTTTTCTGAAAAATATCGTTTTTGTATGCGCCTGTCAGCTTTCCATCTGCCTGCCCAGGAAGCCTGCCGCGATCTTGGCCAGTCCCTGATCCGCCTCCTGCAGCGGTGCATCCCCTTCTCCCAGCAGGAGCATCACGCAGCCCATCAGGTCTCCCTGGGACAATATGGGCGAAGCCGCACCCAGCCGGTATTTTTCCGCTCCGTCAGCGGCATAGATCGGCGTATCGCCGTTGCGGAACAGGTAATTTTTCCGCTGCTCCATCAGTCTTTCCAGCTCCGGGGAATTGGGCTTGTCGATCAGCTCCCGTTTGGGCGCCCCATGCAGGGCAATAATGCTGTCCCGATCCGCTACCGCCGCAATATGCCCGGAAGCAGACACAATAGACTCGCACATCTGCGCGGCAAACTCCTGCAGATCCCCCATAGGCGAATATTTCCGAAAAATAACCCCGCCATCTTTCTCCGTATAAATCTCCAGCGGGTCGCCCTCACTGATAACATTGACATCGAAGACCTTGTCCTTCTGGTGGGTTGCACTCTGGACTAGCCTGGTGTTTAAGATATCCTCGATGCCTTGATTAAAATTTACGGCTTCCTCCATGGCTCCGGAGCGAAGGATCGCGTCAATGTCGGAATGCAGCTGGACTTCCAGATGATCCTCATAGACCTTGATCTTCTGAATAATCAGCTCCAGATCGTTCCGGTCAAGATGTTCCTTGTTCAGAATATCCTGAAACACATCCAGGGCCGTCTTTGCAGCACGGTTTACGCGAAGAATGGTGTTGCGCTTATCTGCCAGCATTTCGATCTGGTGGTTGATGCCATCGATCTTCTTCTGAAGGTCGCTCTCAAGTTCGTCGTAGGTCTCTTCCAGCATTTCCTCCCGGTCAGGGTGTTTCATAATGTCCCGAATTCTCTGCCGTTTGGTAGTTTTCAGCTCGGCCTGCAGATCTAGCAGAACCTCTGCCAGATGGTCAGCGGACTGCTCGGTTTCCGTTACATCTTCATCTTCTCTGGCAAGATCGGCATTCAACTGTTCAATCATGACAGCAGAGTTGTCCATGACCCGCTTTACATAGATTTTCAGCAGTTCATCCAGCTTATCCACGCGAATGTGGTGAGAAGTACAGCCGGAACGCCCCCGGCGGTGATAGGTGCCGCAGGTATAGGCAGCTTTCAAATCACTGCGGCTCATGGCGAACATGGGGCTGCCGCAGTCGCCGCAAACAAGGAAACCGGAATACACATTGTCATTCTTCTTTACACCCCGGTAATTGGAGGTCGTACGCTTTTCCCGCAGTGCACGGGTCGTGGCGAAGGTTCGGTAGTCAATAATTGCCTGATGATGGTTTTCGATGACGATGTGTTCCGCATCTCCCTGCCGTATATCCTTCCCGTTGATTTTGGCGCGGGTATATTTGGCCTGTCGCAGAGTGCCAATGTAGAAATCGTTGTCCAGAATACCCTGAATGGTAACAATGCTCCAAGCAGTGCGGACTTTGCGTTTATATTCTTCGCCGGCAGCCTCCTTCCGGGCCTGTTCGGTCATACGTGGGGTAGGGATACCTTGGTCTGTTAGGAAGTTGGAAATCTTTTTGTACCCCCAGCCTTCATTATTGTAGAGGTCAAAGACCTTGCGGACAATGTCTGCTTCCGTGGGGACAATTTCAAACTCTTTCCGCTTGTTCAGAATATAGCCATAGGGTGCAGCACAGAGCCATTCACCGTCCTGCTGCCGCCGCTTGATAACAGACCGTACTTTTTTGCTGGCATCGGTAACGGGCATCTCGTTGATCAAAAACTGGAACTGGATCTTCAGCCAGTCATCATCATTGGGGAAGTCGATATTATCACCAATAGAAATGATCCGCACACCGGCATCCCGCAAGTCCTCCAGTTCCACAAGACCACGGGAGTTTCTGCGGGAAAAACGGGAAAAGTCTTTCACGATTAGAATGTCCAGCCGGTGCGCCATCAATTCCTGCCGCATTTTCTGATAGCCTTCCCGCTGTTCAAAAGTATAGCCACTGCGGTCGCGGTCTTCAAAGAAGACCAGACTGCTTCTGGGGAATTTCTTACTTACAAAATCCTCAATGATGGACTTCTGATTCTCAATAGAGGTGTTATCTCGTTCCAGTTCATCATCGACTGAGATACGGCAATATCCGGCAATGTTGAATCGTTCTACCAATGTAATTCACATCCATTAACTTAAGTGTTAACAACATTGTATATCAAAGGAATCAAAATAGCAATAGGAAGTTTCTTCATTTTCACTTATATATTATCTTCGTAGAACAACCGCATGGAGCTGTTATGCCCCATGCGGAATTTTTATGTTATGGAGGTAATTCAAGTGAGCGAAATGAGAGCCTGCTGTATCTGCGGCAGTCTGCATCCAGTAGAGGAGTTGACCGAATTTGACGATTCCTACCTATGTGCTGCCTGTCTGTGCAGCGAAACCATCGTCTGTCAGGATTGCGGAGAACGGATTTGGGCAGATGCCAATGCCGGTGATAGCAACACACCCCTGTGCCAGAGATGCTATGATCGCAACTACACCAGCTGCGAAGACTGTGGCCGGGTACTGCACCAGAATGATGCCTATTACGAGGACGACGATGACTACGAGGCCAGGTGCTACCATTGCCACTGCTGCCACGCGGATCAGCGCACGATTCACGATTACTACTACAAACCGGAGCCGGAGTTCTATGGTGAAGGCAGCAACCGCTGGTTCGGCGTGGAGTTGGAAATTGATGATGCCGGTGAGATCAACAGCAATGCGGCCAAAATCGAAAACGCAGCCAACTGCGGCAATGAGCATATCTATTGCAAGCATGACGGCTCTCTGAATGAGGGCTTTGAGATTGTGACCCATCCTATGACTCTGGAGTACCACATGAACAAAATGCCCTGGGCGGAAATCCTGAATGAAGCAAAGCGGATGGGCTACCGGAGCCATTCCTGTGGCACCTGTGGGCTTCATGTCCACATCAACCGCACTGCGTTCGGCAGCACGGAAACAGAGCAAGACGAGGTGATTGCCAGAGTCCTGTACTTCTTTGAAAAGCACTGGGAAGAATTGCTAAAGTTCAGCCGCCGCACCCACAAGCAGCTGAAGCAGTGGGCCAACCGGTATGGCTTGAAAGAACACCCCCAGGAGATCCTGAAGCATGCAAAGGGCGATCAGGAGCGGTATACCTGTATCAACTTGACCAATTATCATACCATCGAGGTCAGAATTTTCCGCGGCACCTTGAAACTGAACACCTTGCTTGCCACGCTGCAGCTCCTGGATCGGATCTGTGACGTGGCTCTTTCTTTTACCGATGAGGAAATTAAGAACATGAGCTGGACAACTTTCGTGGCCGGGTGCAGTCACCTTTCGGAGCTTGTTCAGTACTTAAAAGAAAGAAGACTCTATGTGAATGAACCGGTTGCGGTGGAAGCGGAGGTGTAAATATGTGCTGTCTTTTCGGTTTTGTTGATTACGGACACCAATTATCCCGAAAGGCCCGCCACCGGCTGCTGTCGATTCTGTCCACAGCCTGCGAAGACCGCGGTACAGATGCTACGGGTATTGCCTATAATTTTGACGGCAGACAACACATTTTCAAGCGGCCTCTTCCTGCCCACCTGATGTGGTATCGGGTTCCCTTGGAAGCTACAGTGGTTATGGGCCATACCAGAATGACGACTCAGGGATCGGCACTCCATAACGAGAACAACCATCCATTCCGGGGCAGAGCTGGAAACACTAATTTTGCCCTTGCACATAACGGAATCCTGCACAATGACCATGCACTTCAGAAAGAATTTAAGCTGCCTGCAACAAAAATCGAAACGGACAGTTATGTTGCTGTTCAGCTGCTGGAAAAGTTCGACAAGGTGGATTTTGAGGGGCTGCAAGCTATGGCTGAGGAACTGGAAGGTTCTTTTACCATTACAGCGCTGACAGAGCGGGACGAATTGTACTTTGTCAAGGGTAACAATCCCATGTGCATCTACCACTATCCGGCAGCAAAGCTCTATGTGTATGCCAGCACAGAGGAAATTCTGAAAAAGGCCGTGCTGCAGGCACAGCTGAGACTGGGCAGAGCAGAAAAGGTCAATCTGTTCAGCGGAGAGCTGTTGCGGGTCGATGCCAGGGGAAAGATCACCCGCAGCCACTTTGACGACAACCGGCTCTACTCCAACTTTTCCTTTCCCTGGTCTCGATGGGAATGCCATGAAGCAGTTAAGTGCCTGTATGCGGATGATTCGGACTACCTGGATGATCTGAAATCGGTAGCGGTATTTTATGGTCTGTACCCTGAGGACATCGACGCACTGATCGAGGACGGAATGGATCCAATGGAAATTGAAGAGATGCTTTACTGCGGTTAGGAGAAGGGGGGATATGTTTATGACGGTTTTGGCAGTTATGCCGGGAAAGAAGCCTGTGAAGATGGAACTGGAAGAATCTCTGGAATCTATGCAATCGTTTGTAGGCGGAGCAATTCAGGCTATCTATCCCTTCAATGATCCAGTTGCCATTGTGTGCAATGAGGAAGGGAAGCTCATGGGTCTGGAATACAATCGTGCCCTTCGTAATGAAAATGGCGCAGTCTATGATATTATCTGCGGCCCCTTTTTCGTCTGCGGTTTGGGAAAGGAGGATTTTGCATCATTGTCTGAACAGCTGATGGCAACGTATATAAAACGATTTGCGCATCCGGAACTGTTTGTTTGGGTTAGAGGAAGTTTGCTGGTTCTGTCGGCCTGAGAGGTTTGGTTTTGCGCATACCGTGCTGTTAGGATTCGCGGGAAAACGGGATATATCCCATAATGGAAAACAAATTTATAGGGAACGGTTTTATGCCAGTTTTGACAGTGCGGTATAAGTAAACTCAAAAAGCACAGTTGGGGGGTGGTTAGAATAAAAGTAGGCTATGTGAGAGTCAGCAGCATGACGCAGAATACTGCCCGACAGGAAGTCTTGATGCAGGAACTGGGCGTGGAACGGGTCTTTCTTGACCGGCAGAGCGGTAAGGATACCAGCCGACCGGAACTAAAACGGATGGTGGATTTTGTTCGGGAAGGGGACATTGTCATCGTGGAAAGTATTTCCCGCTTTGCAAGAAATACAAGGGATCTTCTGGATCTGGTAGAACAGCTGACAGAAAAGAAGGTCGAGTTCATTTCCAGAAAAGAGGCGTTGGACACATCCACTCCCAGCGGGCGTTTTGTTCTCACAATCTTTGGCGCGGTGGCACAGCTGGAGCGGGAGTATTTGCTGCAGCGGCAGAAAGAAGGCATCGCCATTGCAAAGCAGGAGGGCAAATATAAGGGCCGGAAACCCGCCGTACGACCTGAATTGGATGCGGTTGTTATATCCTGGCAAAATGGAGAAATTACGGCTGTGGAGGCTATGCGCCGTCTAAACGTATCCAAAACAACGTTCTATCGAATTGTTCGGGAGCGAAATACTCAAGGAAAGAAGGAATAAACAATGACAGAACTGATGTGGTTTACTGTAGGCTTTGTGGCGACTCTGGCGATCATCACAATCGCTGATACGGTTGTTCGTTGCCAGACCGCAGTAAAATGATTCCTGCGCTCACTGCCGTGCTGCTGGAAGCTTTTTCCCAAGGGGCAGCAATGGCAGTGAGCATGTACTTGCTTTGGAAGCAGAAAGAGGGAAAATAAGATGTGTAATACTAAGGACCAAGGGATAATCCTGCGACGGCATTTTGAAAAGCAACCACCTGTCAGTTATGGAGATGCCGATACCATTCTGGATGCCCTATTCTGGCTATACACGGAAAATAACAGTTTGGATTGCGAAGAAATTAAGGTGCAATTTGCAAGGCTGCGGGAATATTTGGATTTACCGCCAAAAGAATATGATGAAGTGTTTTATGCGGTTAGCGACCTTTGCGTTTTGCATGGCCGCACTGCTTTTGTGGAGGGTATTCGCTTGGGGATGCAGCTGATGCAGGAATGTATGGGAGCAAAGAAACTATGAACCTTATAGAGTTACTGATAGACGAGGTTGTAGAAGATACCTCTAGTTATAAAGATGCAGATTCCATTTTGGAAATGCTCTTTGAGGTCTATACACAGCATAACGGTCTTGATAATGAAACTATTCGCAAAGACTTTGATTCACTTTATGAAGCCATGAATGGAAAATCACTCCGGGATATGGATGCGGTTATCAATCCAGTATGCAGCTTGTGCCGAAACCATGAAAAAGTTGGATTTATTGAAGGAATGAAGCTTGGTATTCGTCTTCGGAAAGAGCTTGTTGCAGAATACAAGAAGTAGAATGTTTTTCAAAAAACTGGGCAGCATCATAGACAGTTACTACTTTTTGTGGTAAACTATTGTCATTATGGAAAGGAAGGGTCGCTTATGTGGGATACCATTCAGAAATTGGAATACCGCGCCAGAGCCAATCTTACTCAGGCCAAAGCTGAGCTGAATGACCGACTCACAGATCGGTTAGAGCTGCCTCTTCCTGGACTGTATGGAGAAAAGCTGTATTTGACCGGTGTTTCCAAACTGCAGCAAAAAGCCACAGAGCTGGACCAAATGTATCGGCAGCTTCCCAGCAGTGGTGGCATGACGGATATTCTTGTTCTGGATGCTTGGGCTTCCGCTACCATTGAGGGTGCTAGAACAACCGTCCAGCAGGTTCGTCAGAGCTTTACACAGCCCAAAACCAAGGATGACCGCATGGTTATCAATACCGTTAAAGCCAGTAATTATGCCTACCGAAATCCCATTACCCCCAAAAACATCCGCAGATTGTGGGAAAGTATCGTAGACGGGGTTTGTGAAAACGAGGATTTGAAAGGTACTCTGTACCGTAGTGGAGCAGTTGAAGTTGCTTCTCAAGAAAGAACGATCCATGAACCTGCCCATTTTGAAAAAGTACCAGAACTAATGGATTGCTGGTTTGTTTTCCGGGACAGTGTAGCAGAGCATATGCTGATTCACTCTTTTATCTGCCATTTCTATTTTGTCTATGTTCATCCCTTCTGTGATGGCAACGGCAGAGCCGCCCGCATTCTGAATGCCTCCCAGCTGTATCATGCAGGCTACAGCAAAATGAAGCGTCTCCCTCTGTCCAGCTCCATAAACAGCCATCTCAACGGTTATTACCGCAGCCTGACGGATTCCGAAATCAGGATTACTGGCACAGAGGGTTATTGGTTGGATCTAAGCCCCTTTGTGTCCTATATGCTGGATGTGTTTGAGGATTGTCTAATCAATGCCGCACTTTCCAAGAACGAACTGACAGAGAATGAAACAAAGTTGTTGCAGCGAATGAACAAGGTCGGTATCAACGCGGAAATCACAGTAAAGAAGGCTAAGGGTATTCTGAATTGCTCGGAATCTTCTGCCAGACGTGTTCTCATGAATTTGGTGGATAAGGGTTATCTGGCTGTGGACTCTTCCCAGAGAACCTATGTGTACAGATTGCAGCAGCACATTCCAAACATATAAATCAAGCATTATACAAGGCGTGTACGGGCAGTACACGCCTTTCTTTATATTCATAGTGGGGTTTAATATACTCTCTCATATGGGAATACTGATCAAAAAGGAAAGGAGCGCCGCCATGGAGGTCCATTTGAATCAAGGGAAGAAAATTGCTGAAGTATGGCTTACCAATGCGGATCAAAAAAATACACAGCTGCAGGAATATCTCAAATCCATGTATAAAGACTACAAAAAGCAAGGATACCTGGTAGCGGTATTTCAATCCGGCAGTCAGGATCTGTACCGGCAGACGGCGGATCTTTTGCTGTACAACCGAAAGCGACTAGCCCAGTTGGAGGTTGTACGGGATAAACTGCATCTTTGCAGCCAGCAGTAAGGGGTAGAACCAAAACAGTTCTACCCCTTGCTTTTTATTTTTTGATTTTTGCCTGTTCCAAAATGTACTCCTGTACAGCGATCTTTGGAATGCGCCATACACGCCCATTTCGATATGCTTTTAGTTGATTTTTGTTTAGGATTTCGTATAAATTGTTACGTCCAATTCTTAGAAGCTCGCAAGTCTCATCTACACTCAGTATTTCGGGATAATCCGGAAACATTACACCACCCCCAATGTTTTCTGATAAACTTCGCAGAGCGGACATAAGGACTTATTACGTTCGCAGTACTTACATAGGCATTCCGGCTCTTTCGCAACGGACTTCCTTCTGGGAATAGTATTGCGCATACATAGGCTCTGCTGTTCGATTTGCTGATGAATGGCACCTTCTGACCGTTCCAGCATAATTGCTATCTCGTTGACTGGGGTACCTAAATAATACTCTCTGCGCAGGGTTTCCCGGTCTGAATCTGTCCACCGTTCCTTATCCCGCTGCATTGTCAATTCTCCGGTTCGCATTTTTATCGTTTTTTCTTTGATTTCCCAATCTGTCATCGTAACACCTTCTTTATGTAGATTGATTTACTTTGATGTTCCTTTATTTCAAAACGAAGTAAAACCTTACTGCTCATGAGTCTCTTTCTTCCTTTAGGAAAAGTCCGTATTCCTTCAGAATTGACCACATATGTCCTAAAAAACAGTGGTAATCGTTACGATCTCCGCCATACTTTTTCCCGGTTCGATAAGAGACTGTGTTCATAACAAAATGAATGTTGATGTGCTTTGCGTCGATATGGACAGCATAAACGATTTGGTAGGTATCTGCATAGTACTCCGCAATCCGATAGGCAATACATTTTGCGGTATAGACATCTACATATTCTTCCTCTCCAAAAGACATCACCATGTGTCGCAGATGGGTGCCGAAGTTTTTTCCAAAGTTTCTGGCTATAATCTCAAACTGGTCTACGGCCAATAAAGGATTGACAGAAAAACCTCCGTACAAATCTTGATTCGTTTTCTTATTATCCAGCACATAGTCTAATACGTTCCTTACCGCATCGGGGTCATGGTATTTCTTGTCCGGAATAATCCCCTGATAGGGCGTACTGTGTCTTGTTACCACCTTAAACACTGGCATAGTCTGTCTCCATTCTTTTTTAGATTCGTCCGCATATTCATGTCTTCGGTCAGATCCGACAACCGGTATAAATCACACATGATAGCAGATGCTTCCTTTTGCAGCAGCACCGTATCTGTTCTGTCCAAGGCTCTGTGTTTTACATAAGCCGATAACGTCATACCGCATTGACTGGCCTGTTTTGTTATATAGATATGCTCTTCTTCTGTTACCTGTATAGGTATCTTTTTCATCTTACTCATTTGACTTATTCCTTTCCGGGTTACTGTCTTTTCTGGCATATCACAAGAAAGGGAAGGAAAAACTTCCTACCCTAAGGGAACCCTTATAATATGGTTCGTTGCGTTGTAACAAAAAACAATCAAAAATGGGCTAATATCAAAGGTGGAAAGCTATCGTAAGCTGGGAAAGATACAGCAGCGCATTATTTTTTGTCTCTCTACCGTAAAATAGGTGGAAAAGGTGGAAGAAATCTGATAAAATGAGAAAAAACAAAGCGAATTCCACCTTTTCCACATTTTAGAGCATAGCAAAAACCATGCCTACAGGGGTGTTTTTCCTATGTGAAAAAAGGTGGAAAGGTGGATTTGATGAAAAAGGCGGTGCTCTATGAAAAAGAAAGAAGAGGGTAAAGAGAGAGAACTAAACTATTCAGCAATCTCGTGGAGAAATTTTCCAACCGATAAAACGATGAAAACATTCCGCACGGAATATCAGCAAATGACTAATCGTGAAAAGGTTCCCTCAGATGCATGGCTTAGAGGTGCTGTAAATGCCCTGGAAGAAGAGGGCGAGAAGGTAATATTTAATGATCTCTTTTCTCCTAGGGATCATGATATTAGTCTGCAACATTCCACAATTCCGAGGCTCATCCCGTATGAGATACAAGATATACTTTTCGCAATCGCTACAGTAAGAGATCAAGATAAGAATATCAAAGGCGATGAATTTGCAGAGCGAGTATTTTCTATCCTTTCTGATAATGTAGGTCAAAATGCTGTGGCCGATAATTATGTTGACATACTGACATTGAACCAATACCGGACACAACAGGAATTGTTGAGAAAGTTTGAGGGCTTGCTGCGTCAGCGTTTTGAACTACTGTATGAGTATATTTTCGGAAATTCACATGGCGTACAAATCGATGCTTTGAAGTATGCGTTGGAGCAAATTGACTATTTGCTAACAAGGATTGCTGATACTTTCACTGAAAATAAAAACACATCAGCAACACAGGATTTGCAAGAGCTGTATACCAGCCTGCTGGCTTTGCGTAAAGAGGTAGTGGTTGAAAAAGCAACAAAGAATGGCATTGTAGAAAACTTGAACTGGCGGGACAAAAGTGATCTGTTAATCAAAACTCTGAACGACCAGCTTTTACAGACAAGTCGATCTCCAAAACCAACCGAGATTTCTGACTTTCTAACGAACTACCAAAAATATCTTTTACGGTATTTGGGTTCAGATATCAGAGAAAATGCCTCTGCTTTTTTAGGAACATACAGAGAACTATGCGATTATTACTTGTCTGATATGAATGAGGAACAGTTTGAAGAAGTTGTGTATGGTGAGCTGGCCTCGTTTTCTAATGCCATTTTTGATGAACTGGATAGAATGGAACTGGTTAATTCGGCCTCAGAGTATCAGCCAAAATCTGCAGCAACCGGATATCTCAGACTAAGGCTTACACAGGTTCAGGAAAATATCATCAACAAACTGCGCGAACCCATGCGTATGCTCCGTGCCGTGTACACGCTTAGTTTCTTTTCTGGCAGCAATATTTCTTCTAATAAATATGGAAAGGATAAAATCAGCGGTGCATCAAACCACATGAGAGACGTTGCTTTGTTATTACTTGAAGAATGCCAGAATGAATTATCCCCCATAGAAGGAAAAATGACATGGTATGAAAAATTGCTTTTCGCTTATGAGCATAGTTTTTCGCCTGTTTATGAACGTACAATTGATGTCAGGATGTTGGAACAGTTGATATATGTGTTGGAAACATCCCCCAATTGGTCTACAAATTACCTGTTTGCTGTTGCAGACTTGTTAAGACGGATGTGCAAAGTTTATGTGCATTGTGAATGCGAAAGGGTAACAAAGGCATTATTGAAAGAATTTGGACGGCTTCAAAATTTACTCAAAAAGTGAATTGCTAATTTAATACTTAAAGACGTCGCTTTGTTGAGCGACGTCTTTTTTATAAATAATCTGCACATTGCATCAAATACTTTTAGAAAATGCGATTAAAAAATCAATATTGTCTAAATGTAATTATTTTCTGGTATTATGTAGCTACACAATTCCTGTGTTTAGGATTGTTAGTAAATTAGGTATATATTAAGGAGGAAAATTATGTTAGAAGAAAACTATAAGTATGGATTATCAGAAGCAACATTCAAACAGGCAAAAGAGGCAATGCGAATTGCGCTTGGACCGCGAGATGAAAACGGAAACAGACTTTCGGAAGAGGAGGTAAAGGCAAGAGATTATAGAGCCTACTATCCTGTGGTGACACCAACGAAAGAGGGACCGATAGAACCCATGCTTTATGCAGAGGACTTTTTGGATGGTAAAACACCTGATGGTTTCCACTATGAACTCGGACAGATGGCACCCTATGGTATGTACAATGGGATGGTTTGGGGCCCGGTAGAATACGAAAACCCTATATACAATATGCCGGATGAGCAGTACCGTCAGTTCCTGCAAGTGAAGCGGTTTTTAGATGAGCAGGAGAAGAGGGAAAAGGAAATACAGGAGAAAACACCTACGGAAAAGTCAGCAGAAATTGTCAAGGATCAGCCTGCACTTAGTGTCCAGGTATTCCGAGGCAACACTCCTGTGTCTCCTGTCCTTCGTGAAGTGGACGCCCCCGACATGATCATGGGAGATATGCAGGTCTATGAGCGCGATGAGGTTTTGTACATTAAGTTGTCGGATGGTGACTACGCTATCGCAAACTTCACTATTCGTGTCCCCGAATGCCGTACTGTATATACCCGTCCTGGCGAGTATCACGAGGAATATAGCGTTGATGTTACCCATCAGGGATATACCCAGCGTCTGACCATTCCGAAGGGGTCTGTTTCCATGGTGCTGAAGACCATTCAAAAGGAGGTTCCTGCCTGTACTATTTCCAGCGGTATTAAGTCTGCCAATAAGCTCATTGAGAACGTCATCCGTATGCAGACCAGATTTGCTGAAAAGGTCGATGTTATTTGTTGTACGGGTTTCTTTCACATCCGTGGACGTTGGGTCTATGTCCATGACAATGCAGTTCCTCCGATGCCCAATGTGATTTATGAAACGGGAAAGTCTATTCCCTGCAGCATCGGCAGTACCCAGAAGCAGGCATTTTTGGATGCTTTCCAGTTCCTGCAGATTGGCCGAAAGGCAGAAGTTATGCTGTGTCTGTTCCTGGTTGCGCATTTAGGCCCCATGTTTGAACTGTTCAAGGCAGCAGGGTGCCTGATTCGGTTTGTTACTGCATTGATCGGTCCCAGCGGCAGTCTGAAGACTGCGGTTGTTACCTGCCTGTACAAGCTCTACGATAAATATGGCAATGCGCCTGTAGCATCCTTTTTGGATACGGTAGTCTACATTGAACAGACGATTTCAAAGGCCATTGGCTGTGTGCAGATTATTGATGATCTGCGTCCGCCTGTAACGGTTTCCGAATCCGGAACGATGGCGGCAAAGGCGGAGCAGATTTTCCGGATCTTTGGTGACAGCAACAGCAAGGGCCGCAGTTCCCCCAATCTACAGCAGCGCATTACACCTGCACCTTCCTGCTGCGGTCTTATTACTGGTGAGGATATTTTCGGCAGCAACAGTTCCCTGCTCCGCTGTCTGATCCTTCGGATCGATAAGGGCGATTTTGATGGTAGCCTTCTTCGCTGGTTCCAGGACAATCCTCTGATTCTTCAAACCCATATGTACCACTTCCTCCATTACTGTGGTCTGGAAGGAGATGCAATTGTACGGTATATCCAGAATGAATTTCCCCGTCAGCGGGCCTTGTTCAGCCAGAGTATCCGTGAGCCCCGGCTTGTGGACACTGCGGCAATTTTACAGGTGATGGCCCAGATTCTTTTGAACTATGCAGGTACCATTGGTGCTTTCACTGGTGAATATTTATCCGAGCTGACGGCATCTTTCCAGCAGTCCATTTTGAATGCAGTGGTGCTCAGTGAGAATTCCAGCCGAGAAATGAACCCCGTAGCGATGTATCTCAGAGCGTTGTTCGATATGGTTGAGAATGGAACCATCGTTCTGGCTTCCAGCGCAGGTGATTACCGGTCTGCCGAGCATACCGGCTATGTACGTGAAGGATGCTGGTGGCTTCGTAACCGGGATATCTACCCCAAGGTCACGCAGTACTGGAACCGCATGGGTGTGATGTTCCCTCTAAAGGAGCGGAATATCTTGAGTATGATGGCTGATAACGGCATCATCGAAATCGATTATGAGAAAACAAAGAAGCTGTATTCTCGAAAGTCTTCCGTGGAGGGTCAGCCTCGCATGATGGTTATGAATGTTGCGAATGCACAGGAATATCTCCGTCAAGAACTGGGCGAATTCTAAGAAGGAGTGGTTATGTGGAAGTGAACGTAAATAAAAACCAGAAACTTGTGGAGGTCTGGCTGACCAACAAGGATCAGTCCGATACAACGGTACAGTGCCAGCTGTTGCCTCTGTTCAACAAGTTCAAGTCTCTTGGCTATCTGATTGCAGTATATCAGTCCGGTAAGGAGGATCTGTACCGCCGCACCAGTGATCTGCTGACCTACAACCGTAAACGGTTGGCCCAGCTAGAAGTTGAACATGAGAAGAAGCTGTTAAACTGATAAACTGAAAACCGCCGTATTCCGATCATACAGACCGGGATACGGCGGCTTTCATAAGAGTATTGATTTGTAGTTTTTATGAAGTCATAAAAGAGTAGAGAGATCAAATCGTAATCTCTGGTTGTATCAGTGACTACGATTAAAAACATATATTATCAAGATATGTAATGATGTGGTAGATCAAAGTCTTGGCTTTGCCACCAACACCCATGAGCAGGTTGAAGACACCACGACACTCGTCAAAGTTATAATGGAAATCGTGTTCATCCAGATGATTACGGATGGCCTTAGCAATATGCTTGGATTACATTGGGATTTCCATTCTCTGCTATTGGCAATCCAGATGATGTTCAGCTTCATGCTTGTGGATGAGACTTCTTCACTGAAGTTGTGTCCCAATTGCTATAAGGCATTCTTTACGGAGAACGAGGAAGATGTTTATTGCAGCAAGGAATGTAAAATTAAGGATAAGTAAAAAGTTCAGTGATTGTTTGTGCCATGGTACCCCTTCTCAATTTGAGAAGGGGTCTTTTCTCTATTGCAAGTTGCACAGAGAGAATACGCAATGGTATATCATATGGACAGATTCATTTAGTACGAAGTATGCATATATATCCGCAGGTTAAGAATGCCCGGTTGCAGTTACACCTGATAGTGTATGACCGTCGGTGGTGTTGTTCAGTGTTCAAGGCACGCTTGTTCCTGTAATAGGAATCAGAAATACAAAAAAATAGTAATATATTTCCAATAAGGGAATAAAATATATATTTTCCGTGCGACTATAATTCCTGTAAATTTATGGTAGGATAGTATTATGAAATTGGGATCCCCATATTCATAATTACACTGACTGCACCTTGATAACAGAATATCGCTCTATTATGTACATTGAAATTTGAGTACGGAACAGAATCGGTATCTCTTCTCAGGAAGTGATGCCGATTCTAACCGGAAGCCGTGCCGTAAATTTTACGGTGTATTTGGGAGGATTTATGAAAAAGAAAATTACGGTAAAAAGCATGAATAACCATTTGTATTTCTACTTGCACTCTGATCGGGGGGAACAATTTCTCTTCATACAGAGATTTACAGGAGGTGTTTACCGTTATTTTCGCAACGGTATCTCAGTGAATCAGCTGCGGGAGTACCGCGGATGGAATCGAAACCCCAGGTTGGATAAAACAATCGAAAAACTTCCGATATATATCACCTATGTGATGAGGGAATGTGTCTAAAAGGAGGAGTGACTGTTGCTCTTTGATTTACGCAAAAAAGAATCCGCCGATGTTTTCCCTGTCGGGGATTATGACGACATTTACTTTGACACCTGTTCACTTTTGGAGGAAGGACTCCGCAGTTGCCTGCGGAGTCTGATCCCGGAACTGATCAGAACCGGTAAAAAAATCGTAATACCCTATCCTGTGGTGCAGGAACTGTCCTACCTCTGTGGGGGTGTTACATCCACCTGCTGTGCTCAGGCGCAGAAGGCAAGAGCGCTTATCCTCAAACTTACGGAGGCAGGTCTTTCAGAAAGCTCGGGGCAACCAGAATATAGTGAACAGGCAGACCACTATTTCGTCAAAGCAGTCAGCACAGACCGGTTTCGGCGGCAAGTCGCTGTGATCACACAGGACAGGCAATTGACGGAAGATATAAACCTTCTCAACCGGATCCACTCCGCTCAGGCAAATCCAGTTCACACCTACAAACTGGAAAAAGGGATGCTGGTGCGAACCCCGATTCAACACCAGCGCGCGTGCAAAGCAAACAGAAGTACGGCAGAAATCTGCCGACACTTGGGCCTGTAATCATGATTATTTTATTTAAGGAGAAATGCTTTATGATGAATTATCAGAACAATCGTTATCCCACCAACAGCCAGAATCTGATCCCTCCTACCATGAGTCCGTCCTACCAGTCTTTTCTGAATACGCTGGTTAAGAGCAATGATTTGATTCTTCTGGATACTGGTACCATTTTGAAAGGAGAGCCTTTCGAAATGCTTCTGAAGGATCTGATCCTGATTCTGCGTCGCCACAGTAAGCAGATCACGATTCTGCAGTCGGTTATGGAAGAACTTCGCAGCATGTCTGTGGGCACAGATACCCATAAGAGGATGAAAGCAACTCGTGCGCTGGATCTGATTCGGATTCTCCAGAATAACAACGTCATCATCCTTCGCGGCAGTCCAAATACAGAAGAAAGCGGCAGTGCCGGGATCATCAAGTATGTGTCCAAAAACATATACGAAAAAAACATTCTGGTGCTGACCCAGTCCGGAGATCTTGCGGCAGACTGCAGTTTGTTCAGTCAGATTCGTTCTTGCCGGATGGAGTATACCGTTACGGTGAAACGGATCTCCAATCAGTATGGACAACTCAACAGCTTCAACAGTCCCGATTCCCGGACAGAAGTTGTCCACGCGGAACGGGTTTCAGCCAGAAACAATGCGGAAAGTTCCCAGTATTCTGATCTGTTCCGGAAACTGGGCCTTTAAGGAGGTAGACTTTATGGCAGAATACAGAACCGCACAGAAGGATACATCTCCCTTTCAGTTTTATCCCAGCGAACGTCTTGTGGAGGCCAACACCGGCCTCCCAAATCCCATCCACCTGAGCGAGCTTGACCGGCTGCTGCTGGGTATCATCAACCGTGTCCTGATCGTTACCGGTCTGCTGGCATACCGGTATCTGGAATCGGCTGGATCGCAGAAAATCAGCCTGGATGATATCCGGGCCTGCCTGCGGCGTCTGGCGGACAACGGATATCTGAACCGTCTTCGGTTCCAGACATCCGCCGGACAGTCCAATCTTCAGGTTTACACATTGGGAGAGCTTGGAAGGCAGGCTGTGGAAAGCACAGGGCGGTCAGTCCTGCGCGCAGGTTATGTAGACCGCATGGACAGCCTCCATGCAAAACGGCAGCTGGCGGCGTTGCAGTTTATTATTGCCCAGGGATATGTGAAAGAAGCTGAACATACTGCTTTCGGCAGATTGGTCAGAGATATCCATGATCCTGCGGGGAACCGTCTGTTCCGCCCCCAGGCAGTGGTTCAGACCAGGGAGAAGACAGTATTCGTGGAAGCGGTGCGAAGCAGCAGCGGTTCCGTAGATGAGCTTGTATGTAAACTGAAGCGGATAAACGATACACTTGCAAGCGGCAGTCCGTTGAACTTAACGGAGTCAGAAGGCTATGAGGTGGTGATCGTGGCCGAAAGTCATTCACATATGACTCAGCTCATGCAGGAGCTGGCAGGCAAGCTGCAGGGGAAATGCAGCTTCCAGCTGCGCTTTACCAACGACCAGGATACCTTCTACCGGAACAGAAGGCTGTATGCCCTTCCGGAGAAGCGGCATTTGAGCGGAAGATTCACCGAGAAACTGGCAGGCTTGCTGGGGTTCTGAAAACTGCTGTTGAAAAAGTTTCATCACAGCAGTATAATGGGAAATAAATGGATTCTGAAGCGAGGTAACATATATGGGTAAGAAGAAACATGGTGCTTTCAATCCTTATAACGAGTATGTGCTGGATCTGGGGGCACACATTCCCCCAGCACCTCCGGAAAAAGAGCATGCGAAGATGCACGGCTTCAAGTTGGGACTTTTTATAGCTACTGCGATCGCCTGCCTTTTCCTCATTTTTTACCCGGAATTGGACGTACTGTTTGATAAACTGTTTGTTTCTGGAGAAACACAAACATCAGTGTCTTTGACAGAGTTGTCTGAAAACCAGAGTAAGGTATTTGTAAAGGCATGGCTGGATGACACCCTGCTGGAAAATGAATGCCCGAAGCACGATGATTGTGGTGACATGATACACTTTGTTTCTACCGGTGACGAACTTTACATTCAGGCATACAGCATGGAGGGGCAAGTTGAGCAGATGGAATACTGCTTTCCCTCTGTGAGTATGGAATTCAGCAGCATTGACGGTGACGAAGGAAACATCGTCCTTCCGCAATGTCAGGAGGGTGCCGTTACACTGCTGTGGATCCAGGTAACAGATACAAAAGGAAACATGGTTCTGGAAGAATATAACCTCTATTATCAGTAAGTGGAGAGGATGTGAGGCGCTATGGCAAAAGGAAAAAAAACAAAATCTACTCCTAACCGCAAAGAATTGATTGAAGCACGCGAAGTACAGTACGGGAAGGACTTTAAGTTTTATGAGATTTTTGCTCAGATCTGGGGCTGGGATGGTTATGAGCCGAAACCACAACGTGCTGTGAAACAGTTGTGTGACTATATCCAAGCAGAAGAAAAAAAGACAAACCCCAAAAGAGAGCGCCCCTTGAATCCCGAACTTCAGTTCTATGTAGGTGTTGCTTACTTGTCCGGCTGGATTCCATGCAACAACCATGAAAAAAAGGCGGCCATGTGGTTTGCAAGATCTGAACTCCAGGGCTGTGATAAGGGTGCGCTAGGTCTTGGGTATATAAGGGAAAAAGGACTGGCGGAATACGATCCTGTAAACGACTACAAAAATATGGTAGAAGACTACACCAATGCAGCAAAGCAGGGAAATGTATATGCCCAGTATCGTTTGGCGAAAGTCCTGTATCAGGTGGATCCGGACAATCCCAGACTGATCCAGCTGCTGATGAATGCCGTCGATGCTGGGTATCAGCCTGCCAAAGAGTTTTTTGACGAGGTCTCTTTCAAGTCAAAGAACCCCATTGCCTTGGAAGAATATCAGAAATCTTTCTCTGTGCAGCGTACAGTCAATTTAAACTATGATGAACTTTGTGCGATGCTACTGGAAATCCATGATAATGTCCAAAAAATCAGACCGATTGTCACAGCGAACAATGAAATTATCAAGCGAATGGAAATCTCCGTGCAGATGCTCCAGACCAGCCTGGATGGCATGTGGACAGAGATGCAGGAAGCGGAGGAAGAATTCCGAGGACGGCTGCAGGAGTTGCAGCGGGGAATTCACGAAAATCTGAACAAGGTTCCTAAGGAGGAACTGAAAGAAGCAGAAGAATTTATGTCGGTGCTGTTCAAGGGCGACTGGCGCAACCCGGCGCGTCTGTGCAACGAAAGTTGCGATTCCCTGATAACAGCCCATGTCCTGATGAAGATGGCGGATAAGCTTGAGATCAGGGATTATTGCGGCATCGTGGTCACTGCGGTCAGCGCGCTGGAGCGTGAGTGCCGCCGGCGGTTCTATGACGCATTTGACAGCTATCTGGAATCCATCGGCGTGGAAGCACAGGACCAGAAAGCCCGAATGAATCTGGACAAGCCTTTCTTTACGCTTGGCAGTGTTGGAAGCATTGTAAAATCTCCGGCTTTTGAGGAGTTTGTCAAAGCAACGAAATTCCTCAGTCCTGCGGCAGAGAAGGAGTGCGCAAAGCGGAAGTTCCGCGAGCATAAAGACATGATCGGATACTATTGTCTTCCCGGAACCTGGGAAAAGAATCCCAAGGATGGAAAGAACTTTACTGATCTGACCTGGGAACTGACGCGTAACTACCGCAACCCCGCGGCCCATGCTGATAAGATCATGACCAGTGAGGATGCAGCCAGATGCTGTGACCTTCTGGGCATTACAGCAGCACACAAAGAGGTGAACAACATTACAGGCGCACTGAAGGCCCTGCTGTGGTTGACGGCACCGCTGGAGCAAAAAGAATAAGATGTCAAAAATGGCGTACCTTCCGCGCGGGAGGTACGCCATTTTTTGTTGAGGAAGGCTGGGACAATCAGCTGCTGTCAGGCCGGCCCGGGTTCGGCGGGCAAATTCCAGGAGCATTTCTCTTCTGAGCCTGTTGCTTGGATGCTGTTAAAAGAGCCTGGTGCGCACTGTTCCGGTCTCATCCATGCCGCCAAAGACCCCAACCAGTGAAAAAGGCGCGATCGGCTTGAAATCCAACTTATAGCTGTTGACCGCTTTGGCAGACTCCGCAATGGAAAGTGTGATGTGCGGGACGGCAATGTTTTTGGTATATGCTTTCAAGGATTCTGGAAGATTTACAAATTCCACCAGTAATGCTTCATTTTCTCCGTTACAGCTATACCCAATGGCTCTGACAGTTACCCTCTGGCCAAACAACATTGCAGGAATTTCTTCGGGCCGGTATGCAAAGGTCACATGTGGGTAGGAAATCTCCTTGCTCAGTTTCTGACGCTCATAGTTTTCCAGAGACCTCTTAAGCAGTTCCGGTTCAAAAAAACATCCGATATATTTGATCGTGTTGGTTTGCATGATATCACCTCCGCTTTTGACCGTTACTGGCGTTCTTTCATTTTTTGAGAAAAGGTCTGGAGCATTTCGTAAATCTGTTCATAATCTTTATCTCTCCCTGCATCCAGATATCCACAGAGCTCCTTATAGGCACCGTTTCCCATAACCTCGTTGAAAGCAGAGATAATGCAGCCGAACTGGTTGACCGCGAAGGCGTACCAGAACAGATTGGATACGTCTGCGCCATCTTCCGTCGCAGAAAATTCATCCAGATACTGCAGCTCATCCAGGGGTGTGCCAAAAGCATCTGCCATCAGATTGCACAGAGCAATCTGAGCATATTCCGGGCAGTACAGCTCTTCGTTCTCCGGATCTGCCGGAAGCGGCATATCTTTCACGAGCCAGGTCCCCACTGCGTGGACTGCGATCTCCTCCATTTTATGTCCATAGGTAACATCCCGCTCCGGATCCCATCGATGGAGACTGGAGCCACAGGGCATGGTCCCACATTCCAGGGGTTTTCCGATATTGTAGAAGTTATGGCTTTCGCAGACCAGCATATGGGTCATCTCATGGGCCACAACATCAGCAAACTGCCTTAAGGATCCGGAGGGGACGGCATATAGATGGATCACACTGTAGACATGGTTGTTTTCCAATCTTGCCTGATGGCAGCCTGTCGTGAGCAGGGTATCATATACGGTCTCATTTAGGGTCCTTTCGTAGATGATCCTGGGAACAGAATCGGCTCTGGAGAGAATGAAATTCCTCCGCCCTTCAAATTGGGCAATATCCTCTTCCGTAGGGACCCTGAGATGCAGATAAATCTGTGCTGTTGCCAGTTTACCGGCAATGATGGACTTATGGATCATTCGGTCCATGAACCGCTCTGCGACCTGGTGGATGATATCCACAAACAGCTGGGGATTGGGAAAATCGGGATCAACAATGATTTTCATAAACATTTCCTCCTGTTTTCTGTGTGATATTGTGGATTATTGTAAAGTTATTTGAGCATCTTCATCCGGAAGGGATCCGTATGGTACTTAATATTATCTTCTGTGCCGAATCTGGATGCATTGTAAATCCGCTCCTCAAAAAACGGAATTGGTTTTCTCCAGTCACTTTTTTGGAGCATTTCATGAATTAGGTGTATTTTATTCTTTACTTTTTCCACATTTTCAAAGTCCGGAGTATAGCGGTACAGCCCATCCTGAATCTCCAGAATTCCAATTTGGATTTCATTACAATAAATTGCGTAACGAACCATATTTACTTCTCCTTTTGTGTAGTGTGTAATAACAGCAGATTTATATTATAAGTATACATCTCTGTACCTCTGCTGTAAAGACGCTTCAAGAACCTGGATTATTTATACCAAATTCCTTGTAATATACTATTTTTTCTGATATGATGTTCTTATACTAGGAAAAGGATGGTGATATCTATGGCATTTCCTGCAATCAACAGCGACCAGAAACAGAGCATAAATCTTAGTGAAGAGGCCTGGATTGTAGTAAAACAGGATATGGCAGCGTTTGGCTGTGGGAGCCATTCAGGTTTTTTTAATCGGATAATCCTGAATTTTTATGAGGATGCCGATGCAACGCTTTCCCGAACATGGCAGAGAAAATATGAAGAATTCTATAATGACTTCATGGAAACTCCCGAAAAGGAAGAGGCGCAGAAGCGATTCCGTGCCTCTATGAAAAAACTGTCAGTTGAACAGCGCAAAACTGCAGCGGAGATTCTAGCAGATAATGCAGTGCAGAAGCTGAAGGAAAATGTTATTGACAAGTATCCCAAAGGTAGCGGAGTGAAGTTCCGTATCAATAACGAGTTGTTTCAGTATCTGACAGAGAGCAGTGAGTGCAGGGAAGATGAGGCCTATGAAGGCTATATTGGTAGGTATCTGAAAGCGGTGCTTGAGGAGTACGCAAGGCTTCCGTACCACAGGCGGGAACAAATCTTCTATACCCAATGGTTTGAGGATATCGAGAATGCCATTGCCGCAAAAAAACGCCTGCAGATTACCACATCTACAAATAAGGAATACATTGTAAAGCCTTATCGTATTCTTACAGATAGTCAATCTACATATCATTATCTGGTGGCATGGCATGATGAGACTGAAAAAGCCTGGCCTTTCCGTATCTCCAATATCAGGCAACTAAAGCAGCGAAAAACCGGCAGTGGTAAGATTACCGAGAATGAGAGATATTGTATTGAAGAGGCTCTGCAGCAGAAGGACGTTCCCTTTATGGGTGAAGATGCATGTACAATTCGTGTGCAGTTGACAGAAGCCGGAGTCAGAAAATACAGCAGTATTTTGCATATGCGTCCCCGTTATAAGTCCATTGAAAACGGAAACATTTTTGTGTTCTGTACCACAGTCCGGCAGGTACAGTACTATTTTGAACGGTTTGGTCCGGATGCCAGAATCCTGGAACCGGAAGAACTGGCAGTACAAATGCAGAAGTGGCATTTGGATGCGGCTTGTCAATATGATTAATATGCCCGGCAATCCGGCAGGTTGAAATGACCTGCCGGATTTCTGTTATCCTTGGAATTTGCGCCAATGATTCATTTACCGGCGCTGTTCCAGTCCAGGGAACAGCGCGATATTGCTGGCAACTTGCTCAAATTGCGAAATCCCGTAGTTTCTTTGCGCGGGTTGGATGTCGTAATTTACGCAATGCTTTGCCTTCGATTTGCCTGATTCTTTCGCGTGTCACACCGAAGTGCCGGCCTACTTCTTCCAAGGTCTGGGGCGTACCGCAGAGACCGTAACGCATCCGCAGAACGTCTGCCTCCCGCTCGGTCAGAGTGTCAAGGGCTTCTGTCAGATTTTCTGATAAAAGCGCACTAAAAGTAGCGTCGGCAGGACCGGGGGTGCACTCGTCCTCCACGAAGGAGCCGATGGAGGTATCTTCTTCGTCACCCACAGGGGTATCCAGAGACAGGGTATCGGCAGCGGTGCGGTTTGCCTCGATGATCTTTTCCACAGGCAGATTCAGCTCGGCTGCGATCTCCTCCACAGTGGGCTCACGGCCCAGCTCCTGGACCAGCTTACGGTTGCAGCGGGTAGCCTTGTTGATGACTTCCACCATGTGGACAGGCACACGGATGGTACGGGCCTGGTCGGCAATGGCGCGGGTGATGGCCTGACGAATCCACCAGGTGGCGTAGGTGGAGAACTTATTGCCCTTGGTCCAGTCAAACTTGTCCACGGCGCGGATCAGACCGGTGTTGCCCTCCTGGATCAGATCCAGAATGTGCAGGCCGCGGCCGGAATACTTCTTGGCAATGGAAACCACCAGACGCAGGTTGGCTTCGGTCAGCTTGTTCTTGGCATACTGGTCGCCCTCGGCAACCCGCTTTGCCAGTTCCACTTCTTCCTCAGCAGACAGCAGACGAACCTGGCCGATCTCCTTCAGATACATGCGGACAGGGTCATCCAGGCTGTACTCAGCAGCCTGGTCCACAGGATCCACCAGATCCTCTTCATCCAGGCCGTTCAGGTCAATATCGCCGTCATCGCCCATATCCAGATCGTCACCCAGATCCAGCTCTGCGGTGATGACGGGAATGTTCATGGCGTCAAACTGGTCATAAATCTCTTCAATCTTCTCAGGTGTCAGCTGCATCTTTTCCAGCTGTGCGTTCAGATCCGCAGCCCGGATCATGCCTTCTTTTTTACCCTGAGCAATCAGTTTCTGCAACGTTTCATTCAACATAAGCATCACCTTTCTTTATGTATGCTCCTGTAATAAATCTACGATCGTATGATTCCTGTATTTTGTAGAGCGGTAATATTTGGTTGCACGGATCTATCCACTGGAACTCCGGCAGGCTGCTTTAACCTGCCGGGGTGCTTTTTGTCCATTACGAAGCTGTTTCACTGCTCATGTCTTTTTCAGCGCTGTTCCAATCCCAGGAACAGCGCAATATAGCAGGCAAAGTCGCCCTTTGTTTTTCGGTCAGGCAGGATTTCTTCAATGCCATCTATACTAAGATTTCTGGAAACTGCGGTCAGTATAGAAATAAAGGCATCATGTTTGAGTCTTCGGGCCTTATCGTCTTCCGTACGCTCTGCCTGGGTCATGCAGGCCCACGCGGTGCGTGTATTTGCGTAATCCACGGCGATTTTCAAGAAATATTTGTAGAAGTCCCCGGAGGAACCCGGAAACTTCTCGGCTGCTTTTTCCTTCATTTCCTCATACAGTTTTCTGGCAGTTTCGTATTGCAGCATATGTTACCTCCCTATAAATTGCCTGTTGTGTTGATTTTTGTTTGTCTGCTTATTTTACATCATAGAAAACGTGTACACAAGGTGGAAGAATATAACTAAAGAACGTTCCGGTTTTTTTGAGATTTCTCATTATTTCTACGGAATTATGGACCTATTGCAGGACAATCAGCTATAGCAGGCGTGCATCTCACGCCTACTTCTGTTCACTGCTGTCATCTGCCAGCGCTTCCAGAAGGAAGCGCCGGTAGATGCCAACAAAGGCCTTGTTGGCCCTGGCCAACTCTTGGGCTGTCAGTGTGTTGTTGCGGCGACGCTGCCGGATTTGTTCCGCCCATTTCTGCATCCGGCGTAGTTCCTTGTCAACTGCTCCGATGGCGGCGTTTTCAGTAGGATTGGAATAGTGACCCATAGTATGTACCTCCTAAAATTTGGTTTTTTGTTTTTCAGGAAGAAAAAATGCCTGTCCTGAAATGGATAGACTTCTCCCGAAGCCAATCACATCTCCTAACAAGCAATACTATGGGCTATTTTTTCTGTACTCATTTTAGCATGGGACGGCCAAAATAGAAAGGGGGAAAATACGAAATCAGTGCGTTCCTCTTTTTTGCGATTTTACAGAAAAACGCGGAAATCAGGTTCCTTATGAAAGAATATCTGCTGTCTATAAGATGCGGGAGTGACCGGAATGCAGGAGGTCTGTCGGCGGCATTCAAACCTCGTTTTCCGGAAATAGGAACACGAGATCATGAAATATAGCTGTATTTAATAATTTTAGTGCAATTTCTTTCTGAAAATCTGCGCCTATTTCGAAAGTCGGATCTGTGATATACTGGTATTATCAGCGAACTGTCTATGATCCGGCGAAGGGTTTACCTGAAAGGAAATTATACTATGTTACAGTGCGGCTGGATATCGGCAGATATTTTCCAATTAGCAAGGAAAGAAATTGTCGGTTGATAAATAAAAGCAAAACTGTTATAGTAATTTTGACTATTTTTCCTATTTCAGGAGGAGTGACTCATGGAGAATCTGAATAATTTGAAAGTCATTGATTTTGAGAATAGGTATATTCAGGATCTGGGTGTAGATATTTCGGGAATCCTTCCGGGGACACATAAGAGGGAGATGAAGGATTGTGCCACGGAAGCCCTGGAAGAAGTAAAAAAATACAGGAGTCTCCGCCGCCAAAAAATCAAAAAACAGGAATGGGAAGTCCGTCTCAAACTAGGTGCGGATTATTTATACTATGATCTTTTTTCTCGGATTTGGGGCTGGGGCAAATACCAGTACTCTGAATATAGGTGCAAGCCAGAGGATGCAATTATGCAGCTGCAAAGTGCTATGCAGAAGCAACAGCTTAAGGACATCAGAAACCAAAGACCATATAACAAACACCTTCAATTTCAAATCGGCGCAGCATATCTGATGGGCTGGTTTCCTAGTGACAACAGGGAACAGACGGCAATAATCTGGTTCCGCCGTTCTGCGGAACAGGATTCCGCACAGGGTCTCATGGCACTGGGATACTGCTATGAAAAGGAAATCGGCGGCCTTCAGGACGATCCGGAGAACTGGGAAAACATGGTGAATTGCTATGGTGAGGCTGCAGAAAAAAGATATGAACCGGCCCTCTATCGGCTTGCCAAGTGCCTGTTTGAACAGGAGGATGCCGCCTTACAGATTCAGAGGATCAAAGAACTTCTCAAATACAAGCTGCACTACAAACCCGTGGCGAAACCCGCGGCGGAGCTGTTGGAAGAGGTGAAAGCTTTGGAAAATAAAATCCGCCGGGAACAGGCGGATGAGATACAGGACACACCGCAAAAGTCAGGCGAAGAAACTTTTGAAAATCTCTGGAATCTTTTCCAGCCCGTACCGGATGATATGGAAGACGATAATAACGAAGAAAACTGGGAGGATGAGGAAGACTGGGAAGACGAAGAAGACTGGGATGACGAAGCGGACTGGGAAGAGGAAGAAAACAGCGAAGAACTGTGGGAGGAAAATGATCCCAGAATTGTTCCTTACATAGAGGAACTAACCAATCTGGATTGGGGAATGGGAAGGATAAAACCCACCGGACACTGGTTACTCCGGATGGCGAAGCTGTTATATTTAAAGGATCATTATTATCCTGGTGCAGATCAGCTATTTGACGAGGCAATGGATGCTTGGTACGAAGATGCAGCGAGACAGCCAGGAACGGAAAAGAATACCTATGAAGATCAGGATTTGTCCCCAACAGAGACAGAACATACAGGGCACCACGAACAGAATCCGGGTGAACCGCAAAATACATCGGATGACAGTTTCGACCAGATCCCACCGGCATTGAGAAAAGTGCTTGCCACTATTGGCGAAAAGCTCGACCTTCTGAGCAAACAAGGGCAAGAAACCCATAATGCAGTGGTTGACACCAACAGAACCACCCATGAAACAAGAGGGATGGTTGCCGATATCCAGAAAACAGTCCGCACGATCAGGGATTTCCAGCAGACCCAGAATCAGCTATGGACAAGTCTTTTGGAAACAGAGATTGTCGGGGAAAAGCAAAAAAATTATATCCGGCAGCTTCAGTCAGAAGCAGAGAGCGCCTTATCAGAGATCTCCCGGGAACAGGGTGCTGCACTGGAAAATGAGGAAAAATTCCTGGCATTGATTTTTGGTTCCGATTGGCGTAATGAGAAACGTCTGTGCAATGCCAGTTGTGATTCTCTGGTAACGGCCCGGGTCTTGATGCGGTATGGAAACAGAGTAGGGATTACCAATTATTCCGGAATCATTATAACGGCAGTCGGTGCGTTGGAGATCGAGACAAGAAGACGGTTTTTTGATGCGTATGTGGGTTATCTGGAAGAGCAGGGAACAGAATCTCAGAACTTCCCTGAAAATCTGACTCGGCACAAAAGGGCAGACGGAAGTTTTTATTACACGTTGGGAGCGCTGAAGTACATCCTGTCGCCTAGAGTAAAGGGAAAGAATCCAGCCGGTGAGGCCCGAACCCGTTATTCAGATAAGGGCGAACCGTTTTATTTTGATAACAGGGTGGATGATTTCCTGCGGGATCGTATTATGAGTCAATACGCAAAGGAAGTTCAGAAAAAATTCTGCTATGATCGAGAGAATAAGGTGTTTCAGTTTTACATACCTGCAGGCAGTGAGCAGAGCTTTATCGGGCTTGTAGATACGATTAGGAAGAAATACAGAAACAAAGCGGCCCATGCCGATATGTGTGTATTGACCAGAGAAGATGCAGAGGAATGCTGCGGTGTTCTGGGTATCCAGATCGGCGAGGAACGATATGCCCAGCTGGTAAGCCAGGAAAGCAGTGCGCAGGCGCAAAAGGATCTTCTCAATATCGAAGGACTTCTGAAGGAACTGCTTCGTCTGACGAGGCCCTTGGAAATAAAGAAAGAAACCACAAATTGATGTCGCCGCTGCAGCAGAACAGGGAGGTATACACTATGGCTATAATTCACAGAGGTAAAAATCATCTGAAATATAAACGCAACAGCCTGCTTTCCGTTCGAAACCGACTTGCAGAAATGGATATCATACCGCTGGTGCTGATCGGTGTTAGTTCTGTTGCACTGCTTTACCTGCTGTTCAACCCCGATATTCCGCTGAATCTGAAGTACCGGACACCGGAGGTATGGGAGGAATGGAGACAGAAAATCACGGAATACGACGGTCCGCTGATGATGTTGACATTGCCGGTTCGGCTCTTTCTGGGAATCATCATGCCGCTTCTTGAAAATATAATGGGTTCGGTAGTCCGAATTACGGTCTATGCGGTTCCGGTATTTATTATCGTTTGGCAGTTAAATGATCCGATTACTTTAGGGTTTGGATACGCAGGCAGAGAAGCACAAATCCTGGACGGCGGAATTTACGGCGAGGAAAAGGCGCTGAACCTGATGAAGAATCTCAGTGACGACTGCCATATTTTCACGAATCTGATCATTCCAAGAGAGGAATATGATGAATTTGGGGAAGCGAAGACCAGTGAGGCGGACATCATTACCGTATCTCCCAGTGGTGTTACCGTCGTGGAGGTAAAATACTACAGAGGCTCTGTGCATGGTGATTCTGCGGATCACCACCTTATTCACAGAAAGTATAACAGGAACGGAACCTATCAGGATGATACGTTCTACAACCCGGTCAAGCAGGTAAGGACCCATGCCCAGTCCCTCAGCAATTATCTGAAGAAAAACGGCATCCGTGCCAATGTGCGCAAATGCGTGTTTTTCAACCACGAGGACTTTGCCTGTATGCTGTTGGACAGCAACGGCATCATATCCCGGTACTGTCCCGTGTTTTCGCTGGAAGATTTGGAAGACCTGTATGACTATGTGGATTCCGGAAAGCAAGTGCTGCACCAGGATCAGATTGACCGGATCGTGGATGCGTTGGAACAGCTGCGGTAAGCAGCAGAGAAGGAGAACTGCAAATGCTGGATTTTTTGCTTGAATTCCTAAGAGACCTCTATATCTGGATCAATTTTGTGGCATTTTGGGTCGTCTGCTTCGATAAGTGGAAGCGGGGACGGTATGAAGAATGGTTCTGGTTCGTTACCTATGCCTTTGGCGGTGTTGGCGCAGCTCTTGCCTGCTTCCTGGTCCGGCACCGGACTAGGAGCGGAGCGGCGTACAGGGTACTTAAGTTTGCACTGATACAATTTGTGCTGTTTAAGCTTCTTCTGTAAAATAACGGATTGGCTATGCCTCTCTGTTTTCAGGAAAAGCCGAAAACAGGGAGCAGAGGGAATAAAGATGAATAACTATAAAAAAACACCAGGCAGAAAAACAAATTTTTTGCAGAAGGCAAAAGAGCGGAAACACCTCGTTGCGGATACTGTGGCATCTGTAGCACTGATCATTCTTTGTTGTGGGGTGCTGCTGTATCTGCTAATGCATCCGGAAATTCCCAAAGGAATGAAAGATTGGGTCAATGGTCATTGGGATGAGTTAAGCGATATTTTGACATTTCGAAATTATCCGATTCAGGGATTTTTTCAGCAGACATGGGGTAGAAAATTCTCGACAATTATAGGGGATATGCTTGTGCTGGTTATTCTTTTTCCGATCTTTCAGATTCTGCTCGTTATTTCATGGCCGTTACAGCTGCTGTTGCCCTCTGTAGTGCGGATCACGCCATATGCACTGCCAATCTTCATCATTATTGGACAGGTCAGCAATATCCTTTCTGCAGGGAAACATGGTTCAGGAAGAGGGAAGGACAGATGATTGAGTTTATCAACGATTTGTATATTGCAATGAATGTCTATGCCTTTGTGGCAACCTGTGTGGATAAGCAGCATCGGGGAAAATATAAGAGAGCATTCTGGTCATTCACAATAGGGTTTGGTGCTATGGGTAGCGCACTTGCCTGCTTATTGCTGCGGCATCGCACAAGAAGTGGTGGTGCCGGTGCTGCGTTGCTGTTGGCCGTTGTTCAATTCTTTTTGTTTAAGAAACTGGTAATTGGCTGAAGCCGAAGTCTTGCGTGAGGCTTCCTGCACCGAAAACCGGAAAGCATTTATAGATTGTGTGAATTGAGAAGAGGGAGGATCATAAAATGGCAACAATGCATCACTCTAAAAACGAACTGAAAATCAAATATGAAAAGCTGAAACATGACAGACTTTTACCGGGTAAAATTGCATTTACGGCTCTAATTGTTGTTAGTTCCATCGCATTGCTTTACTGGATCTGCGATCCGAAAAGTTTGCAGGGATTGATCGAAAGCTGCCTTGAGCTCATAATCCCAATAGATACATTTATAGGAGGTTTTTTGTGGGTGCTGTTAATCCCCCTGCTCAAAATCAGTAGATTTTTGGTATATATTTTACTTGTCTACATAATTTTCGTAAGTGTGTCTAAATTGCACAATCAGAATTATGGCAGAATGACCGACGAAGAGGCAACTCTGGAGTTGGCGGTAAACGGTGAAGAAAAGGTGTTGTCTGTTCTTTCTAACTTACCGGACTGGTGTCATGTTTACACAAATGTAACTGTCCCCTGGAAGGATAGGCAGGGGAAAAAGAAGAGCAGCCATCTGGATATCATCCTGGTTTCTCCCAGCCGAATCCTTGCTATAAAAATTAAAAATCTCAAAGGCACCATCTGCGGAAATGTATCTGATCAGAACCTGACCCAGAAAACATACCGCCACGGAACCATTTTCCGGGAAAAAACCTTTTACAATCCGGTCAAGCAAGTGCAGACACATGCATGTGCGCTATCCTCCTATTTAAAGGAGCATGGTTTGCGGCATTATGTTTATACCGGTGTGTTCTTCAGCAATGATGATGCTGAAGTGGATATCAGAGGCGAGACTGATCTCAATGCCGATTGCCCCATTTTCGAGGCATCCGATGCCAACCGGTTTTATACCTATTTTCGTGCTCATAATTACAGACTGCTCAATGATGAGGAGGTTCAGAAGGTCTTGCTTCTTCTGGATCAACTGGTAGAGAATCCAGGCAGTTAAGGCAAAAGGGCCGGAAGTTTTCGTTTGGCCGCAGACTGTTCACGAAGGAGGCAATGCTATGGCACATATCCATGAAGCGCGAAACGATCTGAGAGCAAAATACGAAAAAGTTCGCTACAACTCTACGTTTGATCGCTTTCTTCACAGCCCCGCAGGCAACAGGCTTTGCTTGGTGGTGATGGTCATTTCCCTTCCGGTATTCCTGTTTTTTCTCTGTAATCCCCATATACCACTGGAGCTCCGGGAGAAGATTCCGTTCTTCATTGCAAATCTTCTGGCGAAACCCATTATGGCACTGCATACCAATCTTACCCAGTCACTGGTTGGCCTGGTGCTGTTTTTGGGCATGCTCTATTATATTCTGCGTAATCACTTTACAAATTTTTTAAGCTTTTTGTTTTCGTTGCTGGCATTGCCCTTCGGGCTGATTATGCTCTATACCTTTTCGCAGTCGATTATACATATTTCCCTGTATGCATTTCCTCTGCTTCTGACCATCTTTGCATTGGCCGTCCGTTATGAAACAAAACATACGACGCGGATTGTTACTCCGGACAGCAACGAAGGACGAAAAATCAAGGTTGGTCTGGATGGAGAAAGAAAGGCGCTTTCTGTTTTGCGCAAACTGGATGATTGCTGCCATATCTATACCAATCTGCGGATTCCTTACCGCGGACGGGATTCTGAATCGGATTTGGTACTGGTTACGCCTTTTGGGGTTACGATCGTAGAAGTCAAGAACTATGTCGGAACGCTTTCGGGCGACATTTCTTCTGAAAAGCTGCTTCATAATGGACAGGCAAAATACAATCCTGTAACACAGGTGGAAAAGCACGAATGGCGGATGAAAGGTTTCCTGCATGAACAGGGAATCCGTATACCGGTGCAGCGCTGCGTGTTCTTTGTCAATCCAAAAACGCGTCTGGAACTGACAGACCGTGCCGGTCTTGTCCGTGAGTGTCCGATCTTTATCTACCGTGACAGAAAGGAACTGTTTGCATATGCGGACGAGGATGTCAGATGTACAGAGAATGCGTTTTTCCGCACCATCGATGCCCTGGATGCTCTGGTAGCGCACAGCTATGAACGTGCATGACCTCCAGGTCATGCAGACAACGGAAAGGAGTACGGTTATGAGGCTTTGGGCATATGATCTGTTTATCTGGATAAACTTCATGGCAATTCTCGTGGTCTTCTGGAACAAAAGAATGCACAGGGAACTGGATTGGCTGATATGGGTGCTTATCTTTTGTTTTGGAGGAATCGGCAGCTGGATCGGACTATTTTTTGCCTATCTGCGCAAACGGGAAACGCAAAGAACGGTTGCTTTCCTAGCAGGCATCATACAGGTGCTTTTGCTTCAGAATCTGATAGAGGAATTTCTGTTTATGAATTTCTGACAGTGAGTACGGTATTCAGGATGCGTAACACAATACATCAGGGATACATACATGAGTAACCTTGAAGATGTCCGACGGTGAACTATATTTTTGTTTGCTGTTAAGTATTGGTCATTAGCAATGAAGAATTTGAATGCGTATCTACTACTGTTGCCTATATTTAAAAACACGAAGAGAGACGAAAGGATTATGCAACATGGAAAATATCAGAGCCGGAAACTGTGAAGTTGAAAAAGCCGGAAAATGGGGAGTTGAAGACGAGTATGGCCGGGAAGTGATCCCTTGCTGCTGGGATTGGATTGTCGGATACGG
Organism: Oscillospiraceae bacterium; assembly: GCA_017398105.1. The sequence continues at coordinate 12,097 of JAFQHF010000196.1, read as the reverse complement.
TGCTGGTTATTGGGAGGTAACAAAAGGAAGATACTCCGGAATATATGATGATCACGGAAAGCCGATATTAAAAGCAGAATGGGACTCTGTGACGAGGCTCGGCTCTGATTGCTGGCTGGTGTGGAAGAATAAATTCCACGGTGTATATGATAAGCACGGAAATCAGATTATAAAAGCAGATCCGGGCGATATAAGGATTCTGGATAATAACTGGATACGGTTTGAGGAAAATAACCTTTATGGTTTGTGCAACATCAACGGCAAGAAAATTCTGGATATCGAATGGGATGCTATTGCAGTTACAAATGAAAATATGATATTGGCAGGCAAGGGCGGAAAAACGTTCCTGTATGATCGGGAAGGCAACCAGCTTCCCGATGACGCATATGACAAACTGCGGGCTGTTCTTTTTGAGAAGGATATCTCTCCGGCTTGGCACAACGGAGCCTTCAGGTTCATTGATTCTGAATTTAACACAATCATTTCGCCTGCCGAAGTGATGGATATCAGACAGCTGTATACGTATCCCGCCTCCGGGTCAACAGGAAAAGAGAACAACACAGACAGTGTAGCCAAAAAACTGATTTTTTCTGAATGGGAGGAAATTTCGCATATTGCAGATGGTCTGGTAAGAGTAAAGAAGAACGGGAGATGGGGATACATTGACAGAAATGCCCGGCTTGTGATTCCCTGCCAGTGGACCGATGCAAGAGAATTTTGTCATGGACTGGCTCTTGTGATTAATATTACCAATGATTATGAGAGAAAATGGGGCGGTATTTCCCGTTCCGGAGAGTTGGTCATTCCCTATGAGTGGAATTGGTTTCGGGAATATAGTGACGGTTACCTTTTTATGGTTTACCCGGAATCCATTTTACGAGAATATCTGAAACATGAATGGTACGGAAGAGGAATCCAACTGCTGAAAAGAAATAAGGATTCCATACTCAGAAAGCTGCGGCTGACTGTAAGGGATGACTATGTTTTGATGGAACATTCGGAGGCTGTTTTAGATGAGCAGGGCAAACGAAAAGAATGGATTGTTCGCTATGGTCTTATGGACCGGGAATACAAGGAAATAACCCCCTGTTGTTGGGAACAGCTGGAGATTGAAGAAAACACCGGTGCAATTAGGGTGTGTGATGGAAAATGTTGGAGCTATTTGAAAATCTGAAACAGAAAGTAAAGCAGCGTACTCAGAGTAATTTTTCAGGAGTTCTTCGCCATTGCGTCAATATGAGGAGGGCAACTGCTATCAGCCCTGTCAGCTTTATCGATGGCACAGCAGAAAAGGAGAATCTCGATAATGGAACAGCTAGTCATTGACCAGGAAAATGAAATCATTGAAAAGATGGCACTTCAGGAATATATTTCCCGTCTTGATCCTGAAATTCAAAACATTCTTTATAATGCGTATGGAAAAACACTGGAATCCTTTCCTAAAGAGCTGCTGAAGTCTGCGCAAGTGACGGAACGGTTCTTCGAAAGCCTGAATATGATGGACAATGCAGAGCAGCAAAAACTCATTTTGATGCGATTGGGGTTTGTATCCGGTGAGCCTATGATGTTACAGGAAGTTGCGGAGGAACTTGGTATAACAAGGGAACGTGTTCGCCAGATTGAGAATAAGTTCATGAGGAGATTTCGCCGACCGAAACGGCTTACAAAACCTATTCGCGATTTCTATAGTTAACGACTGCTAACAGACAATCATGAACATCTCTTTTGTGGGATGATATAATACAGGCAACCCATCCTTAGCAGAGAAAGGGGACATGGCTATTTATGAATAACACCTATAAAATCTCAAAACGGAGGAAAGCCAACCTGGAACGGGAACTCAACTATATGAAAACAACCCGAACCCGCGAAGTGGAAGCAATGATTGCTGAAGCAATGAAATACGGTGATCTGGAAAATAATTCAGAATATGATGCAGCCAAGTGTGAGCAGCATAAACTCCTGGGCCGCATTGCAGAGGTTGAGAACATTCTCTCTTGTGCTGTTATCGTAGAGACAGAAGAAAAACATTTGAGCGAAGCGTTTTTGATAGAATTAAAAGAAGTATTATGGTCCTGTGGATTAAATATGAACCAGGCAGATTCATATGCAGAATATTGTCGCACAAAGTTTGAGGATCAAGGTCAGGAACAGTATGGGGTGCTTCCGGCAAACGATATGCTGGAAACGCTGAAAGAAGCCCAAAGAATTATTTGCAAAAATCCGAAATCCTCAGACCTGAATGATTACACAATTGATCGTTATTTGCGAATTCCCTGTGACCAGTGGCAGTCGGCAAAAAACGCAGTTATGGAATGCTTTGACTGTACCAAAGAGACTGTCGATGCTCTTTTTGACAAGGATGCACAGTGGCTGGCGCTTACCACAGATGCGGTATATGATGTCGCCGATTATCTGAAAGCGACGTTTTCCGACAATGACCTTTCCTGGAAAATTTTCTGCAGAGGCGTCCTTTTCGGTGTGGAAGAAAGAATCAAATCCAGAACGGCCGCTATTCTGGAGTTGCTGGGCGAGGAATTTGGCATAAAGGTGATCCGCATGGATGCAGAGACAAACCAGTGGATTTATTGGGGTTACTACTCTGATCCTGTGGGGTGCCTTGCATATATGCTAGAATGTGGATTAAGTCCGGAAAAGATCCTCGAACTAATTGAGAAGGAACCTAATTTTCTTTATATGTATCGAATTGATCGCAGACTGAGCTATGACCACAATCAGGAATACATTGACATGATTATCCAAAGATACAAATAAACAAACTGAAAGAAAGGCAGCAGGTTCAAAACTGCTGCCCTTCTTATATGGGTTGAGTGATATATATTTACTACCCAATTACACGGTTATGCAGCATCTTCATCGCCCATAAGTACCTCTCACTCACTGTCAATGTTTTCAGCAGCGGGTCGCCCTCTCTTATGCGAAGGGTTCTTCTGATTTCCTTGGGAATGACGATTCTTCCAAGGTCATCCACCCGGCGGACAATGCCTGTAGCTTTCATATATAATCTCTCCTCTTAATTTACAAATTACGCTGTTAGTATCTGTCAATCAAAAAGGAATATACTGCCCAAAACGCGGAAGAATCTAAAATTCTACCGCGCCCGCGCTGTATCATGCAAAAAAGAAACAGACTGAGAACAGTTGGCAAAAAATAAGGAGCAGCTTTTCTCAAAGCCGGCTTGACAAATAACCGTATTTTTGTTATGATTTTAGTAGTTTAATATTATATAGAATACTGTGAAGCATTTGTGCGTATCTGGGCGCTTGCACAATGTGGAGTTAACAGCGCAACCGGTCTATTATGTTTGCTTCTTTGCCGTATACTATACGGTAAAGGACGCGGGAAGCATGAATAGGCCGTTTTTTTATTGTCAACTCAGGAAGGACGGAAAAATTATGGAAACCTTGATCGTTGTTTTTGTCGTGATTGTCGTAGTCGCAGTGCTGCTGAACCGAAAGAAAACCTCTGATGAAACAACTTCGGCAACACCGGGAACCGTGCCTGCAGCATCAGAAAGTCTGAAGCAGGAACTGTGCCGCCGGATGGAGGAGTTTCTGGACCGGGATCTGTTTACTCTGGTGATTCAGCCGGTGGTGGATTTTAAGGATGATACTGCTTACAACGCAGAGGAGCTGTCCCGGCTGAATCATCCGGAACGGGGCGTGATTTTCCCGGATCAGTTTTTGCCCGCAATCGATGCACAGGGCTTATATTCCAGATTTGACCGCTATATTTTCCAGAAGAGCTGTGCATGGATGAGCCGCACACTGTCGGAAGGAGAACGGCTTGACTGTCTCTCCTGTAATTTCAACCGAAAGACACTGGCTGAAGAAGGTCTGGCCGGAGATTTGATTCAGATTGCTGACAGATATGGTGTTCCGCACCACAAGTTAGGGTTGGAGATCACGGAGCGGGAAAAGGAGACCAATGCCGGGCAGATGATCGAGAATCTGAATCAGCTGAAGGCTGCCGGATTCCGGATCATCCTGGACGACTTCGGAAACGGTGTCACCTCTGTCAATGATCTGAAGCAGTACCCTCTGGATATTGTAAAAATCGACCGGTCCATGCTGCTGAGTGCCTGCACGGAAAAGGGAAAAGCAGAGTTCTGTGAATTGGTAACCACCGCAGCGCAGCTCGGCATGGGAGTGGTCTGCGAGGGTATTGAGACAGAGGAACAGAATCGTTTTGCCCGGGAGGCCGGATGCCACTACGGACAGGGATTCCTGTATTTTAAGCCCATCAGCCAGGACAAGGTGTTTGAGATGATGCAAAAAGGCAGCCTCCTTGAGGATGACCTGTGATCCGTGTTATTTGTGGACAGACGAAGATGCGTTTGAACTGCTGGATGTGCAGCAGCTGCTATAAGGAGAATGAAAATGATCCAATTCTGGAAGAAAAAAGGAAAGACCGCAGACCGGTCAGTCGGAGCAGCCATAGACCTGGATATTGGCAATATTCAGATTACCTGCCCGAAATGCAAGACGGTACATACCGGAGCTGATATCTGGAACCGTTACTATATCTGCCCGAACTGCGGAAAATATATGCCCATTGGCGCAAAGGAACGGCTGCTGATGGTGCTGGATAAAGGAACCTTTGAGCCTCTGTTTGAAGATGTGAGTATCTGCGACCCACTGAAAACACCCGGATATCCGGAAAAGCTGGCCGCAGCACAGGCCAAAAGCGGCAGTACCGAGGCGGTCACCGTCGGTTACGGAAAGATCGGCGGTCATGAGACGATCATTGGTGTCTGTGATCCCAAGTTTATGATTGGAAGTATGGGCCGTGCCATGGGCGAGCGGATCACCCGGGCCTTTGAGCGGGCCACAGAGCGCAGACTGCCTGTGATCCTGTTCTGCTGCTCCGGCGGTGCCAGAATGCAGGAGGGCATCATCTCTTTGATGCAGATGGAGAAAACCTCTGCTGCAGTCAAGCGTCACTCCGATGCGGGCCTGTTCTACTGCTCTGTACTGACTGATCCCACCATGGGCGGCGTCACTGCCAGCTTTGCTACATTGGCAGATGTGATCCTGGCGGAACCTCAGGCCAGAATCGGTTTTGCCGGTCCCCGGGTCATTGAGCAGACCATAGGTCACAAGCTGCCTGCCGGTTTCCAGACCGCCCAGTTCCAGCTGGAGCATGGTATGGTGGACCGCATTGTGGAGCGGCATACCCTGAAAAACACCCTGCATTATTTGCTCTATGCCCATCCTGCCAGGAATGCCGGTCACTATTTGCGTCATCCCCGTCTGGAACATCATTTGGATCAGATGAGCGAGGCGCTGAGCCACCATCACGAAAAGACTGCATGGGAAAAGGTCAGGATGGTCCGCAGCGGCGACCGCGCCACCTCCATGGATTACATTGAGCGGATTTTTGAAGACTTCCGGGAACTGCACGGTGACCGGTGCTTTGGCGATGACCATGCTCTGATCGGCGGTCTGGCGCTGCTGAACGGACAGCCGGTAACCATTCTTGCCAATCTTCGTGGAAAGTCCGTGCAGGAGCGGTTTCATCGGAATTTCGGCATGCCCAAGCCGGAAGGCTACCGCAAAGCCATCCGGCTGATGAAGCAGGCGGAAAAATTTGGTCGTCCGGTCATCTCTTTCATAAACACCTCCGGTGCCTTCTGCGGCATCGACGCGGAAGAGCGCGGTCAGGGCACAGCCATTGCTGAGTCCATCATGACCATGGCAGGCTTGAAGGTGCCTACCCTGTGCATTCTGGTTGGTGAGGGAGGCAGCGGCGGCGCTCTGGCCATTGCGGCCGGCAATGAGGTCTGGATGATGGAGCATTCCACCTACGCCATCCTTTCTCCGGAAGGCTATTCCGCCATCCTCTGGAAGACCGAGGGCAGAGCGGAAGAGGCCGCGAAGATCATGAAGCTGACGGCGCAGGATCTGGCGGAGCTGAACATCATCGAGCGGATCATTCCGGAATTCGGCGGCGCAACGGCCGCAACCGTGGATAAAATCGCGCCAGTTATGCACAGTGCCATTCTGGATTTCGTAAAGCGCTACGACCATATGTCTCCGGAGGACATCGTACAGGACCGCTACACCCGGTTCCGTAAATTCTGACTTACTCATCTGAAAAGAGGTTTTTGATATGAAGGAAAAAGTTGCGATTATCGGCATGGGATGTGTATTCCCCGGTGCCCTGGATTTTACCGAATACTGGCAGAATATCGTGGAAGGCAAAAACTCCATCAAGGAAGTGGAACCGGAGTTCTGGAAACTGGAGGAGTTCTACGATCCCGATCCCAATGTGCCGGATAAGTCTTACTGCAAGATGGGCGGCCAGTCCGGCCCCGTGGAATTTGATACGAAGGAATTCGGCATCTCTCCGAAGGTCATGGAGCATACTGCTGTGGACCAGCTGTTTGGCCTGATCGTTGCCCGTCAGGCTCTGATCGATGCCGGATATTACGGAAAGAATGCACGGCCCTTCAACCGGGAGAATACCGGTGTTATCATGTCCGCCGGTACGGCCAGCCATGTGTTCAGCCTGCACTGCAGAACCCAGCGCTACAAGATCCGCAAGATCCTGGTGAACAACGGTGTTCCCGAGGCAGCTGCCGATCTGATGGTGGAAAAGTTCCTGCAGACCCAGCATGAGTGGTCCGAAGATGACAATCCCGGCTACATCCCCAACGTGGTTGCAGGCCGTATTGCCAACCGTTTCGACCTGGGCGGCACCTCCTGCTCCGTGGATGCAGCCTGCGGCGCTTCCCTGGGCGCAGTGAAATTTGCGGTGGATGAGCTGGTCAGCGGCAACATGGACATGATGCTGGTGGGCGGCGCCAATCTGGACAACTCTCCCGTTACTTACCTGTCCTTCACCAAGACCCCTGCCTGTTCCAAGACCGGCAGGATCAAGCCCTTTGATGCCAATGCCGACGGCATGATCATCGGCGACGGCGTGGGCATTATGGTGCTGAAGCGCCTGAGCGATGCTGAATCCGACGGGGACAAGATCTATGCCGTCATCTGCGGCTCCGGTTCTTCCTCTGACGGCCGGGCCAAGAGCATCTACGCTCCCAGCCCCGAAGGCCAGATCCGTGCCCTGAAGCGGGCATATAAGAATGCCGAAGTGGATATGGACACCATCGGTCTGCTGGAAGCCCACGGCACCGGCACCGCAGCCGGTGATGCCTGCGAGGTCACTTCCGCCACCACTGCCTTCCCCAAGAGCAGCAAGCGCAAGACCGTTATCGGCTCTGTCAAGAGTCAGGTAGGTCACATGCGTCTGGCTGCGGGTATTGCCGGCTGCATGAAGGTAGCCCTGGCACTGCACCATAAGGTTCTGCCCAATTCCATCAACATGGAGACTCCCAACCCCGTTCTGGTGGACAGCCGTCTGACTGTTCTGAAAAAGTCCCAGCCCTGGATCGTGAACGACGCCCAGCCCGTCCGCCGGGCCGGTGCCAGTGCCTTCGGTTTTGGCGGCACCAACTTCCATGTGGTTCTGGAGGAATACAGGCCCGAGCACGAGAATGCTTACCGAGTGGGCCGCGCCCCCACCGGCGTTCTCTTCGCTGCTGACAGCAGGACGGAGCTGGCAGAAAAGATCCGGGCGCTGATCGCACAGCCCGCATCCTTCCGGGAAGCTTGCTACCGCTATGAAAATGCGGGCAACGGCAGCTTCCGTCTGGCCTTTGTCGCCGCAACACCCGACGAGGCTGCCCAAAAGGCTGCTCTGGCGCTGGAACTGCTGAATAAGAATACCGCTTCTTCCTTCAATCAGAAGGGCATCGCTTACAACAGCAGAAAAGTCGACGGCAAGGTCACCGTCCTGTTCCCCGGCCAGGGCACCCAGGCTGTGAATATGCTGTCCGAAGCTGCCATCAACTACCCCGAGCTTCGCACCGCAGTTTCCAAAGCTGACAATGTGATGCTGAAAGCCGGTGCCGAGCCCATCTCTGAGATCCTCTATCCCAAGGCTCTGCTTCCCGAGGAATTTGCCGCTGCGGAAGCTGCCATCAACAATACCGCCAATACCCAGCCTATTCTGGCCGCCACCGAGGCGGGCCTGTACAACATTCTTACCAGGCGCGGCCTGAAGGCCGACTCCTTTATCGGCCACAGCTTCGGCGAGCTGGTAGCCCTGTGGGCAGACGGGGTTATGGACTATGAAACCTTGATTTCCATGGCAAGGGAGCGGGGCTCCCTCATGAGCGAGGCCGACCCCAACGCCGCCATGATGGCCTGCATGACCGACAAGGCGACCCTGCGTTCTGCCTGTGAAGGAATTGAAAATGTCTACGTGGCCAATGAGAATTCCGCTGCCCAGACCGTAGTTTCCGGCAGCCTGGAGGGCATTGCCGCTCTGGAAGAGAAGCTCACCGGCATGGGCATCCGGGCCGTCCGCCTGAAGGTCTCCGGCGCTTTCCACAGCCCCTATATGAAGGAAGCTTCCATCGCCTTCCGTTCCTACCTGGACGGCATGAAGCTGAATACCCCCACCGGCGCGGTCTATGCCAACGCCACCGGCGAAGGCTACACCGAAAATGTTGCCGGTCTGCTGGAAAAGCAGCTGCTGAATCCGGTTCTCTTCCGCACCAGCGCCGAAAAAGCCTACGCCGACGGCAGCCGGATCTTCCTGGAAGTGGGCAACGGCAAGGTGCTTACCGGTCTGCTGAAGGACTGCCTTGCCGGCAAGGACTACACCGCCATCGCCCTGTGCCCCGACAAGGGCAAAAATACCGCTGAAAGCCTGGAGTTCGCCATGGCCCAGCTGGCAGTTCTGGGTGTTGCCGTCCAGGATGATCCCTACCGTGTGGCCTATAATGAGGATTACGTCCCCAAGAAGAGCAAGACCACCTATACTGTCAAGATGAAGAGCTTTGTTCTGCCCAAGCGTCAGGAGGCTATGGACGCTGCACTGCTGCCCGATCAGCGGATCATCGATATTATGAAGGCTTCTCAGGAGCCCAGAACAGTCATCAAAGAAGTGGAAGTCGTAAAAGAAGTTGTGAAAGAGGTAGTGAAGCCCATGGAAGTCAAAACCGCCGCTCCCGCAGCCAATGCTTACAGCGCAAACGCGGAAGTATTTACCAAGTTTATGGATGTCCAGACCGATCAGATGCGCTCCGCTTCGGATATGCTGTCCAGAGCTACTGCCGAGGGTGAAAAGCAGAATGTGCTCAATTGCATCACCATGTTCCAGAACAACTCCATGCGTGCGCTGGAAGCTTACTTCGGCAATCAGATGGGTGCACCTGTGACCATTCCTGCACCTGCCGCTCCTGTGACGATGCCTGCGCCTGTGGCTGCTCCGGCACCCGCGGCAGTGCCCGCTGCGATTCCCGCACCCAAGGCAGAGCCCGTGAAGGCAGCTGTACCTGCTCCTGCAGCCGCTCCCGCCCCCAAGGCAGAGCCGGTGAAGGCTGCACCTGCTCCCGAAAAGGCAAATGTGGATACCTATGCCATCCTCACCGAGGCAATCGCCGATAAGACCGGCTATCCCACCGATATGATCGACGAGGACATGGAGCTGGAAGCCGACCTGGGCATCGACTCCATCAAGCGTGTGGAGATCCTCTCCATGGTCAATACCGCTATGGGCAGCATCTTCACCAAGGAGAATGTGGAGGAGCTGTCGGGTCTGGGCAAGATCGCGGATATGGTGGCATACCTGAACACCCTGTCTGCCGCTGCTCCTGCTGAGCCTGCGGACGAGGTTTCTGCCGCAGCTCCTGCTGCCGCGGCACCTGCCGGTGTGGATATGTATGCCGTCATCACCGAGGCAATCGCCGATAAGACCGGTTATCCCACCGATATGATCGATGAGGATATGGAGCTGGAGGCCGACCTGGGCATCGACTCCATCAAGCGGGTGGAGATCCTCTCCATGGTCAACAACACCCTGGGCGGTATCTTCACCAAGGAAAACGTGGAAGAACTGTCGGGTCTGGGCAAGATCGCGGATATGGTCTCCTATCTGAATTCTATTGGCAGCACTGCTCCCGCCGCGGCGGCTGCCCCTGCCCCGGAAGCCGCGCCTGCGGCACCTGCCGTATCCAGCGGCAAGCTGAATGAAATCATCCTGGCAGCCATCGCTGACAAGACCGGCTACCCTGAGGATATGATCGATAACGACATGGAGCTGGAAGCGGATCTGGGGATCGACTCCATCAAGCGGGTGGAGATCTTTGCTGAGGTGCTGAAAAAGCTGGGCATTACCCTGACACCCGACCAGACCGAGGAACTGTCCACCCTGTCCACTGTGGAGGCAATCAGCGCTTACCTTTCCGCACTGGTATAAGGAGAAGCCTTATGAACAATAGACAATATGATCCTCAGGCAGAAAGCCTGAAGGTTTACTGGGATTCCCAGCAGGAGCGTCTTCAGCTCCTGTCCGGGATGCCCATTACCCAGGACGTGCTGAACCTCACCGCCGCCTTTGGGGAATGTGAGATCGCAGCCTTTGAAAAACTGATGCAGACCCAACGCCAGCTGGCAACCCTACTGGAAAAGGTACCTCCGGAACCGGTGGCAGCTGCCGTGCAGGCAGTGCCAGCTCCCGTTGGTGTGCCCAATCCCGTCATTGACAATCTGGATCTGTCCGATCCCAGAACCGTCCGCCGGTTTGAGATCCGCAGCGTGGAACGCAGCGATGTACAGCGGGGAGAAAATCTGACGCCTTCCTTCGGTACCATGCTGATGCTGGGCCGTAAGGATGCTTACACCGATGCCACGGCAGATTACTTCACCGGGAAAGGCATGACCGTCAGACGGGTGGAGACAAATCTGTCTGAAGAAGAGGCCCAGGCTTTGATCGCAGAAACCGCCAAGGAAGGTCCGATCACCGGCATGGCATTTATTGCCAACGCTTATGACGGTCAGGATCTGGAGCAGTGTATCTACGATCACACCATGACTGCGGTATATCTGATCAAGCACTACACCATTTACATCCGGGAACGGAAGCCCGACTGGAAGGGCCTGATGTATTTTGCCACCTTCCTGGACGGCAAGATGGGCTTTACCGGGGAAAATGAACACTATGCTTACGGTACTTTCAACGGCATTGCCAAGACACTGTCCATCGAGTTCGGTCAGCAGGCAGCTGTAAAGCTGGTGGACTTCCAGCCCGATGTGACAGCCTCCAAAATGCTGGAACTGATGGAGGACGAACTGAAGATCCAGGATGTCTGGCCAGAGATCGGCCGCACCAATGATGGCAAACGCTGGACCGCTGCCGGCTTCTTTACCGATGCAAAGGTGGCTCAGAACCGCTGTCCTTATCAGGAAGACGATGTGATCCTGGTCACCGGCGGCAGCCGCGGTGTTACCTCCCAGTGCGTGCTGGCACTGATGGAAAAAGCACCTTGCAAAATCGTCATTCTGGGCCGTGCAAAAATCGTCGAAGAAGATATGGATGACCAGGAAACTTCCGCCAGTCCCGACTTAAAGGAGATGAAGACCCTGATCGCACGCCGCTTTAAGGCCTCCGGTCAGAAGGTTTCCTTCCAGGACATTGAGAAGAAAGCAAAAGCGATCCTTGCCCAGCGGGAAATGCTGCATACATTCAACACGCTGGAAAAGACTGGATGCACCGTCCGCTATTACGCCTGCGATGTGAATAACCGGGAAAATCTTTCCCGGACGATGCGTCAGATCGAAGCAGAGCTTGGTCCTGTCCGGGGCATCATCCACGGTGCCGGATTGTTGGCCGACTGCAAGATCTGGAACAAGGACATGGCCCGCTTCCGGGCGGTGCTGGACACCAAGTATGTGGGTCTGAACAACCTTCTTTCCTGCATAGACAAGGAGCGACTGAAATTTGTGGTTTCCTTCAGCTCCGTGGCCGGTTACTTCGGCAACGATGGTCAGATGGACTATGCCGCAGGCAATGAATTCCTGGATAAGTTCGGTCACTATTTCCGTAAGAAGTATCCCAACTGTAAATCTCTCACCATCAACTGGGGTGCCTGGGACGGCGGTATGATGGACTATATCTATCGAAAGACCCTGACGGAGAAGGGCTATGTGCTGATCCCTCTGGAGGTTGGCGCCAACTACTTTGCAAATGAATTCCTCAACGGTCTGCCCTATGGGCAGGTACTGAT
>JAFQHF010000195.1 GCA_017398105.1 Oscillospiraceae bacterium | reverse complement strand
CGCACACTCAGATCCAGGATGTCCACGGACGCCTCCTCAATCGGAATGGTGGAATCATCTTCCTGCTGTTGATAGGGATTGCTTAGCAGCGGTGCTTGGGCCGCCATACCGCCGTTCCTAAATCCTTCCTTGTACCCCTGATTGTAGAATAGCTCTCGGCAGCTTTCCCGGTATCTTTCCATCTGCGCTACCACGCCATACCGAAGTAATGCGAAACGAGCAGGATGACGCAGCTTCCGTATTGCCTTATCATGGATCTGCCGGATCCGCTCCGATTGCAGTCCGAATTTCTCCCCGATCGCACGGTAGGTCAGAGCCATCTGGTAGCGGTACCGCAAGACTTGTTCTTCTCTGTCCGTAATTGTGGAGATCAGCACATACTCCAAAGCTCCACGGTAATCTGCCGGAAGGCTCTCTTCTGTGACTTCATCGTCCCTTGTGATTGCCTTGTAAACATTGAAAGGCCATTCGTTCTTATCGACCCATTTGCTCATAATTAACCTCCTATTTTTCTGGCACAACGGCCACGATTTGGTTTTCAGAGACAAAGGGATGTTCCCAATATCTTGAATCAAGTGAGTTTTGCCTATTGTCTCCCAGCAGGAAATAGCATCCCGGCGGCACGCGAATCTGAGTTTCGTCCCGATTCGGTATAGGGAGGGATGTCATATACTCCAGACTGGAATAATCAACGATGTCTCCTGGTCCTGCTGCCACGCGTTTCACCTGCAGGACTCCGTCCTTCTCGAAAATAACAATGTCGCCAACTTCCGGCGTGTCATGGATGCGCAGGCCAATGAGGAAGCTGCCTTCCTGCAAGGTCGGCTCCATAGATGCCGAAGGTACATATCCGATCAGGATCACAAACCGCAGCAGCAGATAGAATAAGAGGGTCAACACCACCGGAACAATCCAGGGTTTGACCCTCTTCCATATTGTCTTCATCATGCAGCCTCCGAACACATATATTCCTGCAGTTCAGGGATGCTCTTCAGGTATCTTCGAGCCCTGGTCATCCACATACGAACAGTTGCCGCCTCGGCGCACAGCAGTTTTGCGATTTCCTTGCTGTTATACCCTTGGATCGTAAGCTCCAGGCAAGTGATTCCTCTTGCAGCAGCTTCGGAAGCATCAGCCTTTGCCTGCTGGAGGAGGTGGCGCAATTCTGTCTCGCGCAGAGGGTCCTGTTCGGAAGACCGGGCGTCGACGACGGCGTCGATCGTATCGGAACCCTGCTCTTTCTGAATCAGTCTGGTACAGCGGGCTAATTCATCGCAGATCTCATTCCAGATCAGCCTATATGCATAAGTCGAGAAGCATCCGCCTTTATCTGTTGCTGCAGCTTTACACAGACCGATACAACCGGTCTGGAACAGGTCATCATATTCCGGCGTGTCGGCCTGGCCAAGACCGTGGACCTTATCCTTGATGACCTTACCCACCAGACCTATATTTTCTTCAACAATTCGCATTTGCTCGGGCGTCAGTGTCATGATGATCGTTCCTCCTCTTTTTAGATTTCATATGGGTTTCATAGAATGCGAGCTGCTTCTTGGTTTCGCGGATCACCAGCTCGCACTGCATTTCGCTCAGTTGGGCAATGTGGGCCTTATCTTGAGGGACACCCAATACCGAACCGAGCCAACCGTAGGCAGTCTGCTTGGGCATGAAGCCCTTCAGATACAGCTGGTTAAACAGTCTGTGGGCATCAGTCCGCAAGGCCCGCAGTTTTCCGTTAGCCATCTGACCGATAGGAATCGCTGTTCCTTTCTGCGTCCGGATATAGGCATCGCAAGCGGGATAGTTCTTACACACATAAAGCATCACGTTATCATCGTTTTCTTGGTAGATGCCGGTTGCACTGCGGTATACAGTTGTGCTGCCACAGTAGGGGCAACGGGGTGCGTAGTTGGTAACTCCCTTTCTTTTCTTTTTATGATTCACGGTAATAATCCTCCTAAATGCAAAAAATACCGGAAGGCGCAATGCCGTAGATGCT
>JAFQHF010000027.1 GCA_017398105.1 Oscillospiraceae bacterium | reverse complement strand
TTGGGCTTCTCTGTTTCCTTGGAGCCTATCCCTTCCTAATACTTTTACCCATAAAGCACAAGCCCAGCTCCTGTTGGGAGCTGAGCTCTTTTGGCATGCTTTAAGGGTACTCTTCTGCTAATTGTTTTCAGGGCAGTCTGGAAGGGTACCGTTTGTTGAACGGTGCCCTTTTTGTATCCGGTAAGGAAAAATTTTATCGGCTGGCATTAGACAAAGGGCGCAGTATGTGATAACATGAAGCTATGTTGAAAAACGCTTTGCAGATCAGCAGAGAATCCGGCAGAAGGGAAGCGTAGTTATGGAGTTTTTACGAAGAGGCCTGTCGCTGCTTTTGGCGGCAGTGATGATTGTGGGGATGCTGCCGGTGCACGGTCATGCTCTGGAAATCGCAATTGAAGAGGAACCGGCGATTTCCCGGGAACCGACGGAAACACAGACGGAACCGGAGACAGAGCCTGTCCCGGAAACAGCGGCGCCGCCTGCTTCCGTTCCGGAACAGACCCTTCCCCCGGAAACGACGGCCCCGGAGACGACAGCTCCGGAACAGACCCTTCCTGCCCAGACGCTGCCTCAGCAGACGGAGCCTGAGACGCAGACGGGTACGGACAGCTGGATCAATCCCATTTACCGGGATTCCCTGACGGAGGAGGATCTTCTGCCCTTCCGGCACGGGACGGCGGCACTGTCGGATACGATGAACAATTCCGTGGCGGAGGCGGCTGCGGATCTTCGGGCCCAGCTGACCCGGCGGGCTGTACAGGTAAGCACCCGCGTCCGGCTGCCGGAATCCAAGGACAGCATGAATCTGCTCTATGAGGTGTTTACCAAAGCCCTGGAGCATACCGGCGTGGGGAACGAGGGCGATTATCTGCGCTTTCACTACGGCGGCTGGTCCGGCGAATCGGAGCAGACTGTCCCCTCGGGCGGATATTATGAGATCACCCTGTCCTATACCGTCACCTGGTACACAACACCGGAGCAGGAGGAATGGATGGACACCGCCGTGGCGGAGCGTCTGGCGGAAATGGATCTGGACGGCAAGACAGAGTATGAGAAGATCCGAACCATCTATTTCTGGCTCTGCGAAAATGTGGGCTATGACTGGGACAACCTGGACGATGAGACCTACAAGCTCAAATACACGGCCTATGCAGCGCTGGCGAACGGAAGGGCTGTCTGCCAGGGCTATGCCACGCTGATGTACCGGATGATGCTGGAAGCCGGCATCGACTGCCGTGTCATCACCGGCGATGCCGGAGAGCGGCATGCCTGGAACATCGTGGAGCTGGAAGAGGAATATTACAACATGGATGCCACCTGGGACCGGGGCGCTACGGACTGGCACCGGCATTTTTTGTGCACCCAGGATAATTTCTCCGACCATATCCGGGACTCGGAGTATAACACATCCAGCTTCCATGCGGCCTATCCCATGGCAAAGGTGCCTTACGTGGTCAATGTGGCCGCATCCGGTACCTTAAGCAACGGCATGAGATGGACCCTGAATGCGGATACCCAGGAGCTGACGGTTTCCGGCACCGGCGCCATGCCGGATTTCCCCCAGTGGGACCCGCCATGGGACCCCTACCGGGACGGCGTCAAGACCATCACCCTGTCTGAGGGCATCACCGCTGTTGGCAGGCGGGCCTTTGTGTTCTGCAAAAACTGTACCCAGGTCAATCTGCCTTCCACGCTGCGGGTCATCCGGGAGTACGGCTTTAACAATCTGCGGGCCCTGACCCAGATTACCTTGCCGGAGGGCCTGACCCAGCTGGATTTCTGTGCCTTCTCCGAGTGTGCGGCCCTGAAAAGCATCACCATCCCCGGATCGGTTCGAACCTTTGGCAGCAGCATTTTTTCCAACTGCCCCAGTCTGGAATCCGTAACCTTTGCCGAGGGCATGACGCGCATTCCTGACAGCATGTTCTCCAATGCCAGCAGCCTGAAGGAGGTCAATTTCCCCAGCACCCTGGTGGAAATCGGCGATACTGCTTTTATCTGGTGTAACGGTCTGCAGGAAGTGACCATACCAGCCAGTGTCACCAGCCTGGGTGATTCCGCCTTCGGCAGCTGTCAGGGTATGCAGAATATCTTTGTGGAAGAGGGAAATCCCATCGTCAAGGACATTGACGGCGTTCTGTTCAGCAAGGACGGAAAGACCCTGCTGACCTTCCCGGCTGGCCGCCGGGGAACCTATACGGTGCCGGATGGCGTTACCACCATCGACGGTGCCTTTACCCGGGCCAAATATATTACGGATGTGATCATTCCGGATTCCGTCACGGTTCTGGGCGGCTATTCCTTTACCTGGTGCGATGGCCTGACCAATGTAACCATCGGCCCCAATGTGGTCAGCACCGGTGAGCAGTGCTTCGGCTTCTGCGCCAATCTGCGCACGGCCACCTTCCTGGGCGAAACAACCTCTGTGGGCAATTCCTGTTTCTCCAACTGCAAGCAGCTGACCAGCGTGACCCTGCCCGCAAGAGCCACCTCCATCGGCTACAGTGCGTTCTATGAATGCAACCGGCTGACCAATATCAATATCCCGGAAACTGTGCACTCCATCGGTTCCGGCTGCTTCCAGGACTGCGACCGGCTGACGAAAGTGGTGGTTCCGGCTAATGTAGGCCTGATCGATTACTGCATGTTCTATGAATGCCCCCAGCTGACACAGCTGGAGATCCTGGGCAATATCGGCAAGATCGACCGCCATGCCGTCTCCGGCTGCACGCAGCTGCGGTTCCTGCGTCTGGGAGGAACCCTGGGCACGGTGCACAGCAATGCCTTCGAAAATACCGATAACCTGACTGCTATCTATCTGGATCATCCGTCTATGGCATCTCGGATCACAAGCGTCAATTCCTATAACGGCATGGTCAATGATGCCAGAAGCATTGCGGTGGCCTGGAACGCGCCTGCGGTCAGCAGCTATATTACCAACAACTATCCCTATATGCAGACGGTTGTGTATAACCAGAGGATGTACAAGCTGTACTCCGACCACAGCTGCAGCTGGCAGCTGGCGGATTTTTCAAACGGTGTGGGAACCCGAAGCTGTACCATCTGCGGTGCCAGATATCAGTATCATTACGGAAGCCATACTTATGTGGCCACTGTTACGGAACCTACCTGCACGGAGCGGGGCTACACCCTCCATACCTGCACCATCTGCGGCAGCTGCTATCAGGATTCCTATGTAAATGCTCTGGGACATCATTATCAGAATGACTACTGCACCCGCTGCGGAGAAAAGGATGTTCTGGCTTCCGGCTGGTGCGGCTGGGATTTGTACTGGGAACTGAACCACAGCGGACGGCTCCGCCTTGAGGGCTCGGACTACATGGAGGACTATTCTGCCGGAAACGCCCCCTGGTATCCTTACCGGGATCAGATCACCACTGTGGAATTTGCCACCTGGGGCTATCCGACCACCATCGGCGATTATGCCTTCTATGGCTGCGAAAATCTGACAACGGTGACTCTGCCGGAGAACCTGATATACGTGGGCAATTCTGCCTTCCGGGACTGCAGCACTTTGCAGGATGTGAATCTGGGGCAGGGCCTGACGAATATTGAAGACTATGCCTTCTATGGCTGCTCATCTCTGACACAGATCGACATTCCGGAAACGGTCAGCGAAATCGGCCCCAGCGCCTTTGAAAACTGCAGCGGCCTGAACGTGGTGATTCTGCATTCCGGATTGTATCAGATCGGCGCCGGCGCATTCCGGAACTGTACATCTCTTCCCTCCATCGCCATTCCGTCCGGTATCTCCAGACTGGATGATGAGGCCTTTGCCGACTGCACGGGCCTGGAAACGGTGTTTTTTGAGGGCCAGGCTCCGGCCCTGGGCATCGATGTTTTCCGGAATGTAACGGCTACCATCTATTATCCTGCCGGGGATGAAACCTGGGAAGAATATGCCCAGTCGGGCGGTACGGTGACCTGGAAGCCCAACTGTCACGGCAGCCACACGGAAGCAGCGGATGCTGCGGTGCCGCCCACCTGTACGGAACCCGGCCTGACGGAAGGTTCTCACTGCTCCGTCTGCGGCGATATCCTGACAGCGCAGGAGGAAATCCCTGCCCTGGGCCATGACTGGGATGCAGGCGTTGTCACCAGCGAGCCTACGGAAGAGGCGGACGGCATCCGCACCTATACCTGCAGCCGCTGCCGGGAAACCAGAACGGAGGTCATCCCCGCGCTGGAGCACGTGCACCGTTACGAGGACACGGTGACCGCCCCCACCTGCACGGAGCAGGGCTATACCACCCATACCTGCCGCTGCGGCGACAGCTACACCGATACTTATGTGGAACCCACCGGCCACAGCTATGGCGGCTGGACAGTGACCACTGCCCCCACCTGCACGGAAACCGGTGAGGAACGCAGAGACTGTGAAAACTGCGACCATTTTGAAACCAGAGAGGCATCGATGATCGCCCATACAGAGGCCATCGACCCGGCAGTGCCGCCCACCTGTACGGAAACCGGTCTGACCGAAGGCAGCCACTGCGCAGTCTGTCAGGCGGTTCTGACAGAACAGGAAACGGTTCCGGCCACCGGCCACAGCTACGGTGACTGGGTGGTGACGAGCGCACCTACCTGCACCGAAACCGGCGAGGAGCAGCGGCACTGCGATCACTGCAGCCACTTTGAATCCAGACAGCTGGATATCATCGACCACCGGGAGGTGGAAGATGCGGCAGTGCCGCCCACCTGCACGGAACCCGGCCTGACGGAGGGTAGTCATTGCGCGGACTGCCAGACGGTTCTGACAGCACAGGAAGTGATCCCGGCCACCGGCCACAGCTACGGCATCTGGCAGGTGACCGCTGCACCCACCTGCACCCAGGATGGCGGGGAACGCCGGGACTGCGAAAACTGCGGGCATTCCGAGACCAGAATTCTGGAAGCCTTCGGCCACACGGAAGTGACGGATGCGGCAGTTTCGCCCACCTGCACGGAGCCCGGTCTGACCGCGGGCAGCCATTGCTCTGTCTGCGAGACGGTTCTGGTGGAGCAGGAAGAAATTCCTGCCCTGGGTCACAGCTATGGTGACTGGGAAATGACTGTTGCTCCCACCTGCACAGAAACCGGTGAGGAGCGCAGAGACTGTGAAAACTGCGACCATTTCGAAACCAGAGAAATCGCAGCCACCGGCCACAGCTATGAAGCTGTCGTGACGGCTCCTACCTGCACCGAGCGGGGCTACACCACCCACACCTGCCGCTGTGGCGACAGTTATGTGGACACTTACGTGGATGCTACCGGCCACAGCTACGGTGACTGGACAGTAACCACTGCACCCACCTGCACGGAAACCGGCACAGAGCGCAGAGACTGCGAAAACTGCGATCACTTCGAGACCAGAGAAGTTGCCGCAACAGGCCATACCGAAGTCACCGATGCAGCTGTAGAAGCAACCTGCGCCGAACCCGGCCTGACGGAAGGTTCCCATTGCTCTGTCTGCAACACAGTCTTGGTTGCACAGGAAATTATCCCCGCTCTGGGACATGAATGGGACGAGGGCGTTGTCACCAGAGAACCCACTGAAGAAGCCGAAGGTGAACGCACCTACACCTGTGACCGCTGCGGCGAGACCAGAACGGAAGTTATTCCCACGCTGGATCATGTCCATAATTACGAAGCAGTTGTAACTGCGCCTACCTGTACCGAGCGCGGCTACACTACCCACACCTGCCGCTGCGGAGATTCTTATGTGGACTCCTACGTGGATGCAACCGGGCACAATTACGGTGACTGGACAGTAAGCACCGCACCCACCTGTACCGAAACCGGAACGGAACGTCGTGACTGTGAAAACTGCGATCACTTCGAGACCAGAGAAGTTGCCGCAACAGGCCATACCGAAGTTACCGATGCCGCTGTTCCCGCAACCTGTACGGGAACCGGTCTGACGGAAGGTTCCCATTGTTCTGTCTGTAACACAGTCTTGGTTGCACAGGAAGAGATCCCCGCTCTGGGTCATGATTGGGACGAGGGCGTGGTAACGGTTGAACCCACCGAAGAAACCGAAGGCGAGCGCACCTACACCTGCGAACGTTGCGGGGAAACCAGAACGGAAGTCATTCCTACTCTGGACCATGTCCACAGCTATGAAGCAGTCGTAACCGCCCCCACCTGTACCGAGCGCGGCTACACTACCCACACCTGCCGCTGTGGTGACAGCTATGTAGATTCTTACGTGGATGCCACCGGCCATAGCTTCGGTGACTGGACTGTGACTGTTACCCCCACCTGTACCAAAACTGGCACAGAGCGCAGAGACTGCGCAAACTGTGACCATTTCGAAACAAGAGTAGTCGCAGCCACCGGCCACAGCTATGAAGCCGTTGTAACTGCTCCCACCTGTACCGAACGCGGCTACACCACCCACATCTGTCATTGCGGCGACAGCTATGTAGATTCTTACGTGGATGCCACCGGGCACAATTACGGTGACTGGACAGTAACCACTGCACCCACCTGTACCGAAACCGGCACAGAACGCAGAGACTGTGAAAACTGTGACCATTTCGAAACAAGAGTAGTCGCAGCCACCGGCCACAGCTACGAAGCCGTTGTAACAGCCCCCACCTGTACCGAGCGCGGCTACACCACCCACACCTGTCACTGCGGAGATTCCCACGTGGATACCTACGTGGATGCCCTGGGCCATGATTACGGTGACTGGATCGTGGTGAAGGAAGCCACGCTGGAAGAGGAAGGCCAGGAGCGCCGGGACTGCAGCCGCTGTGACGACTTCCAGACCCGGAAGATTCCCACTCTGCAGCACCAGTATACGTCCGCTGTGACGGAGCCCACCTGCACCGAACAGGGCTATACCACCCACACCTGCGCTGTCTGCGGCGACAGCTATGTGGATTCCTATGTCCCCGCCCTGGGTCACAGCTTCCGCATTTATACCTCCAATAATGATGCAACCTGTACCGAGGATGGTACAAAGACCGCAAACTGCGAACGCTGCGATGCCACAGACACCATCCGGGATGTTGGCAGTGCCATGGGCCACAGCTTCGGAGACTGGACGGTAACCTCTGCACCCACCTGTACCGAAACCGGCACAGAGCGCAGAGACTGCGCCAACTGCGACCATTTTGAAACGAGAGTAGTCGCAGCCACCGGCCACAGCTATGAAGCCGTTGCAACAGCTCCCACCTGTACTGAACGCGGCTACACTACCCACACCTGCCGCTGTGGTGACAGCTATGTAGATTCCTACGTGGATGCCACCGGGCACAGCTACGGCGACTGGATGGTGACCACCGCTCCTACCTGTACGGAAACCGGCACAGAGCGCAGAGACTGTGAAAACTGTGACCACTTCGAGACCCGGGAAGTTGCAGCCACCGGTCACAGCTATGAAGCCGCTGTAACCGCTCCCACCTGTACCGAGCGTGGTTACACCACCCATACCTGCGCTGTCTGCGGCGATGTGTACGTTGACAGCTATGTAAACGCCCTGGGCCACAGGGCGGTCACCGATGCAGCAGCTGCCCCCACCTGTACGGAAACCGGCCTGACGGAAGGCAGCCATTGTTCCGTTTGTGAAACCGTTCTGGTCGCTCAGTCCGGGATTCCTGCCCTGGGCCACGACTGGGACGAGGGGATGGTTACCAGAGAGCCCACCGAGGATACTGACGGCGAACGGACCTTTACCTGCAGCCGCTGCGGCGAGACCAAAACCCAGATCATCCCCAGTCTGGATCATGTCCACGCATACGAATCCGTAGTGACTGCTCCCACCTGCACCGAGCGGGGCTATACCACCCACACCTGCCGCTGCGGCGACAGCTATGTGGACACCTACGTGGATGCTTTGGGACACGTGGAGGTATATGACGCAGAGATTCCCGCAACCTGTACCGAATCCGGCCTGACTGCGGGCAAGCACTGTTCCGTCTGTCAGGAAACTCTGGAGGGACGGGAAGTGATCCCCGCCCTGGGCCATGACTACGAGACGGGAACGGATGGGATCGTCTGTCAGGTTTGCGGTGATGAGATGTACCTGCGGATTCGCAGAGAATATCTGGCCCTGGATCTGCAGAAGGTCAACCGGGTGCAGTTGACCGCCCAGATCAGTCCTGAAGAACTGGCAGATAAGATCCGGTGGAGCGTGGATGACCGGAATGTGCTTTCCGTTGACCGCAATGGTAACGTCACGGCCCGGAATGTGGGTACTGCCTACGTGATTGCCACCGTCACTGACGGAGACATCACTCTCACCGACCGCTGCCGGATTGACGTAACGGAAGAAATGGTCATCGAGGGCATTCAGCTGAGCACCAACAAGCTGAACGCGGAGCGCTACAGCGCGGATTATGCAACTGTAGATGTTCTGCTGAAGCTGCCCCAGAATTATTCCGCCCAGTCTGTAGGAACAAGAAATGAAACGCCTGATCTGGGCGTTTCCATCGAAGCTGCACGGTTCACGGATGAAAGAATCGCAGAGCTGTTCAGTCTGGGTATTCTGGACGACCGAACCCTGTCCCTCGTTCCCACCGAAAAGGGAATGAATGAGGCTAAGGGCAAGTATACCGGAACCATTACGGTCACCGTAGCCGGAACCGAGTACGAAAGTGAAGCAATTACGCTGACCGTCAAGAACACTCTGCCCAAGCTGAAGTCAACGATCTCTAACTTCAACTCCTTCTATTCCGGCCAGTCTCAGGAGATCCAGATCACCGGCGCGACTGTTACGAACATCACCGCAAGCAGCCTGCCCAATTGGCTGACACTGGATGGAAACAACCTGATTCTGAACGGCGAAACCGTTGCCAAGAATGCTTCCGGCAAGGCCGTACTTCAGATAGAAACCGAAGAGTGGAACATTCCTGCGGCCATTACGCTGAATGTCCGGAACAGCTACAAGGCTCCCGGACTGAAGCTGTCTGCAACGAATGTGAACATGAGCGAGGATAGCGTGAATTCCAACGGTACACAGCTGAAGCTGATTCCCAACAACAAGAAGGACACACTGGAAAGCCTGAAGGTCACCGGCATTGCGGCCTCCAACGGTTATGTGGTTGAGAACTTCAACATCACTGACGGCACCTTCACATTAAAAGCCACGGATTCTGCAGTGCCTGGTAAGATCGTTATTTCTGTTTCCTTCGAGGGAACAGAAGGAAAGCTGAACCTGAATCTAACGGTGAAGAACACCGCAGTCACCCTGAAGCTGTCTACCACCAATGTGACATTGAACCCTGATATTGGTGATGCCGCAAAGATCATTGTGACGGCAACCCCGGCGGATTACCGGATCACGAATCCCACCTTCCGTCTGGAAGACAACAAGAAGAACGACAAACTGGATTCCGGAGAACTGGCACTGAATTTCGCAAATGGCACCATCACTGTCAGCGCCACGGACAAGACTCCCAACGGTGCCACCTACAAGCTGTACATCAGCGCAGGCGGCAGCCGGGAAGTAACGGCTACTATCAAGACAGTTGAGAAGGCACCCTCTATGACCCTGAAGGCTACCGGAAGCATTGATATCAGCTTCCCGGAAAACGAAGTGGTGGTAACTCCGAGCTTCAAGAATTATTCCGGCGCTGCCATTGAAGACTGGGAATACTCCGTTGCGGAAATGAAGGGCAAGAACATCCTGAATGCCAACGCGGGAGAGTTCTTCGAGGTGACAAAAGAAGGAACAACCTTCCATGTCCGATGCGTGGAACCGGAACAGCTGACCATGGGTAACACGTACCAGATGACCCTGAAGCTGACCCTGCCCAACGGCAGCATCTGCAAAAACACCGTGAAGCTGACCATTAAGCAGACGGCCCTGAAACTGAAGCTGTCCGCAAGCACAGTAACGCTGAACAAGACCATTGATGACAGCGCGGAACTCACCGTCACCAGCACCACCAAGGGTTACACCCTGGGCACCCCTGTCTGGCAGCTGATGGACAAGACCGGAAAGAACAGCGCAGAGGGTAAACTGGATATTGCCTATAATAACGGAAAGCTGACGGTTTCCGTCAACGAGGAAACCCAGTTTGCAACCACCTATAAGCTTCTGGTAAAAGCCAGTGAAAAGGCAGCGGCCACCACTCTGACGGTGAATATTCCTGCCCAGAACAGGTCTGCCATCACCGGCACCATCAAGCTGGTAGGCGGCATCGATGTGATCCGTGACGGAAGCAGTGTTACCGTAACGCCCACCTACAAGAACTGCGGAGCCAACGCAGAACGGGAGGAGCACATCGAGATCTACAGCTCCGCAGACAAGTACACCGAGCCGGTAACTGACCTGTTCGAGATTGTCCGGAACGAAAACGGCAGCTTTGCCATCACCAAGTCTGGAGAAGTTGACCATACCCTGAAATACCAGGTGAAATTGGTGACCGACTTCGGCAATGGTATCACCGTCGAAACCAAGCTGACCTCCCTGAAGGTCACCATGGGCACCGCCAAGCTGACGGTAAATGCTGACAGCACCACCATGTTCGCCAAAGACAAGAACTGCCGTGTCAACTTCACCGTTACTTCTACGGATAATGCCCTGAACAAGGTGAAAACCGTAGAGATCAAGGACAAGAAGTACCAGAATATCCTGGAAGTTATTCCTTACGGCAACGGCGAATTCGCCATCGGCTACAAGGAGGGCAAGGTGGATTCCAGCCTCATCGGAAAGACGATCACGCTGAATCTCAACGTCTCCCTGGAAGGCAACGAAAGCACCAAGGTCAACGGAACCGTCAGACTGAAACTGATTTTTACGAAATAACCGCAAAAAAAGCAGCCGGAGCAGGAAGAAATTCCTGCTCCGGTTCTCTTTGCACAAAAAAACCTCGGTAATTTTGTGCAAGGAAAATAAAGTTTGGACTAGATTACCGAAATGTTGTGTGGTATACTAACGATGGGTTATATCGATATATTATGAATCGATATAATACGACCGTAAACTTACGCTGTTTGACGGTAGTGCTTCTTCCTGTGCAGAAGGAGAAGACAGGAATCGCAGACAGACATAAGCGTTATCAATTCTGTAAGGAAGGTGAGCAATTGGAAAACTATACCAAGTATAAGTTGAAGGCCGCAGACGAGCTGGCTTCCGTTCTGGAAGGAAATGACAAGCTCTTCGTGATTGCCTGCAACAAGTGTTTCAAGGAATTTGAAACCACCAACGAACCTGATTGCGATACGTTCGAGAAAATTGCCGCGGAACACGGCAAGACCATCACAGGCAGCGCCAAGGTGGACTTCCTGTGCAACAAGACCCAGACCCTGAAGAAGCTGGAGAACCTGATCCCCGAGGGCACCGAGAATGTGGTGGTGATCTCCTGCGGCCTGGGCATTCAGACCGTTGCAGACATGGTGGATATGCCTGTGATCGCAGCCAGCAACTCCCTGAACTATACCGGCCATCACGGCATGGCTCTGACCAAGAAGGCCTGTGATGCCTGTGCCCAGTGCTATCTGAACATCACCGGCGGCATCTGCCCCATCGTGGACTGCTCCAAGAGCCTGGTCAACGGCCAGTGCGGCGGCGCCAAGAACGGCAAGTGCGAGGTTGATCCCAACAAGGACTGCGCCTGGGAAAAGATCCAGCAGCGCCTCCAGAAGCAGGGCCGTCTGGCAGAACTGACTGCCCAGCCCGTGCAGCTGCGCGACTACTCCAAGACCAACTTCAAGGTCATCAACGAATATGTCAAGTCCATCCGGGAGTCCCGCTTTGCCGGCTACTACGGCGGCGTTCATCCCGTAGAGGGCAAGGAGCCCACCGAGCATAAGGCTCTGGTCCGCTTCCCCGACCCCGAATCCGTGATCATTCCCATGTCCATGCATCTGGGCGCTCCCGCAACGCCCTGTG
The DNA here is from genome assembly GCA_017398105.1 of Oscillospiraceae bacterium. The sequence continues at coordinate 2,846 of JAFQHF010000027.1, read as the reverse complement.
TGCAGGTGGGCGACACCGTGAAGGTGGGCCAGAAGATCGGCGAGCAGGCCGGCTTTATCTCCGCTCCCGTTCATTCCAGCGTCAGCGGTACCGTCATTGCCATTGCCGACTGCCCCCATGCCACCAGAGGCACCTGCCTGTCCGTGGTCATCCAGTCCGACGGCAAGAACACCCTGCATGAATCCGTTAAGCCCAATAAGCCCCTGGAAGAGCTGTCCGTTGACGAGATCGTGGAGATCGTCAAGGAGGCAGGTATCGTGGGTATGGGCGGTGCAGGCTTCCCCACCTATGTGAAGCTGAAGCCCGGCAAGCCCATCGACGCAGTGCTGATCAATGCCTGCGAATGTGAGCCCATGCTGACCGCCGACCACCGGATGCTGCTGGAATACAGCGATGATATCATCTACGGTCTGAAGGCTGTGATGAAGGCTGTGGATTCCCCCAGAGGCGTCATCGTCATCGAAGACAACAAGCCTGATGCCATCGAACTGATGCAGGCCAAGGTCGAGAACGAGGCAGGCATCGAGGTCTGCGTCGCCAAGACCAAGTACCCCCAGGGCGGCGAAAAAATGCTCATCAAGCGTGTCCTGGGCCGCAGCGTTCCCAGCGGCAAGCTGCCTGCAGACGTGGGCGCCTGCGTCAGCAACGTCAGCACCGTCAAGGCCATTTCCGATGCCATTCAAAAGGGCCTGCCTCTGATCGAGCGCGTCACCACCGTCACCGGCAAGTACATCCCCAACCCCGGCAACTTCATCGTCAAGATCGGTACCAATGCAGCAGACCTGGTGGACTACTGCGGCGGCATCACCAATTCCGACTGCGTGGTCAAGGCCGGCGGCCCCATGATGGGCTTCCCCCAGACCGAGCTGAACTTCCCCATCATGAAGGGCAACAACGGCATCATCACCGTGGACAGCGACAATGCAGAGGCTCAGAACTGCATCAAATGCGGCCGCTGCGTGGATGTATGTCCCATGGAGCTGCAGCCTTTGTACTTCTACAAGTACGCAGGTGAGCAGAACTGGCAGGGCTTTAAGGAAAAGAATGTCATGGACTGCATGGAATGCAGATGCTGTGAATATATCTGCTCCTCCAAGCTGCCTCTGGTCAGCATGATCAAGATGGGCAAAAATGCGGTAAGGGGGATGAAGTAATATGTTGATTACCGAAATGAAAGCAAAGGAAACGATCCTTTCCCTGGTAACCGGCAAGGTTTTCATCATCAATTGCCATGGCTGCCGGGAGATCCGTTTCCCCGAAAAGGAAGCAGAGGAGCTCCAGCAGGAGCTGATCGCCGGCGGTAACGTCACCGGCGTTATTACGACTGATTATATCTGCAATCCGGAAAACATGCAGCTGCGCCTGAGCAAGTTCTCTGCTCAGATCGAGGAAGCCGACACCGTTCTGGTGTTCTCCTGCGGCGTGGGCGTGCAGACCGTTGCAGAGTATTTGGAAAACAAGAAGGTATGCGCAGCCTGCGATACCTATGCACTGCCCGGCTTCCAGGGCGTTACCCCTCTGGAGCATGACTGCCGTCAGTGCGGCGAATGCTACCTGAATCTCACCGGCGGCATCTGCCCCATCACCGCCTGCTCCAAGAGCCTGGTCAACGGCCAGTGCGGCGGCGCCAAGAACGGCAAGTGCGAAGTGGACCCCAACATGGACTGCGGTTGGGAGCGGATCTACCAGCGCCTGAAGAAGATCGGCCGTCTGGATGTCCTGAAGTGCCCCATCCAGGTGCGCAACTACGCCACCGATGACGAAGTGTCCAAATAATTATACTGATTAGGAGTAATAGACAATGAGAATTACTGAGTTGTTTGATAACGGTGAATTTGTCGTTACCGCAGAAGTAGGCCCTCCCAAGGGTATCCACCTGGAGCACCTGGTGGAAGAAGCCAAGACTTACCTCAGCGGCATCACCGCTGTGAACGTCACCGATAACCAGTCCTCCGTCATGCGTACCTCCACGCTGGCAACCTGCACCCTGCTGAAGAATGCGGGTCTGACCCCCATTTACCAGGCTACCTGCCGTGACCGCAACCGTCTGGCACTGCAGTCCGACCTGCTGGGCGCAGCCGCTCTGGGCATTGAGAACATCCTGTGCCTGACCGGCGACCACACCAAGATGGGCGACCATCCCGGTGCAAAGCCCGTGTTCGACCTGGATTCCGTGTCTCTGCTGTACGCAGCCTCCCAGCTGGAGAAGGGCGTTGATCTGAGCGGCAACCCCCTGGTGGGCGAGCCCCCCAAGTTTGCCAAGGGCGCAGTCGTGTCTCCCATCTCTGACTCTGTTGACGCACAGCTGGCAAAGATGGAGCGCAAGGTCATGGCCGGTGCTGACTATTTCCAGACCCAGGCTGTTTTTGAGCCTGAGAAGTTCATCAAGTTCATGGAGTCCGCCAAGCAGTTCGGCAAGCCCGTGCAGCTGGGTGTCATCATCCCCAAGTCCGTGGGCATGTGCAAGTTCATGAACAACAACGTGGCCGGTGTCCATGTTCCCGACGAGATGCTGGACGAGCTGCGGGCCGACAAGGAGAAGACTAAGGCCGGTATCACCGGCATTGAGATCGCCGCCCGGATCATCAAGGAGTGCCGTCCCTACTGCCAGGGCGTGCACATCATGGCCCTGGGCTGGGAAGACAAGGTTCCCGCCCTGCTGGAGCTGGCCGGTATCTAAAATTCCATACAAACAAAAGCGGAGTGGTGCAGGCCACTCCGCTTTTTAGACTGTCAAAAAAGTAGATTCACACGTAAAAGTTTACCAAAATGCACAGCACCCAAAGCCTCCCTTGTGTAAAGGGAGGTGGCTCGCCGTAAGGCGAGACGGAGGGATTGTGCAGAGA
>JAFQHF010000103.1 GCA_017398105.1 Oscillospiraceae bacterium | reverse complement strand
TGTTTGCATTTAACAGGTCACTACCTAATCCTTATGACAGCTTACCGAGTAAAAAGGTGAGTGTCACATCCAAGTACGGATCCGGAACGGAGGCGACACTCTCTGCCGCAGTCATTAAAGGCATTCATGCCGTTTGCAGATGCCGGCAGGGAACAGCAGAAGGCGCTGTTGGTACGATCGATCACAAGAATGTGTGTGAGTATAAGTCTTCCAACCCGGAGGAGTTCCACATCATTGTGCATGACAGTGCCACCGGCAACCTGATGGGCAGCGTCTTCCGTAAGGATGACGAGACCTTTGCAACCTATACTGCCAACAGTGCAAACCGGGATGCAGCGGCTATTATGATGGCAATGTATCCTACCTTCATGAGTGACTCCGAGTTTGAAGACACATTCGTGGATTACTACGATGAATTTATCAAGGGTCTTCCGGATCTGACGAAAGCTTCGCAGCTCATGGGCGTTCTGTGTGACAATGTATATCGCAGAATTAAGGATGATACCTGCCCGGCCCACATTAATGTTACCATCGACAATGCAGGTAACTTGATGCGGGTCTCACAGGTGCATCTGGATTCCGGCGCATTTACGCCCAAGAGTGTCACGGCTGGAGAATTCACCATCTTTGCCAAGACGGGACCTGCTACCATCCACCGGCTGAGTACCATCATTCCTCATACTGACTTTGTTGGTAAGTATGTGATGCAGAAACGGACCCTGAGTCCTGCTGAGCAGGCCTTGGTTCCTGTCCTTCCTGCGTGGTATATCATCCCGGAGGAAGTGGTAGACATCTGCAAGCACGCCCAACACACAACCGGAAAAGCAGCTCAGATGCGAAACTTTATGCTTCGTGGACCTGCTGGTACCGGTAAAACAATGGGTGCCCGCGCAATCGCTGCGGGTCTCGGTTTGCCTTACATGAAGTACACCTGCAATGCCTCTACGGAGATCTTTGATTTTGTAGGCCAGATATTTCCGGATTCTGAGGGCGGTTCAACCGGCAATGCGCAGCTGGATGCTGAGAAAAAGCAACTGGATGCTATGGGCGGTATGACCTATCCCAATGTGGCTAAGCTTATGAATATGCCGGACCTTGCCGATATGGATTACGATCCTGCCGGTGTTTACAAGGCTTTGACCGGCATTGAGAAGGCTGATGCCTGTACGCAGGATTGTATGGCAATCGTGATGGAACGGGTCATGGAGAAGGTCAAGGCACTCTCTAAGCGTGCTGAGAATGCCGGTTCGCAGGGTCAGAGCTTCACCTATGTGGAAACTGATTTCCTGAAGGCACTCAAGCACGGATATGTGGTCGAGATCCAGGAACCGACGACGATCATGCAGCCCGGTGTTCTGGTTGGTCTGAACTCTCTTTTGGAGCAGGAAGGATCTATCACATTACCTACGGGTGAAGTGATCCAGAGGCATCCAGATACCGTTGTGGTCGTTACTACAAACGTAACCTACGAAGGCTGCCGAGGCCTGAACCAGTCTGTCATTGACAGAATGAGTCTGGTGCGTGATGTAGAGCTGCCTTCCAACGAGATCATGGCTGAGCGTGCAATGAGTGTTACGGGTGCTACAGATGAAGTGATGGTTTCTCAAATGGTTCAGGTGGTTACCGACATGGCCGACTTCTGCCGTAAGAACGGAATTTCTGACGGCTCTGTCGGTATGCGTGGATTGATTAACTGGATCCAAAGCGCAGAAATCACCGGTGATGTATATCAGTCTGCTCTGTATACCATTGTCAGTGGTGCATCTGCTAATGACGATGACCGGAACTCGCTGATTGCTTCCGTTCTGGAACCCATTTTTGCACCGAAGCGCGCCTCTGCGACGACTTGATCTGACTTGGAGGTAAAATTATGTCAAGAGTGAATCACAAAGTGCGACACGTTTTGTACT
>JAFQHF010000194.1 GCA_017398105.1 Oscillospiraceae bacterium | reverse complement strand
TTTCTCAACAGGCCGGTGAAAACCGTGGGATAAGTGCGCCTTCCAGGCCCCCTTTCCCCAAAATTTCAAAATCCAATCTTGATTAAGGTATCTTTGACTCTGTTGCTTTCCGTTTTTCAGAGTTTTTAGAGATTCCCGATAATTTACCTTCCTTTCCCCGCAGGGAGCAGTCCGGGAATTTGGACTTTACATAATGCGGTTTGTATGGTATACTATTCTAGCCTATGTGCATAAGTTTTGCTTAAAAAATCACAAGGAGAGGATATTCCTTGGCCAGATATGAAATTCATGGCGGCAATCCTTTGAACGGAACCGTCACCATCAGCGGCGCAAAAAATGCGGCAGTGGCAATCCTGCCTGCGGCATTGCTGGTCAGCGGCAAGTGCCGGATCGAAAATGTGCCGAATATTTCCGATGTCCGCATTCTGGCGGACATTCTCTACCGGATGGGTGCGAAGATCTCTTCTCCGGAAATGCATGTTCTGGAGATCGACTGCTCTGAAGTCCAGTGCACCGAGCCCCATGCGGATCTTGTCAAGAAAATGCGCGCCAGCTATTATCTGATGGGCGCTTTGCTGGGCCGGTTCGGAAAAGCCCATGTGGCACTGCCCGGCGGCTGTAATTTTGCCTCCCGTCCCATTGACCAGCACATCAAGGGCTTCGAAGCATTGGGCGCTGTGGTGGATGAGACAGAGGAATACGTCGCGCTGGAACCCGGCGAAGAGGGTCTGAGAGGCACCAGGATCTGCCTGGATATGGCATCCGTGGGCGCTACGGTGAACATCATGCTGGCCGCCACCCTGATCCCCGGCCAGACCATCATTGAGACCGCTGCAAAGGAACCCCACATCGTGGATCTTGCCAACTTCCTGAATACCATGGGCGCACGGATCACCGGCGCCGGCACCGATACCATCAAGATCCGGGGCGTCAATTCCCTGAAAGGCGGCACCTACGCCATCATCCCCGACCAGATCGAAGCAGGTACGTATATGGCAGCCGTCACCGCAGCCGGCGGCAATGTGCTGGTGCAGAACGTGATCCCCAAGCATATGGACTGCATCACCTCAAAGCTGCAGGAAATGGGTGCCAGGGTCATCAACTATGATGATTCCATCCGTATCATCCGAAACGGCCCCCTGCGCAAGGCCACCGTCAAGACCCGCCCCTACCCCGGTTTCCCCACGGATATGCAGGCCCAGGTCTGCGTGTGCATGGCTCTGGCAAACGGAGTCAGCCGTCTGACGGAAAGCGTGTACGAAACCCGGTTCTTCGGCTACTGCACGGAGCTGGAAAGCATGGGTGCCAATATTAAGATCAGCGGCAAGACAGCCACCGTCACTGGCGTTCCCGGACTCCACGGTGCAACGGTCTGTGCCCACGACCTCCGGGCCGGTGCGGCTCTGGTTATTGCAGGTCTGGCAGCGGAAGGCGTGACCTATGTGGAGCATATCCATTTCATCGAGCGCGGCTACGAACACCTGATCCGCAAGCTCACCGCCCTGGGCGCGGACATCCGCAGACTGGAAGATTGAGAACAAAAAGCGGCCCTGGGAGAACCCGGAGCCGCTTTTTTGTATAGAATGGGATTGTTGAGGTAAATTATCGTTTATCAGCATAGGGATCAACCAATCGTAGGGGCGGATTTCCAATCCGCCCGAAATCTATCGATCAATTCCCGGTGAAGCCAACTCTGGCGACCACGGTCTTTGCACAGATCGATACCATTCCGTTGTCGTTACGTT
>JAFQHF010000193.1 GCA_017398105.1 Oscillospiraceae bacterium | reverse complement strand
TGGGCTTCTCTGTTTCCTTGGAGCCTATCCCTTCCTAATACTTTTACCCATAAAGCACAAGCCCAGCTCCTGTTGGGAGCTGAGCTCTTTTGGCATGCTTTAAGGGTACTCTTCTGCTAATTGTTTTCAGGGCAGTCTGAAGGCCACCACCCGGTTTGGGTGGTGGCCTTAACGATTGGTGATATCTTATACGAGTTCTTTCTGCTGCCATTTTGTCAAGAATTCGTACTATTTATCCCAGGCGTTTACGGTACTCCTTATTTCCAAAGTACAGGGGAATCAGTGTGAACAGCACCATGACAGCTGCAATGCCGAAGAGATTCTCCTGGGGAACATCAATCAGATGGCCGTAGACATCATAAACAGGCATGGGCTGCGGTGTGTGCTTGATAATGAAATTGCCGATAAGCGTGCCGAAGAACATAGGAATCAGCGTAAAGGAGATGACCTTCACACCTTCCAGCGCACCACGGTTTTCCTCGGGGAAGAGCATCTTCACCCAGATGGTGGCAGCCTGGCTGATAAGCACATATCCAACACCAACCAGAAACACGAAGAAGAATAGGTGAAGATTATCAACACTGAACAGATTGTCCGTATTGATGCTGTCAGGTCCTGTTACGAACCTGCTGATACCGAGAAGACCGACAGAGTTGATCAGCACACTGGCAAAGCATATCTGAGGGATTTTTCCGGAGTTGATGATTTTCGCAAAGGGAATGGTTACCAGTGCTGCCAGCAGAAGGGCGATACCCTCCACCAATCCCATATCTCCCGTGGTCAGTCCGATATCGTAGATCAGCCAGTTTCCGAGATGGGTGAAGTAGAAATTAAAGGGAATGAAAAATACACAGTTAACGGAGCAGGCCCAAAGCATTTCTTTCAGATGAGGATTTCTGTTCAGTGTCTCAAGCTGGAATACAGAGACAAGCTGCTGCAGGAAAGTGCCCTTTTTATGAGGCCTCACATCAGGGTGATCCTTCATGAAGAAGAGGGATGCAATGCCGACAAGGATAACGAACAGTCCCATTGTCCAGAAAAGAAGCTGGTAATTGTCCTGACTGGGATCGTAGTGGGCAGTGCCGACGGTTGGATTGCCGATGTTGATCAGCATACCGCCGACAACAGTACCGATAACTGTAGAGAGGATGGGCAGCACTGCCAGGGCTGCGCCGACCTGTCCGGCGTTTCCTTCATGGGTATGGTCATTGAGCCAGACACTATATCCTGAGTCATAAGCCATGGAGCCGAAAAAACTCATAATGGCATCGGTTGCCACCACGAGTGCACCGCTGAGGGCGATCAGGGCCCCAATCCCACTGTCCCGTGCGTATTCAGTCAGACCAAACAGAATCGTTGTAAAGCCCCAGATGATATAGCCGCAGCTGACAAAGATCTTGCGCTTACCCAGCCGGTCAGACCAGGTTCCGAAGACAAAGGTAGATACTGTCGTTACCAGCGCAGACACGATGACCATCCAGGTGACAATATTCACATCACCGCTGATCTTGGCATAGACAAAGGTATTAAACCACTGGTTTTCCATATTCCAGCACAGCTGTCCAGCCAGTCCCATGCCCCATACGATTGACCAGAATCCCAATTTATTTTGTTTGGTTTTCATATTCCCGTCTCCTTAGGTAGTTTTGTGCAGCAATGTTTATTTCAGAGAATTCTGCTGTTTGGAAGGCAGAATCCTTGCTTTTTCCCAGGCGGCTCTTGCTCCTGTCATAACGGCACCGACACCGCCGCCGTTTTCGCTCTGCTGTCCTACAAAATACAGACCGTTCACACTGGTTTCATGCGGCGGATTTTTCTGCCCCCAGATCGGAACAACGCCGCCAAAGCTGCTCTTTTTCATGTGGGTATAGTTGCGGTAATCAGCGGCGGTCATAATTTTACGGGTAACCGTGTGCTTCTTAAGGTCGGGCAGATGCTTTTCTGCCAATGCGACCAGCTGATCGGCGTAGTGTTCTTTCACACTTTCCCAACTGCCTTCCGCCAGCGTATCTGGACAGACGGTATAGAGGGTAACGCAGTGTTTTCCTCTTGGTGCAAAGTCAGGTGCATGATGGCTGGGCACATAGATCAAATAACCGTCATGGCCTCCGTGATAGATATGATTTCTAAGCTTCTGGGTGGCTGCACTGAGATCATACATGCCGTAGCAATAGGTCAAAGGGGATCGCAGGTACAGCATAGGGTCATAGTCCACGCCAAGATGTACCATAAACACTGCCTCCATAGGCAGATAGCTTTCCAGAATCCGACGGTAATCTTCGCTGATATGCTCCAGGCCCACACAGGATTCGAAGAAATCCTTTCCGGCTCCGCAGCCTACTACCATATCTGCTGCAAATTCCGAGCCGTCGGAAAGGCGGATTCCGGTTGCGGTGTTGTTTTCAATAAGCACCTTATCCACAATCGCTCCGTAGGTGATCGTGCCGCCATGATTACGGATATAGTCCGCCAGTGCCTCCGGAAGTTTTTGACAGCCTCCTGTAAAATATACATAGCCGCCGTAATAGTGCTGCCCTTCTTCTATGGGAATACGCAGATCGAAGGCACTCTCAAAATTCATAAAAATCACACCAAGTCCCTGTACCTCTTTGGGATCAGCACAGAAATCGGCGAAAATGCCGGTAAACAGGGTGCGGATTTTTTCACTTTTAAAAAAATACCGTGTAAATTCATCTGCATTCATATCCGCATATTTTTTGAGCTTCAGCATGGCCAGAGCTGTGCGGATTTTTATGCCAATGGTCTGGTGCTGTCTGCCCAGCCATCGTAAGTGCATTACATGGTCGTATACTTTGTAATATTCATCGATACCTTCTGCATCCTCTGGAAAAAGCGATTTGAGCCGTTCACGGCGCCAATACTTGCCGCCGTAGGCTTTCGGCTTGATCATGTCGTAGTCCGGCATGACGATATCCCGGTCTGCCCGCTCTGTCTGCAATTCAATGCCCAGCTCCTTCAGCAGCTCATACAGGCTTTCCCCGGGCAGCATATCGCCCATAAGCAGAGGCCCCTGCTCAAACCGGTAGCCCTCATGCTCCAACAGCGCAACGACACCTCCGGGCGCAGCATTCTTGTCGAAAATATGTACCTGATGTCCCTCTTTTGCGGCAAAAGCACCGAAGGTAAGTCCGCCCAATCCTGCACCGATGATTGCAATTTTCACGGCAAACACTCCTTTGTCAGTTTGTGAAATAATTATATATTCTTGCGATATAAAACCCTTGGATGACACTTATCATGATTTTCACAATATATTTTGCACACATGGTACTGCGGTATAAATTACAGTGGATGCTCAAAGGCTGCGAATCTGATTCTGAATGAGTGTACCTACTGTATTGGCGAATTGATCCAGATTCCGGATACGGGAAAAATTTCTTCCATAGATGGTATGTGCGGCAGGAACATCCTCGTCATCTCCGGTAAAAACACAGATGACGGCAATCCCGCGGTGCAGCATCGAACGCACCTCGACAGCCGTATTCAAGATACCATTTTCTTCACCATAATCAACATAATGACCGTTCTGCTTAAATTTGATAATGTCATGGGGGCGCGCATCGGACAGCAGAATCAGGAGCTTATGCTCACAAGGTGCGGATTCCATCTCCTGGCAAATCGCACGCAGTGCCAGACCGTCCCGGTTACAGCCGGTGGTAAAGAAATGGAAGATGCGATCATTCTTATCCCGCTCAAAATAATCCCGGTAGCGGGTCAGAACTGTATATCCACTGATTGAACAGAAAGAACTTACACGCACCGGGATGTTGCAGCGAGTCAGTGCTTCTGCGATCATATACCCTTGGGCGGATACCATCGCCTGCCGGTTTACCTGAGAATAGGAGGCATCCAGCAGGATATCCACACATAGATTGCCGGGGTCACTCTGAATGACACGAGTGAAGATTTTATCATCGTCCAGATACGCTCCACGCCACACCCGGCCGGCATCCAGCATACCGGAAGAGGTCCGGCTAACAGTGGGCTGAAGATAGGCCATCATGGCATTGCGTATGCGCTCTGTAAGGCGCAGGATTGAATTGCGGTGGCGAAGGGCGTCTGATTCATAGGCTGCATGGTTGGCAGCCATCTGTTTCAGGGCAGACTTGCGTCTTTTGGCATAATGTCCCCGCAGCTTACGGTCGTACTCAGCACTGCCAACCGCATAATACAGACGGCAGTTTTTGTGGCTGTCCACGCACAGCTTCCGTTCCAGCTCGGCGGTGGTGCGTTCATCGTACAATGGCTCGCCAAAGTAGGCGGAAATATGTTTTTTCAGTAAAACCTCTGTCTGTTCGGCACTTTTGTCCGTGATAATCCGGCGTGCAGGTCCAGCTTGATCTTTATTGTTGGCTGAGACATGCTCAGAGTACCCGAGACCGAATCTGCGGACAGGTGTTGGTTCAAACAATTCGTTTTTCTGCTTGCTGGGGAAGAGACCGTGCTTTTTTATCCGCTTACCCTGTCCCTGACTGGGAACAAAACCGAAACAGTCATGCAGCAGCTGAAGCGCATGGGTACTCAGCGTTTCGGCATCCCAATCACTGGGAAATTCCAGTGCATCCAGAATCTTTCGATCCCAGGGTGTCAGTACAGGATTTTCGCCCAGCGCACGTCGAAAATGGGCCTCTTCCAGAATTTCCAGCAGGTTGGCTCTCTGTACACTGGCAATGACCCGCTGGGCATAACTCTTTCGCAAAGCAGGCAGTGCGGGTCGCAGCGCAGCTTCCCGTTGGTAAACCGCGTTTTCCAGTCCCAACCAAATCAGCTGCTCATACAGAACCTCATTTTCACTGCCTTTCAGGGCGGAAAACAGTTCTTCAATGGGCTGAGCACCGTAGTTTTTTCGGACAGCGCCGATGATGCTGTTCCAGTACAGATCTGCCCGGCCCTCTTCGTCAAAGGCTTTAAAATCCGGATCAAATTCATAGTCCTGGGCGGCATTCCAGATCAGATTGCTGGCTCGCCGTTTTTCCTGTTCCTGAATCTCCATCAGACAAACACATCCTTATAGGTGAGTGTGCCCGGCAGACGAGCCCGAATGACATCTCTGACCAGCTGCTTTTCAAAATCATCAAAGGACTTATTGACAAGACCCAGTTCCAGTGCGCGATTGCCTTCCAGTCCTGTCTGCATCAGACGAACCGCTGCTACCAGACCGCGCAGATCCAAAGGTTTGGTGGACAGCTCGCCGCCGTCGCATTTCTTTTGAATGTCCTGGAACAGACCGGCAAAATGTCTGGCATAAGTGGGGCGAAGGTTCGGATATTCGCGGCACAGCAGCTTGATCAGCCCGTCAGTTGTGATTGCGGGCATATCAATAACCACAAAGCGTGAAGCCAGGGCCTCATTCAGTTCTCTGGTTCCGGCATAGCCGTAATTCATGGTGGCAATGAACCGTGTGGCATCGTGCATGGTGATACGTTCGTAACCGGGCATATCAATGCAGCGACGGAAATCCAGGGTGGCATGCAGCACCGCCAGGGACTCGTTCTTGGCCATGTTGATCTCATCGAGAATACCGAAACCGCCTTTTTCCGCGCATTGGTAGATCGGTCCCTTGCGCAGGGTGACAGCACCGTCGGCAAAGGTGTCTGTTCCCAGCAAAGTGGCAGCGTCGGTGTTTATGTAGAAGGACACATCCCAGCTGGGACGATGGAAAACAGCGGCCAGATTTTCTGCCAGCACGTTCTTTCCGGTTGCCTTCGGGCCAACCAACAGAAGGTTCTCTCCGCAGAGAAGTGCGGTGATAGCCTCTTCCCAGATGTCCTTTCCATAATACAGATAGCGGGGGACCGGGATTCGATAGCTCAAACCGCTATCTGCGGAATAGCTCGCCCGAAATCGCTCAACTTCTGCAATGATGCTTGGGCTGACACCCTCGTTTTTCAAAAAATTCAGCATGATATCCCTCCGTATATTTCGATTCGTATATATCATAGCATATCCGGCAGGAAAAAGACAGAGGCAAACTTTCGATGCTCAGAATTAAATTTGCTTTTTGAATTTGTATTGGATGGACCAAAAAGGATGGACAGAAGAACATTCATATGACAAACCTGGAAACCCCGATTCCGGGTGATAATGATATCGTGGTCAGAAATCTGTATGCCAGCATCTGCGGCACCGATGTAGCCACGCTGTTGTTCGTTGCGCTGCTAGGTAATATCGGTGCAACGGTTTCCACTGTTGTGATCACGATTGTGGTTCTGATCTTTGGCGAAATCACCCCCAAGAGCATTGCCAAGGACTATCCTGAGAAATTTGCCATGTTCTCCGCTCCCATCATCCATGCCATGATGTGCATTTGCACACCTTTGAATTTCCTGTTCACCCAGTGGAAAACACTGGTAGGCAAACTGTTAAAATCCAGCGAGGAGGGAAAAATGTCCCAGGAAGAGCTGCTGATGCTGCTGGAAGAGGTAGAGCAGGAGGGCGGTCTGGACGAAGACGAGGGCGAGCTTCTGCGAAATGCAGTGGAATTTGGCGATCTGCAGGCTAAGGACATTCTGACTCATAGGGTAGATCTGGAAGCGGTCAGCACGGAAGCCTCCAAAGAGGAAATTGCCAACGCCTTTACGGAAACCCGTTTCTCCCGCCTGCTGGTTTATGAGGAGAGCATTGATAAGATCGTCGGTGTTATTCATCAGAAGGATTTATACAGAGGTACTGGTGTGATCTCCGGCTCCATCCGGGACATTATGGCCCCTCCGGTATTTATCTATCAGACGGAAAAGGTGGATGACCTGCTGCATTTGCTGCAGTCCAACAAGTCCCATATTGCCGTAGTCATTGACGAATACGGCGGTACCCTGGGCATCGTCACCATGGAGGATATTCTGGAAGAACTGGTAGGCGAAATCTGGGACGAACACGACGTGATAGAGGAAGCCTTCCGTATGCTGGAGGAAAATACATATGCGGTGGATTGTGCCGTTTCTCTGGACGATTTCTGTGATCAGTTTGATGTGGAATGTGATTCTGAAAGCGTTTCTCTTGGAGGCTGGATCATGGAACAGCTGGGCCGTATCCCCAAGCAGGGAGACCACTTTACCTACAGAAATTTGTGCATCACCGTAACGAAGCTGGATGACCACAGAATCGAATCTGCCCAAATCAAGGTGCTGGAACCGGAAACCGTAGAAGAAAACTGATTTCATTATAAATGTGATATATAAAAACCCCCCTCCGATTCTTTATATTGGAGGGGGCGTATTATTTATGTGATTTATTACGAATCTTTACACAATCTTTATACCGTCACTTACACTCTTAACACCCTTTTTATACGCTGTATCGTATGATAATACCAAAGATAAGGGAGGTATTACCATGTGGGCGCTGTTTCATAAAAGGAAGATCACATCCTCACAGATCATTCTTTATGGATTTGCACTGGTGATCCTGATTGGTGCGTTGGTTCTGATGCTCCCGGTTTCCAGTCAGGCCGGTACAGTCACGCCATTTCTTGACTGCCTGTTTACCTCCACGTCTGCGGTCTGTGTGACGGGGCTGGTGGTGCATGACACGGCGACTCATTGGTCGGTATTCGGCCAGACAGTGATATTGTTTTTGATCCAGATCGGCGGAATGGGTGTGGTGACTGTGGCGGCTGCCATTACCATGGCTTCCGGCAAGAAGATCTCTCTTATGCAGCGAAGCACCATGCAGGATGCGGTCTCAGCCCACCATGTGGGCGGCATTGTCCGTTTTACCGGATTTATTCTTCGAGGAATCTTCCTGTTTGAGCTGGTGGGCGCCCTTGCACTTGCCACAGTTTTTATCCCGGAGTTCGGAATGAAGGGTATCTGGCTGGCGGTTTTCCATTCTGTTTCCGCTTTCTGTAATGCAGGCTTTGATCTGCTGGGCACGAACAGTCCCTATTCTTCGCTGACTGCCTATGCAGCCCATCCGGTGGTGAATGTGACGATCATGTTTCTGATCATCATCGGTGGTATCGGATTCCTGACCTGGCAGGATATTCGTCAGAACGGCATTCATATCAGACGTTATCGGATGCAGAGCAAAGTGATCCTGGCAGTCACAGGAATCTTAATTCTCCTTCCGGCTTTGTATTTTTATTTCTTTGAGTTTTCTTCCTTTTCTCCTTCGCAGCGGTTCTGGGGTTCCCTGTTTCAGGCTGTGACCCCAAGAACTGCTGGCTTCAATACCCTGGATCTTACAACACTCAGTGAAACAGGACAAATGCTCACCTGCCTGCTGATGCTCATCGGCGGCAGTCCCGGCTCAACAGCCGGCGGTATGAAAACCACCACCTTTGCCGTACTGGCAGCCTGCGCGGTGGCAGTCTTCCGGAAGCGGGAAAACGGACAGTTCTTTGGCCGCAGGATCGCGGATGATACTGTAAAAAACGCTGTAACGGTATTTCTTCTATACATTACCCTATTCCTGGCAGGCGGCATGATCATCAGCCGGGCGGAAAATCTTCCCCTGATGACCTGTCTGTTTGAAAGTGCCTCTGCTGTTGGAACGGTGGGTCTGACCCTTGGGATCACGCCCGGTTTGGGAACGGTTTCCCGGCTGGTTTTGATAATGCTGATGTTCTTCGGCAGGGTTGGCGGACTGACTTTGATCTTTGCCACACTGCCAGCAACGAAAAATACGCTCTCCAGATTACCCCTGGAGAAGATCACAGTCGGATAACCACTGTCATTGCGAGCCAGTGCGCACACTGGCGTGGCAATCTCCTGAAAATACCGGAAATCTTTAGGGATTGCCACGTCGGGATTTGCCCTCCTCGCAATGACAGGATGTAAAAGGGAGGGAACGAACATGAAATCCATATTGCTGATTGGCCTTGGGCGCTTCGGCAAGCACATTGCCATGAAGCTCCGGGACTTAAATCACCAGGTCATGGCGGTGGATCACAAGGAAGAACTGGTGCAGGAAGTGCTTCCATATGTCACCAGCGCCCAGATCGGCGACTCCACCAGCCAGAGCTTTCTGGAATCTCTGGGTGTGGACAATTACGATGTGTGCATCGTTGCCATCGGTAATGACTTCCAGAGCTCTCTGGAAACCACGTCACTGCTGAAGGAACTGGGAGCAAAACTGGTAGTATCCCGGGCAGCTACCGATGTGCAGGAAAAGTTCCTCCTGCGTAACGGTGCCGATGAGGTGGTCTACCCGGAAAAGCAGATGGCTCGGTGGACGGCGATCCGCTACAGCGCAAGCCATATTCTGGACTACATCGAGCTGGATGGTGACCACGCCATCTTCGAAGTGACCATTCCCAGGCCCTGGATGGGCAAGACCGTTGGCGGTCTGGACATCCGAAAAAAGTTCAACATCAACATTCTGGCCGTGAAGTGCGGAAGCAGACTGGATTCCTTTATCACCCCCGATACCCTGCTGTGTGAGGGCAAGTCCCTGATGGTCATGGGTAAGTATAAGGATATTCAGAAATGCTTCCGGATTTGATGATCAACAACGAGATCTGGCTGGTGATGACCGTCATCAGCTTCATCGGTGGTCAAATCTATCTGTTTGGTAAGCTTCTTGGTTGGGGTGACCTGTTGGATAAATTTTACCGCAGATAGTAATTCCGAAAAATTTATGTTATAATGCAGAAAAACAAAAGGAGGGGAGCATATGGAGGAACATATTCTGGTGGGCCTGTCTTCTGCGCCCTCCAATGCCCGTATTATCCGAACCGCTGCCACCATGGCGGCGGCTTTCGGCTGTAAATTTACAGCCCTGTTTGTCCGGACACCGGGCTACGATGCCATGAGCGAAGAAAACAAAGAACGGCTCAGGGCCAGTACAGAGCTTGCCCAGAAGCTGGGGGCCACTGTGGAAACGGTTTTCGGTGACGATGTTTCCTATCAGATTGCGGAATATGCACGGCTCTCCGGTGTCACCAAAATCGTGGTAGGCAGAAGCGCTGCCACCCGGAAGCATCCCTGGAGCAAGCCCACTCTGACGGAAAAGCTGACAGCTATTGCTCCCAATCTGGATATCCATATCATCCCCGATGCCAGCGTGGACGGCAGTTACCGCCCCAAAACCGCAAAGCCCAAATTCAATTTCAAACTGGCCCTCCTGGACTGGCTGCTGACCATTGGCATCCTGATCCTGGCAACGATTCTGAGTTACGGTTTTTCCAAGGTGGGCTTTACGGAAGCGAACATTATAGCGGTCTATCTGCTGGCAGTCCTGCTGACCTCCATGGCGACCTCCACCCGGTCAAGCTATGTGCTTTCTGCAATCGGCGGCGTGCTGGTATTCAATTTCTTTTTCACCACACCGCAGTTTTCTCTCCGGGTTCATGAGCATGGCGCGCCTTTGACATTCCTGATCATGGTGGTGGCAGCCCTGGTCGTTGGTACATTGACTGACCGGTTAAAAAGCCAGGTCAAGCAGTCAACCCAGGCGGCCTACCGCACCAATCTTCTCTTTGAAACCAGTCAGATGCTGCAGAAGGCGCCTAATGATGATAAGATCTTCCAAACAGCCAGAACCCAGGTGACAAAGCTTTTGGGAAGAACCGTTTCTGTCCTTCCGGGAGTCGCTGCCAGCAGCCGGAAAAACGCCCTGCGCTATCCCATCAAAAGCCAGGAGAAAATCTACGGCACTGTGATTGTGGAGGGAAACGAACCCCTGGAAGCCTTTGAAAACAGCGTCCTGCTGTCCATTCTGGGCGATTGTGCCCTGGCACTGGAGAACAGCCGCAATGCCCGGGAAAAAGAGGAAGCTACCCTCCGGGCAGAAAACGAGAAACTGAGGGCAACACTGCTTCGTTCCATTTCTCATGATCTGCGGACACCTCTGACTGCTATCTCCGGCAATGCCAGCATCCTCCTGTCTGACGGAGAGGAGCTGGATGCTGGGACAAAACGGCAGATGTATGAGGATATTTACGATGATTCCGCATGGCTGCAAAATCTGGTAGAGAACCTTCTGGCGGTTACAAAAATCGAAGAGGGCAGGATGGAACTGAAAATGCAGCCCCATTTGGCAGAGGAAATCGTTTCCGAAGCCATGCAGCACATCAGCCGGAAAGCATCCGAACACCATATCACCGTGGAGCATCAGAATGAGCTGCTGCTGGCGCAGTGCGATGCCCGTCTGATGGTTCAGGTGATCATCAATCTGGTGGATAATGCCATCAAGTATACACCTGTGGGTTCCCACATCCTCATTTTCACCAGACAGGAAGACACGGAGGCTGTTTTCGGCGTTTCCGATAACGGTCCCGGTATTCCGGATGGGGAAAAAACGCAGGTATTTCAGATGTTTTACACCGGAAGCACAGCCGTTGCTGACAGTCGCCGAAGTTTGGGATTGGGATTGAGCCTGTGCAAGTCCATCGTCGCTGCCCATGGCGGCGAGATCACCGTTTCTGATAATCAGCCCGCTGGTGCAGTCTTTATTGTTTCCATTCCTGCCGGGGAGGTAGAAGTCCATGAATAAGCCTTTGATTTTGGTGGTGGAAGATGATCCTACCGTCCGCAATTTAATCACCACCACCCTAAAATCCAATGATTATCGATACATCACAGCGTCCGATGGAGAAGCAGCCATCATGGCGGCTACTACCCAGCAACCGGACATCGTATTCCTGGATCTGGGTCTGCCTGACCTGGACGGTGTGGAGATCATCCGGCGGATTCGTACCTGGTCCCAGATGCCCATTATCGTCATCAGTGCAAGAAGCGAGGACTCCGACAAGGTATCCGCTCTGGATGCCGGTGCTGACGATTATTTGACCAAGCCATTCTCTGTAACAGAACTGCTGGCACGGCTGCGGGTAGCCCAGCGCAGGATATCTTCTGCCGCTGCCAAGGCTGGAGATTCGATATTCTGCAATGGAAATCTGACTATTGATTACGGTGCAGGCTGCGCTTTCCTACAGGGTAAGGCACTGAAGTTGACGCCAACGGAATATAAGCTCCTGTGTTTGCTGGCAAAAGATGTTGGTAAGGTACTGACCCACACCTATCTGACCGATAAAATCTGGGGCAGCTCCTGGGACAGCGATATGGCATCCCTGCGGGTACATATGGCGACGCTGAGAAAGAAGCTCGAAAAGAATCAGGACACCCAGTACATCCAGACCCATATCGGTATCGGCTACCGGATGCTGAAAGTTTAGTAAAGAAACTGCAATTAAAGAATTATGATATAAAACAGAGGAAACGACCTTCCCACAGAAGGCCGTTTCCTTTTTCATTATTTGGGCAGTAACGTTTCTGCATTTTCTTAAGTTGTCTGCAGGCGCTTCTTCAAATAATGGCGCACCAGAATGCCGCAGTAGACCAAAGCTAGGGACCAGGCCAGAGGGGTTGCTATACAGATGCCCCAGAAGCCAAACCAGTTGACCGCCAAAAAGCCGCCGAAGGATCTGCCGATCAGCTCGCAGATGCCGCTGAATACGGCGTGGGTGCTGTAGCCCATACCAGTCAGGGTGTTGCGGAAGGCAAACATGGTGCCGTTGACCCAGAACAGGCAGCTCATCACTGTCAGATACTGCCGGGCGTAGATTCCTGGCTGGCCGGAATCCGGCCCCAGAATCAGGGAAATGAAACTGCCCTTGCCCAGATTGATCACCAGGCAGGCCATCACACTGTAGCACAGCTGCAGAATAACCGCACTTTTCAGACCTTCCCTCAGCCTGTCATAGCGCTTGGCACCCTCGTTCTGACCGGTATAGGTAGCCATACCGGTGCCGATGGCGCTCATGGGAATGGTGAACATCTGCCGGATTTTTTCACCGGCAACCTGGCCGGTAACAACTGCAGTACCAAGGCTGTTGATTGCACTCTGCATGACAACGGAGCCCAATCCAACGATACAGCTGTCAAAGCCCAAGGGAAAACCGGTTTTGCAAAGCTGCTTCAGATGATGGGAAGAAAGTTTGCGATTTCCATCACTTCCTTCCAGAAGATCGGTTTTGAATACGATCCACCGCAGATTTAACAGGCCGCTGAGGATCTGGCTGGAAACCGTCGCCAAAGCGGCACCGGCAACGCCCATGGACAGATAGACGATACAGATGTAATCCAGCACGATGTTGACACAGCTGGAGATCAGCAGATGATTGGTAGGCCGCTGGGAATCGCCTGAGGCCCTGAGAATGCCGGAGGTGAAATTGTAGAGCACCGTTACCGGGATGGCAGAAAACAGGATACGGATATACTGAGCAGCGTCATCATAGATGTCTGCAGGGGTATTGATTAGTTTCAGCAAAACGTGGATCAGACTATTGGTCAGCAGAGTCATGACTGCCGCCAGGATCAGGCAGAGCCAGCAGCCGTTCCAGAGAAATTTTTGGAACGCCTCCTTGTTTTTGGCACCCATGGCTTTTGCCAGAGGTATAGAAAAACCGGAGCAGGTGCCTGCCACAAAGCCCAGCACCAGAAAATTCAGGGATGATACGCTGCCTACGGCTGCCAAAGCATCATTGCTGATGAGCCGTCCCACCATGATGGTATCCACAAAGGAATACAGCTGCTGAAACAGGGAGCCTACCACTAAGGGAAGGGAGAACAGAAGGATCTGCTTCATTGGATTTCCGGTGGTCAGATCCAGTTGCTTAGTTGCCATGGGACTACCTCCTGTTATTTCACGAATGTGCCTTGAATAGATGTATCAAAAAGTCTTTTGTCCATCCAGCTTCTTCCAAATCTGCTTTCTTACCAGGAATATCGCGATACCGGCGCTGATCAGATCGGTAACTGCCTGAGCGGCAATGACACCATAGTAGCCGAACAGGGCGTTTGCCAGAATGATGACAGAGATAAAAACTATGCCCTGACGGCCCAGAGAAAGGATGGTGGCACCCTTGGCATTGCCGGTGGACTGCATCAGACAGGAACTGACCATAAAGATCGCCGAGAAGGGCATGTTCACCAGATGCCGGCGTAGATATTCTGTACCGATAGAAACAATGGAGCTATCGTCCATGAAGGAGCGGACCAGCTGCGGGGATAGAACCATCAGCACCAAAGCCACTGCGGAGGAGGCCAGAATCTGGAAAGAATAGAAGAACCGGATGATTTTCTTCACGCGATCGCTATTGCCCTGTCCATAGTTGTAACCCACCAGAGGGCCTGCGCTGAAGGCGAAGCCTACGATCATCATGGTGGGGATCATGCTGATCTTGGAGGAGATACCAGCCGCAGCCAGCACGGTGCTGCCGTACAGCAGCAGGAAACGGTTGGATACGATCTGACCGAAGGTGTTCATCAGCTGGTTTGCAGAGGCAGGAATGCCGATGGAGAGCACCGGCAGGAACTCGTCTTTCTTTCCGGTCAGCAGCTTGGGAGAAACGCTGAGGATCTGGGCTTTATTACGAATGAAGTACACATATACCAGCAGAGCAATGCCGTTGCTCAGAACCGTTGCAATGGCAGCACCGGCAGCACCCATGTGGAAACCGAAAATGAAAATGGGGTCCAGGATCATATTGGCCACACTACCCACAGAGGAGCCCAGCATACTGGCCGTGGCCATTCCCTCACTTCGCAGCAGATTCAGCGGAACGCTCTGGGTGATCATCAGCGGCGCGCCCAATGCCATCCAGAAAAAATACTGCTTTGCAAAGGGCATGGTACCACTGTCTGCACCCAGCAGTGTCAGTATGGGTGTCTGGAAGGTCAGCAGCAGGACGGAAGTCAGAAGGCCTCCCAGCATGGCACCGTAGAAACAGAATACGCTTACCCGTCTGGCCCGGTCGATCTCGCCCTTACCGAAGAGCCGGGAAATGACACTGCTGCCGCCCATGCCGAACATATCGCCGATGGCCAGCATCAGGGTAAAGGCCGGGCCGCACAGAGCCACACCGGCCACCAGATTGGTATCTCCGGTGGCGGCAATGAACCAGGTGTCTGCCATGTTGTACAGCAGCATAATGACCTTACCCAGGACAGAGGGAATGGTTAATGTAAAGTACGCCTTGGGGATAGAAGCGCTTTCAAAAAGCTGTTGTCTGTCAGTTTTCATAATCTAACCTGCCTTTCTTTCTGTATTTTAGCAAAAGGCCTTGCATTTGAACATGCCATATGGCACAATGAAGAAAAGGAAGTGAAGAAAAAATGCAGGAAGTTCAAAATAGGGAGCAGTTGGAGTTCTATCTGGAAAAACACCATATCCGAAAGTTGTTTGACACACCAAACCTACCTTTCCGGCTGTACCGTTATGAAGCAGGAGAGATGCTGAATATTCTCCGGCCCACAAGGGAATATTTGAAATTCATAGTAGAAGGCAGCTTTGATCTGTATGCCGTCCGGGCAGACGGAGGTAGGTACATGGTGCGCCGATGTGAAGGCTTTACCTTTTTAGGCGATCTGGAATTCTGCGGTAAGACTGCAGGCATGCGCTATCAGGAGGTTACTCGGACGGTGTACACCATAGAGCTTCCTCTGGAAGCCCTGCGCCCGACGCTGCAGCAGGATGTGCGGTTTCTGAACTTTTTGCTGGATACCATGTCCACCAAGTTTGCCGGAACATCTATGGAATTGGTTGGTTTTTCTGATTTGCGGGAAAGGCTGCTGTACTACATCCGATACGAATGTCCGGATCAAACCATCACCAGTGTCAGCCAGACGGCCTTCCGTTAAACTACAGTCTGCGGCAAACCCAGCGTGTCTTACAGGAGCTGACAGCAAATGATGAATAAAACAAGTGCGAAATTCAAAAATGCTCGGAATGCCTTTTTCCGCATTTATGATTATTCCCCAATGCACTGCTAACAATTTGACGTATTGGTACTGAAATGGTATTGTCTGTAAAGAACGGAAGCAGTAAGGCGCCTTTTCATGTACCTGCATATACTTAAATCAGTTGAAATTCTGAACATGTATTTTCCCAAATATTCCCCTAAAACAAGGATTGGGAAATACTCTATGTCATGGGTTAAACCATTTTTCGCTCAGTTCATTGGCTGCAAAGGAAAATGAACATGATGATAAAACCAGAATTTTATTGATAGATTTCACGTATTTTATAAAGTTTTTGGCCTCTATGCGCAAAAAAATAGACCTCAAAGGGCGAACTGAAGTGCCCCCTGTCAAGTAGACAGTAGAAAAAACAAAATATTCTGTTGTGTGATCCCACCCTGCTGTGCAGCAGGGTGGGAATTTCTCATGCCGCATAGGCATAATGAAATTCCATAGGTGTCATGCAGTGAAGTCGTT
>JAFQHF010000192.1 GCA_017398105.1 Oscillospiraceae bacterium | reverse complement strand
TAACTGACGGCATTGCTCCCAAACGCTCTTCAATAATTGACCGAATCAAAGCTTCGATTTCAGCCTTCTTGACAGGAGAGTTCACTTGTATTTTCACTTCTGTATTTGATGCAGACAACTCGGGATTTGCATCAAGATAATGGGAAATAGCATTTACAACAATTGCACTCTTGCGGTTTCCCATTCGCTCTAGGAACTCACCTGCTCGGATCTGTTCCTCAGTTTCAGCGGCAAATTGAAGTGAAAAGCGGTAACCGCATTGTGTCCTCATGCAACACCACCTGCCCCGGCAGAGCGAATAGCTGCCCTGGCAAGCATTTCATAGCCCAGCGCATTGGCGTTGGAAGACTCCACAAAATCCGCCTTTGCAACCATAGGGGAACCTTCCAGGAACGGTCTAAGCAGCACACTGCCACCACCGATGAAGACTGCAGGGTTAGATCTCAGATCGACCTGCAATTCTCTTAACTGATCCAAAATAACCTTGGCATGCTTCCCTGTTTCAGCCTTGATCGTCTCAATCACTTCGCTGGGCAGGATTGTGCTTTCACCATTCAGGACTGCCCGGATATGTTCATCTTCAATGCGCATATCGTGAAGAGCACCGACTTTACGAACGATCTCGTTGTTCATGGTGATCGTACCGGTCTCCAGGGATCTGCAATACTGCAGATCAGGCTTGCCATTACACAACAGCAGCACATCCGTGGTATAACCACCGATGTCAACCACAAACACTCTGAGCGTGTTGACCACCATGCTACTCTGCGGAACAACAGCAGCATAAGCCTGCGGAAATACCATGACACGGCCAATCCGGATGCAGTAGGGCTTATCATTATAAGTAAAGCGAATAATGCCGTCGCGCTTGAAGTAGGAAGCAAACTTGTCTTTCAGAACACCATAGTGCTCGGGCGGCAAGCCCACAGCAAGTTCGATGTTCTCAACCGGTGTATACCGTCCATATGCCTCCAGTTCCTTCGCGATAGCAAACAGTGTCAAAAGGAAATAGTGCTCGTCTCTGGTCTTGTCACGCATATACGGTAGCCGGCGACTTGTCAGCGTCCAGAAGCTGCCATCATATTCAATGACCTCTTCAGCAAGGGGCGGACGAGTCTTGTGCTCGGCAAGGCCGGCAACAAAAGAAAAGCGCGGGGTCTTGATGGCATAGTTGCCATGATCAATTGCAATTAACATAGTGGGATACCTCCAGTTTATTTTTAGTACAACTAATTACACGATTTGGAATACGCATTTACAACCAAAAAACGCATTTTATTTGAAAATGCGCAAAAAAGAAAGGCGAAGCATAATGCTCCGCCCTTCGGGTTGCTATAATGGCCGTTCCTTCTGGAAGCAATACTCCCAGATGTAATCGTCCAATCCTTTGAATCTGGGATCCCATATGTAGGTACCATATCGGAGTCCCATTCTTTCGAGCAATGCGGTAAGTTTCGCATAACTCTTCGTAACATTGTGATTTTTTGAGTAGTCCATATCGAACGCAGTTTTAATCTCTCTGAGTCCTGCATCTTGGAGCACCGGAATTACTTCCTCAAGCTGTGTCAATGAATCTACGCCCGGAACTGCTATCACACTCAGACCAGTCATCCTAAAGATGATGTCGGCCTTCATAGGTCCCTCAGTCAGCAGCATAGTGGGACGCACTGGGCCAGCAATATGTGGCCATACCAGTGCGGCAGCACCATCCTGCATATCCCGGCTGGTTACCCAACGGAATTTGCGTTTATCCGCCTTGTCCAACCGAATCTGAATGCCTTGGATCATGCCATTCATATCTCGAACGGGCACATAGATCCCACGGTATTTGTGGTACAGAGTCCAACTACCAGATTCATTTCGATAAAAGCCTGGTACTCCGGCCAAATAATAGCCTTCAGACTGGAGCTGCTTAGCCAGAGCTGTATGCCCTACGACCGGAGAAGACTTGTATTGCAGAACCTTGATTTCCTCCTCTGTCAATCCACGGTTCAGAAGGTTTTCCTTATGATCACTGGCTAATGACAGTTTTGATAAGAGTGCTGTATAGGTATTGTGCCGCGTTTCCACATCGGTCAGCGGACATTCCTCCGGGAGATCCACTGGGATTGGTTTTCTCTTCTGAGGAGAAACAATGGTCGGTCTGCCGATTCGATTGATCAGCTCCTTTCGGACCCGATCCTGCGGGACACCGGTGTAAAGGGAGTACAGGGCAAAAACGCCGCCGGATACACCACATTTGGCACAGCGGAAGACATCCTTGCGGATGTTAATGTTCATATGGCGATCTCTGGGTTTTTCATCACAACAGATACAAGGGATGTTGTACGAGCCTCTGCTGGCTGGAGGATCCTGAATTCCAAGCAACGGAATGATATCCGTCATTCGAAACAGTTCCATAATTCCTCCTTTCCGGGGACGGCAGGAATGCCGTCCCCTCTGTTATGACTTCACTCAGGGTGTCGCCTGCTGAACCGCATACTCAATGATTACCTTGGCAGCATCAGATACCGCCGGGTCACCTTGGAAGCTTTCAGCACACCACCGGATTGCTCTGGGATCGAATGTAACGACTTCACCCAGTGTTTTGCCACTGTATTTGGTGATCGGGCAAGGCACCATCAGTGCACGCGCATACTTTTCCTCCATCGTCAGTTCAACAGGCGGTGCGGGAGGTTCTGCAGCAGAATACTCTTCTGCATTTACCTCTGCACTGCTAACTGCGCCGGAGGAATCAGCAGGCTTGTCCGCTCCGGAATAAAGCGGCGTAGGTTCAATATCCTCGCCGGCCAGGGCGAACTGAAGGCCAAAGCCGGCATTTCTGAGTGCAATACCGACAGAAGCAGTCTGCGCCCACTCTCTGGGATTCACACTGGGCATTTCAGCGTTGTATTTTCTCGCCGCCGTGCCCTCAGCCAGGTAAGCATCAGCGCCATCCTTATAGCTTGGATACACGCGGGAGGTAGCAACATAGTAATCCTGATCTCTGGTTACTGTTGTGGAGATCTTGCCTTCCGGATATTTCAGACGAAACCATGCGATCTGCACGACCACAGGAAGATGTTTCCGAGTCTCGGAAGAATTCAGATCTGCGATATCAATCGCCAATGGATAGGGATCGAACCCTTCGACCTTGTTGATCCCATCGATCATAGTAAGCATTACCTGCTTATCGTTACTTGCATTTTGACTCATTTCTTTGCCTCCTCATAAAGATTGATATAGGTATCTCGATAGGACACCCACAGGTTTAATACGGTACTGATAAGATTGCAAATATCACTCCGAAACTGATCGGGACTGCTGGGACGGTAGTTGGAAAACCGTGCGCGATGGTCTGCTACAGCACGGGAAAGTGCCTCGTAAGCAGTTTCGCGTCGTCTTTGTCCCTCCTGGTTGGTCTTGGGACCAAACTTGCGTTCCGACAGCAGGAACTGGATATAGGAATTCACCAGAGAATAGTGATAAGAGATTGCACCCATCTCAGCTGTAGAAGGAGCAGTCTGGGAAAATAAACGGAAGGTCTCCAGAACACAGATCCGGTAATTGACCTCCTGCATCACCAGAAGGCCCTCTCCACCCAGTCGGTTCTGATTTGCCAGCTGGTTGAGCTGTGTCTGCTTCTGCATATAGGTTGTAAGAAGGTTGGGGGTTGCCATATGTCATTTTCCTTTCAATCGGTATAGATTCCTGCAGGCGACGAGCCAGGCAGGTGCCACGTTTCTCTCTGTCGGCACGCTTAATCGCAATACAAAGTGCTTTGCGTTCACCGACAATGGTATCTTTTTCTTTGCCGCGGGTAATGGCGGTATAAACAAGTGTCCTGGTAAGCATGATCGTATGGGCGCATTGCAGACTGATGATAACGGACTTGTATTCAGCGCCTTGCGATTTGTGTACCGTAAGGGCATATCCAAGATCCAGCATTTCAAGAGCCATATGGTCGTATTTCACGACTCGCTCCTCACCAAAGTCAACTTCGATGATTGGATCTGAGCCGTTAAATGTAATACCGGTTATATATCCGATATCACCATTGCACACATCACCGTGATTCTTGTTCTGCATCACCTTATCTCCGAGCCGAAACAGTTTCTCCCCTCTTGTGACCTCAGGTTTCCCTGGTGCCGGTGGGTTAACTCTGTCACGCAGGACCGGATTCAAACTATCCTTTCCGGTAGGGGTCTTCTTGCGAAGTGGCGTCAATACTGCGACGCTTTGCACACCGTACTTACGCACATCCCTTTCAAAAAGATCTGCAATGATTCTTGCTGACTCTTCAAGATCACCAGAATTATGGAAATTAAAATCCGGGCCATACTCCAGACCCACATTGCCATGCCGGATCAGACGGGCATTAATTGCAATGCGACTGCCTGCGCTCTGTCGGAAGACGCGGTCCAGTCTGACAACCGGCAGCCGCTCGCTGACAACCAGCTCTCTAAGGAATGCACCTGGCCCCACAGAAGGAAGCTGGTCCGCATCACCGATCAGAATGATCTGACCACCTGGTTTCAATGCATCAAACAGGTGTCCTGCCAAATAAATATCCAGCATTGAGACCTCATCCACAAGCACAAGATCCGCAGTGAGCGGTTGGGGCGTGCTGTATGTCAGGTCTCCTGTTCGGATATTTAATGCCTTATGGATCGTAGATGCCTTATTTCCGGTGGACTGCCGCATCTTTGAGGATGCCTGTCCAGTCGGAGCACAGCAGCAAATCTGGTTTTCCGGGTAGTTCTTTCGGTAGATGTCCAGGATTGCACGCTGAATGAGCGTCTTCCCCGTCCCCGGGCCGCCGGTGATCACCGCAATGCTGCTTGACAATGCCATTTTTACTGCTGCTCTCTGTTCAGGCGCAAGTCTTAGCTTCAGAGAAATCTCCTCCGCATTGATTTCTGCATCCAGATCCGAATACGAGCAGGAGAAACCGCTGTTTAACAGTAACTTGATCTTCTCCACCAGGTGTATTTCAGCGTTTGCTGCTTCTGTCCGGAAAATCATCTCCTGATAACAGCTCAGCTTTCCGCTGTAAACCAGTCTGACAGCACGGTTCGCAACCATATCCTCTGTAAGGCCTGGGGTATCCAGCAGCTTTAAGCATTCCTTGATAAAGGCGTGCTTCTCCATACACAGATGGCCCATATTCTCAGCTTGCTGCAATGTATGCAGGATGCCGGAGTCCACTCGGTCAGTGGATAATGGGTGTACGCCCAGGTTCTTGGCGATCTTATCTGCTGTAATAAAGCCTACACCGTCCAAATCAGATAGCTTATAGGGATTTGCCCGTACTGTTGTGATAGTCTTGTCACGGTACTCTTTAAATAACTGTACAGCTCTGTTGGGTGTGATACCGTAGGGTGTCAGAAAGGCAATCACATCCCGGGCGGCGCGATTTGCTGTATATGACTCACAAATCACCTCCAGCCGCTTTGTACTGATACCTTTTATAGACAGCAGTTTTTCCGGTTCTTTATCCAGGATCTCCAAGGTCTGGTCTCCAAAGGCATCGTAGATCTTCTGCGCCATGGCAGGACCAATGTACTTGATCTGTCCGGAAGAAAGGTATGCGATGATATTTTCCTTATTGGGAATAATGATCTCCTCATACCGTTCCACCTCAAACTGTAAACCGTGCTTGTCACTTTTGGACCAATGCCCATGCAGATTAAAGCAGAGACCTTCCGCCGTAGGAAGGCAATATCCTACTGCCTTCACATGAGCAATTTTGTTGCCGGAACTGTCTTTGATCTTCTCACAAGGCTTGTAAGAAACGATCATGAAGCTATCGGCACCAATGCTGCGTGTATCCCGCGGATAGATGATCCGTTCAAATTGACAAAGCATATCCTACCCCCTTATGTGATGGGGACCAGGACTTTTCTCACTTGGGGAACAAAGTACTGTTCTTCCGCTACTGTGAATTGCTTTGCCATCTCCACAGCCTGCTTGACCAGTGCATCCGCAAGCTTATCAAAGCTTTGTACAAGCCTTACTCTGCTGCGGATCTCATAAGTCGTCCAATCTTCGAAGTCTTCTCCATCATCTGTGCTGCGTCCGGGAAAACACACAACTTCTTTGTTGCCATTCCGGTCTGTACGCAGTTCTCCCTGATATAAAACCAGGTATCCACCGTTCCTGCCATTCATGGCAGCTTGCCAGCGGAATTGATGCTCTGCACCGAACTGCTGCCGCAACAACTGTTGGGAATCAAAAAACTCCTGGGTGTCGAGCATATCGTAGAGCTTATTCAGTGTAACTGCATCCAGCCCAAGACTGTGCAGTTTCAAATTACAAGCATACGATGTGGATCGATTCCAGGAGTTCATAGTGTCATACCGAAGATGACGAAGAAGAAATTGGATCATTTCAGACCGGGAGGACAGATCAACCTTTTGGTAGAAGGTTTTCATGGCTTTTCCTCCATGGCATTGACAAATACCACCGGATTGGTAAAGCCCATGGTAAAATGCTCCTGCTGCAGGATCACCTTCTTACTCATTGCAGGATGTTCCTTGTCTGCCATCTGTTTCAAGTCTATATACAGATCTTGATTGAAAGCAATTACCGGAATACCCAACGACAGAGCATGGTTGATTTCGGATCTCATACCGTGCGACAGCGTATTTCCGCACACCAGCAGCACATCACTGTTTTCCAGCAGCCGTTGGCCAAACTGCAGTGCAATCGCCCTTTCGGCAGGGATTCCGTCATCCAAAAGCATCGGCAGATACGCATGAGGTGCTCGGGCAACAACGCCCATCTTCTCATAAGCGTAAAGCATATAAGCTCTTGCACGCTCAATGTTCATAAGCAGATCTTTTGCGGTTTCTGCCCGTAACGGAGAGCAGATATACGCTTTCTTCCGATCCCGATTCTTAGCGGTGAACTGTTCCAGAAGCTTACGCTCCCATCCCTCTGAATAGATTTTCTGATTCATAATCAATCTCCTTATCATAGCGGTTGCACAGATACCTTTAGCCTGCGGCTTTCCGATGTGTTAGTCACTGCTGCGTAAACACTAGGAAAGTCTTTTTTAAGCTTTTTGGTGTCTGTACGAACACTGGGTTTTGTTACAAAATCAATAAGGATCTTATCGGCAGTCGTTTCCAAAACGCCATGCTCATGATCCTTCATTACTTCAATAATTTTCGCGCTGTGCGCTTCCATCCTTTCCCTGAGTCTTGCGATCTCAGCATTGTGATCGTCGATCTGCCCCTGAATTGCAAGGATCGAGCGTAAATGCCGTTCCTGCTTCGTAGAGAATTCAATCGTAGGCAAACCGGGTTTACTGGAGGTGTAGATCTTCGCCAACGAATCCAAGGCAAGCTTCGTCGGGATGCCTGCCATCGTGGGCGGTTTGTCATTCTCCAAGCTCCAGATCCAACGGTCCAGACGGTCAAATATCATATCTTCCTTCTCTTTATCCCGCACCAGACTGGGTGTAGCCAAATCATTATCCGGGTTATTGCCCCAAAGGGCGGAGAAGTCACCAATCTGAACATCCGCAACTGCCAAGTAATAGCGCAGTTGCAATTCATAATACAAGGGGTAAGCACCGTCTGCCCAGTCACCAGCTTTGTGATAACTGCACGACTT